>SLHP01000068.1 GCA_007136095.1 Nitriliruptoraceae bacterium
AGCCTGTGGCTGGTCGACGTCGCGGGTGACAGTCGTCCGCGGTGCCTGACCCCCGGCGAGCTGGAACAGGACGCACCCGTCTGGCGACCGGACGGTGCGGCGATCGGGTTCCTGTCCGACGCGCCGGACCGGTCGGAGACCGACCCCCACAACCAACCGATGGAACTGGACCTGGCGACCGGCGGGCAGCGGCCCCTGGCCACCCCGGGCATGTGGGCCGCCGTGGATTACGCCGCGGACGGCACGGTCCACCTCACCGGTCTGGCGGATCCCTTCGACTGGCCGGCGCCACAGGCGATCTGGCGGGTGGACGAGCGTGACGGCACCGATCCGTCGCTGACCTGTCTGACCGCGGCGCTCGACCTCGATGTCAATCCGGGCTCACCCCCGGCCACACCGGTCGGGCCCCGGTTCGTCGACGGTGCCATCTACACCGTCCTCGAGGGTCGTGGCAGCACCAGCGTGGTCCGTCTCGACCCCCGTTCGGCGGCCGACGGGTCCGACCACGCCGTGACCGAGGTCGTGGGGGGCCGACGCTGTGTGACCGGCTACGCGGCACGACCCGACGGTTCGGCTCTCGTGTTCACCGCGACCGACCCCGCTACACCGGGGGAGCTGTACTGGCTGGAGAACGGTACGGAGCGGTGCCTGACCGACCTGACGCCCGGCCAGCGCCGGAAGCTCGACATCCGTCCGACGCAACGCTTCACCTTCGATCGGGATGGCGCTGAACTGGACGTCTGGGCGGTCCTGCCCGACGGCTTCGACACCGCCGCCGACCGGTCGGTGCCGGTCCTGCTGATGATCCACGGTGGCCCGACCGCGCAGTACGCCGAGCACTTCTTCGACGAGTTCCAGGTCGGCGCCGGCGCGGGGTACCTGGTCGTGGCCACGAACCCGCGCGGATCATCCGGTCGCGGAATCGACTGGTGCCGCGCCGTGGTGGGTGCCTGGTCGCAGGCGGACAGCGTCGACACCCGGGACCTCGAGGCAGTGGTCGACGCGGCGCTGGAGCGCTACCCGCAGGCGGATCCCGGACGGGTCGGCATCATGGGAGGGTCGTACGGCGGCTACGCGACGGCGAGGTTGCTCGCCCGGACGGACCGCTACGCCTCCGCCATCGTCGAACGGGGCCTGTTGCAGTGGGAGTCGTTCTCCGGGACCTCCGACATCGGGCCGTACTTCGACCGGATGTTCCTGGGATCGTCCCTGATCGATGGCCCCGGCGTCCATCACGACGCCAGCCCGTTGGCGACCGCGGATCGGATCACCACCCCGACCCTGGTCCTGCACAGCGAGCACGACTGGCGGTGTCCGATCGAGCAGGCCGAGCAGTTCTTCGTCGCGCTGAAGCGCAGCGGAACGACCACCGAGATGGTCCGGTTCCCTGACGAGGGCCACGAGTTGAGCCGGTCCGGCTCGCCGAAGCACCGGGTCGAACGCCTCGACATCGTCCTCGATTGGCACGACCGGTTCCTCACGGCCGACGACACGTGACATGAGCACCGCGTTCGAGGAGCTCGCCGGGCTGCTGGCCCGGCTGCGCGGCCTGTTCGCCGGACTCGATCCGCACGAGGACGCCTTGACTGCCGCGGTCTCGGGCCTGCGGGAGTGGTGGGGGCTGCCCGGCCTCGCGGTCTACCGCACGGCTGGGCCGGAGAGCGACCGCGCGCGTGTGACGTGCCTGGCCGCGGTCGGCTCGCTCGCGCACCTGCCGCTGGACCGCGTCATCGGGACCGATCAGTTGTATGGCGCCATCATCGGCGTCCAGGGCCGGTTCCTGGACGGGCTCGTGCTCCCCACCGACAGTTCCCCGGAGCAACGTGACCTGGCGGGCGTCGTGGGCCTGGCGCTCGACAACGAACTGCAGGGGCGTGCGACCGAGCAGAGCCTCCAGGAACGTGTCAAGGAGTTGTGGACCCTGCGGGAGGTCCAGGTGGCGATCCAGGAGGATCTGTCCCTCGACGAACTGGTGCACCGCATCGTCCGCATCCTCCCGTCGGGGCTGCAGTTCCCCCGGGCCGCGCGGGCTGAACTGGAGGTGGATCAACGCCGGTCCACCGCGGGAGCGGATGGTGCCTTCGCCGATCATGTCGAGGTTGCGGTGCCCGTCGGTGGTCGCACCACCGGCCGTCTCCGGCTCGGCTACGTCGAGGGAGGGGCGGCGCTCATCCCCGAGGAGCGCGAACTGGCCCGCGCGGTCACCGAGGCCCTGACCACCCACCTCGAACGGCGGGCCGCGAAGGTCGCGTTGTCATCCAGCGAGCGGCGCCGACAGCAGGTGATGGAAGCGGTGCCGTTCACCATGTTCTCCGTCGACCAGGATCGGGTCGTGGAGATGCTCGCGGTCGATGAGGACGTACCGATCGACGATCCGGCCGGGCAGCGCTTCGCGTTGCGCCGGTGGGACGACCCGGCGGCGCCCCGGTTGTCGGAGGCGATCGAGCAGGCCTTCACCGGTGAGGGGCTGCGCGAGGAGTTCGCCTGGCGCGGTGGGTACTGGGACGTCTGGCTCGAACCCGTCCGGTCGGCGGAGGGCGAGGTCGACGGGGTCCTCGGCATGGTGGCGGATGCGACGGCACGGCGACGGTCCCGTGAGCTCGAGGCCCGCCTGGCCGCCCTGGTGGACTCCGCGAACCTGGCGATCGTCGGGATGGACATCGACGGGATCATCACGAGTTGGAACCAGGGCGCGGTGCACCTGTTCGGGTGGAGCGCGGAGGAGGCGATCGGCCGCGACATCACCCTCATCGACACGCACGACCCGGACGCGGTTCCGGTTCGCCACCCCGAGCGTGAGATGCGGGCGGGCCGCCTCCGGGATTCCTACGTCGAGACGCACCGACGTGCACGCGACGGACGGGAGATCCCGGTCGGGGTGTCGTTGGCCTTCATCCGGGACGCGGATGGTCGTGACGTCGGTCTGTCGGCGACCTACCAGGACCTGTCGGCGCAGGTCCGGGCGACCGACGCCCTGGCCGCGTCCGAGCAGCAGTTCCGCCTCATCGCGGACAACGCCCAGGACGTGATCTACCGCCTGGACGTCCGCGATCAGCCACGGCTCGAGTACCTGAACGCCGCTGCCGAGACGCTCCTCGGCTTCCCCCGCGATCGCCTGCTGCGCGACCGTCGACTGATCGTGGAGCAGACCCACCCGGAGGATCGCCAGTCGGCGCTCGGATCGGTGGTCGAGCCGGAGGGAGGCACCTTCGTCAGCCGCTGGCAACGCGAGGACGGACGCTGGATCGTCATCGAGGATCGGCGCACGGTGCTGATGGAGCGTGGTCAGCCGGTGGCGGTCATCGGGATCGCCCGGGACATCACCGACCAGCAGGAGGCGGTCGAACGCACGCGCGAGGAACTCGCCCAGGAGCGTCGGATCGCCGAGGAGTTGCGTGAACTCGACGAGATGAAGACCGCGTTCCTCTCCGCGGTGTCCCACGAACTCCGCACGCCGTTGACCAGCGTGCTGGGCTTCGCCGAGACGGCTAGACGGTACGTCGTGCAGACGGATCCGGACCTGGTCCACTACCTGGAACGGCTCCTGGCCAACGCCAAGCGGTTGCAGGTGCTGATGGACGATCTGTTGGACGTCGATCGGCTCAGTCGCAGCGAGGTCACGCCCCGCCTGCAGGAGGTGGACCTGGCGGATCTCGCACGCCGCTCGGTGCGCAGCCGGGAGGCACCGACCCACTGGTTCCACCTCGATCTGGCCCCGGTCACGCTGCCCCTCGACCAGGTCATGATCGATCGGGTCATCGACAACCTCGTGCGCAACGCGGGCCGCCACACCCCCGAGGGAAGCAACGTCTGGGTGCGTGTCACGCCGACCGATGACGGCGCCCATCTGATCGTCGAGGACGATGGGCCCGGCGTTGCGCCGTCGGATCGGGATCGCATCTTCGACCCGTTCCAGCAGGGTCGTGGCGTGTCCATGCAGGCATCGCCGGGAACCGGTATCGGGCTGTCGCTCGTCCGCCGGTTCGTCGAGGCGCACGGCGGCTGCGTACGCCTCGATGAACGGCCCGGTGGCGGGGCCCGGTTCACGATCGAGTTGCCCCGCACCACCACGGCCACGACGGACGGGTCAGGGGACGACAGTGATCGCCGCCGAGGAGTGGACCAGCACCCCTCACCGCCCGCATCGACGGGCTGACCGGAGGAGCACTATGGATGTCGACGACAACCCGTTCCGCGGTGCGGGCCTGCCGATCGGGGGCATCGCCGAGCAGCGTCGCCTTCGCGTCGACCCGACCGACGCGCAGGCGTTGTTGGCCCGGTGTCCCGTGCATGCCCCGACCCCCCTGCTCACGTTGCCGCGACTCGCCGAGCGATCCGGGGTCGGGAAGCTGGACGTGAAGGACGAGCGTGCCCGGATGGGCTTGGGCAGTTTCAAGGCGTTGGGCGCGGGGTACGTGATCGCGCGGATGGCCACCGACCGCATGGACCGCCCGGACCACCAGGCCAGCGTCGAGGAACTGGCGGTGGCCCTGGAGGGGACGGTGTTCGCCTGTGCGAGCGCGGGGAACCACGGCATGTCGGTCGCTGCCGCTGCCGCGGTGTTCGGCGCCGAGGCGCGGGTCTACCTGAGCGAGACCGTGCCGGAGGCATTCGCCGGGCGGCTGCGCGAACGTGGCGCCACGGTGGTGCGGGCGGGCGGCGACTACGAGGCCAGCATGGCCGCCGCCCAGCAGGAGGCACGGGATCATGGTTGGGTCCTGTTGTCGGATTCGTCCTGGCCGGGTTACCTCGATGTTCCTGCCCGGGTGATGAAGGGCTACCTGGTGATGGCCGCGGAGATGGTCGAGGCGATCGAGCCTCCGCCGACGCATGTGGTCGTCCAGGCGGGCGTCGGCGGTCTGGCGGCCGCAGTGACCGCACTCGTGCGGGAGCGCTGGGGCGATGGACCGACGGTGGTGGTCGTCGAACCTTCGCGTGCGCCGGCGCTGCAGGCCAGCATCCGCGCGGGCCGTCCCGTGGCCGCACCCGGGCCTGCGTCCTCGATGGGTCGGCTGGACTGCAAGGAACCGTCCATCCTGGCGCTCGACGAACTCGCCCGTGCCGCGGATGCCTTCGTCACGATCAGTGACGACGAGGTGCAGGCCACCGTGGAGCTGTTGCGCGCCCACGGGATCGACACCACCCCGTCCGGCGCGGCCGGTGTGGCGGTCCTGCACCATGCCGATGGCCATCGCGACGCCCTCGGACTGGATGCCGACAGCCAAGTGGTGGCCATCATCACCGAATCGCTGGAGCACACATCGTGAGCCCCGACGACCTCGCCGCCCTGACCGCGCTCCGGCGCCTCCTGCACCAACATCCAGAGACACGTTTCGACGTCGCCGCCACCGCAGACCGTGTCGCCGAACAGCTCGACGACGCGGGCCTGGAGGTGACCATGGAGGTCGGTGGCAGTGGCGTGGTCGGCACGTTGCGTCGGGGCACGGCCCAGCGCAGCATCGGGCTGCGTGCGGACCTCGATGCGCTGCCCATCGACGAGCGCGGGGACCTCGCCCACACCTCGCAGATCGCTGGCGCCCATCACGGCTGTGGCCACGATGGCCACATCACGATGCTGCTCGGCGCCGCGCAGGCACTGGCGCAGGCCGAGGACCTCGACGGGACGGTGCAGTTCATCTTCCAACCGGCCGAGGAGACCGGACGCGGGGCGCAGGCGATGATCGACGACGGCCTTCTCGACCGCTTCCCGATCGACGCCGTGTTCGGCCTGCACAACCTGCCTGGCCTACCGGTCGGTCACCTGGCGACCCGGGTGGGCACGTTCACCGCGTTCGAGGACGTGTTCACCATCGAGATCGATGGCAGCGGCGGACACGCATCCGCACCCCAGCACACCACCGATCCGCTCGTCGCCGGCGCCGAGATGGTGCTCGCCCTGCAGACCGTCGTCTCGCGGGCGGTCGATCCCGCCGACCACGCCGTGGTCTCGGTGACCGAGTTCGTGACCGACGGAGCCCGCAACATCATCCCCGGGCAGGTCACCATCCGGGGTGACTCGCGCGGGTACGACGACCGGGTCAGCAGCACGATCCGGACGCGCATGGAACGCATCGCCGCGGGAGTGGCAGCGGCGCACGGCGCCCGCGCACAGATCGATCACCGCCGTGAGTTCGCACCGGTGGTGAACACGGAGGCGGCCACGCATGCGGCCGTCCGAGCGGCGCAACGGACCGATGGGATGAGCGTCGACGCGACAGCCGGTCGCATGGGATTCTCCGAGGACTTCGCGCAGTACCTCAACCACCGGCCGGGCTGCCTGGTCGTGCTCGGCAACGGCATCGAGGGTCCCCATGGCCGCTCACTGCACCACCCGAGCTACGACTTCAACGACGCGGCCATCCCCTTCGGCGTCGGGTACTGGTGCGCGCTGGTGCGCGGATGGCTCGGTCCGTGACCGCCCCGTCACCCCCACGGGGCTTCGAGGAGCAGGAGTTCGAGGCCCGCGCCGAGCGCCTCCAGGCCGGGATGGCCGCGGCGGGCATCGACCTGCTGCTCCTCACGACCGAGCCGGACGTGCGCTACCTCAGTGGCTTCGACACACCGTTCTGGCACAGCCCCACCCGGCCCTGGTTCCTCCTGCTCCCCGCGCTCGGCCCACCGGCGGCGGTCATCCCGGAGATCGGGGCTCCCGCCATGGCGGCCACATGGGTCACCGACATCCGGACCTGGCCGGCGCCGGTGCCGGCTGACGACGGTGTCACGCTGCTGGCCACGGCGATCCGGGAACTGGTCGGCGTCCGCGGAACGGTCGGGGTGCCGATGGGTCCGGAGACCCACCTGCGTATGCCGCTGGCCGACTGGTCGCGGCTGCGTGCGTCAATCCCGGAGATGCACGTCGTCGACGCCACACCGACCGTCGCGGCCGTCCGCATGGTCAAGTCGGCCCCGGAGATCGCCAAGATCCGCCACATCTGTCACCGGGCGGGCGACGCGTTCGACGCACTGGCGGACATCGCCGGTGAGGGCGTCGAGCTGTCGAGCGTCTTCCGTCGCTTCCGGATCGACCTGCTGGAGCGGGGCGCCGATGACGTCCCCTACCTCGTCGGCGGCGCCGGGCCCGGTGGCTACGCCGACGTCATCTCTCCACCGACCGACGAGCCACTTCGTCCCGGGGATGTGCTGATGCTCGATACCGGTGCCGTCCACGACGGCTACTTCTGCGACTTCGACCGCAACGTCGCCATCGGACGCGCGGACGATGCTGTCCGCCGCGCCTACGACACCCTCCACCGCGCCGTCGATGCCGGCCTCGCGGCGATCCAACCCGGTGCGCGCTGCTCGGGGCTGTTCACGGCCATGGCCGCGGTGATCGAGGGCGACGGCTACCGCGCTGGCAACGTTGGCCGGTTCGGGCACGGACTGGGCCTGCAGCTCACGGAGTGGCCCTCGCACACCCGGACCGATCACACCGTGCTCCGGCCGGGCATGGTCATCACGCTCGAACCAGGACTCACCATCGCGCCCGGCCGCACCATGGTGCATGAGGAGGACGTGCTGGTCCTGGCTGACGGTGCCGAACTGTTGAGCCGCCGCGCGCCTCGGGAGATGCCGGTCATCTGACCGGGACGCACCGCGTCACCGATCCGCTGACCCCGGCCGGCATCCACCACGACGCGGGCCTCTGACGGTTCGGAGCCGAGGAGGGGATTCGAACCCCTGACCGACCGCTTACAAGGCGGTTGCTCTGCCGGACTGAGCTACCTCGGCGAGGTGGGGGAGGCTACTGCCAGGTGGCGCCCACGGGTGCGACGAGGCGCCGCCCCACGTCCCGGTCGTCGGCTACGGTCCGGACATGCCGGTTCCACGTGCGCAACTGAAGGTCTTCTCCCCGCTCGAGTCGTTCCCTCCGCGGGAACGTGAGCGCTGGGCCTCGTACGTCGAGGCTGCGGGTGGTCTCACACGCACGGAGCACGCCGACGTCGAGGATGCGGCCGCCACCCGCCTGTTGACCGGTCGTGCGTCGCCGGGCCCGGACGCCGCCCTGGTACGGCGCGCGGGACGTCAGGTGCTCGTCTGTCCGCTCGACCTCGAGTTGCGTGCCGCGGTCGCGATGGAGTCATTCCGGCGCACCATCCCCGACGCGGTGGCGGACGCGTTCGTGCCGGACCAGCGCCTGCGCGGGGTCTTCGAATCGCTGTCAACCAGCGGTCGGATGCCGCACGTGATCGACGAGCCCTGGTCTGTGCCGTTGCACTGGTTCGTCGCGTTCGACCCGTCCGAGCGACGGCTGCGCGAGCATCCGGAGGGGCACGGCCCCCGGCTCGTCTACGTCTCGACCTGCGATCAGGCGCTGGACCGGTTGGAGCAGGCGATCGAGGTCGTGGAGGACACCCTGGAGGACGGTGAGGACATCCTCGCTGCGCTCGCGTCGATCACCGCATGGGTGGACACGTTCGACCCGGCCTCCCTGCTGGAGCTCGACTACGCGCGGGTGGCGTCGCTGTTCACCCCGGAGGAGCTCCGGGGCGACACGACCTGCGAGGACCTGTGGCAGGCTATCGAGGCCCTGGAGGTCGGCGACCTGTTGACGGCTGCGGCCACCTACGGCGTGGTCCGCGCACGGTGGAGCGATCGCTGGACCCTCCAGCACGTCAACTGACGCGCACTACCAGGCCAGGTCGTCGCGGTGGGTGAGTGCGTCGGCGAGGACATCGGGAGCGATGTTGCCGCCCGACAGCAGCACGCCGACCCGCCGCCTGGCGACGTCGATCCGTCCATCGAGGATCGCGGCCAAGCCGCACGCTCCCGACGGCTCGACGACCTGCTTCATGCGGACCGCAAGGGTCCGCACGGTCTGGAGCACCACGTCGTCGTCGACACCGACGATCGAGGACACGTGGGCCTGGAGGATCGGGAGCGCCAGGTGCCCGATGTGGGTCGTCTGCTGACCGTCCAGCACGGTCCGGGGGACGGCGACCTCGACGACCCGGCCCTGTTCCACCGCATCGCGGGCCGCCCGCCGGCCACCGGGTTCAAACCCGATGATCCTGATGCCGGGTGCTGCAGCAACCGCGGCCACGGCGCTGCCGGCGAGCAGCCCGCCGCCGCCGACCGGCACGACCAGCAGGTCGAGGTCCGGGACGTCCGCGAACAGTTCCCTGGCCGCCGTCCCCTGACCGGCGATGACGTCCGCGTGGTCGAACGGCGGGATCAGGGTCGCCCCCCGGTGGGTGGCGATCTCCCGGGCGATGGCGGCGCGGTCGTCGGTGTACCGGTCGTAGGTCACGACCTCGGCACCGTACGCACGGGTCGCGGCGAGCTTCACCGGCGGCGCGTCGGTCGGCATCACGATCGTGGCTGGGACACCCATGATCCTGCAGGCGCAGGCGACCGCCTGCGCGTGGTTGCCGGATGAGAACGCGACCGCGCCCCTGGCCCGCACCGACCGGTCGATGGCGGTGAGCGCGTTCACCGCCCCGCGGATCTTGAACGCCCCGACCCGCTGGAGGTGCTCCGCCTTCAGGAACAGTGACGCGCCCAGCCGCTCGTCGAGCGTGCGCGAGGTGAGCACCGGGGTCCTGCCCACCATGCCAGCCAGGCGCTGTGCGGCGACCTCGATGTCGGCGTTGGTGACGGGCAGCGGGGCGTCGGTCACCGGTCGAGTTCGTCGCGGAGCTGGTCGGCGAGCTCGCGGGAGGTCAGCGACTGCACGCTCCGGAGTCGGTAGCGCCGTTCACCCTCGTCGCCGGCAGCCACCCAGTCGCGCGCAGCCGATTCGAGGTGGCTGTCCGCGATCTCGATGACGTCCCGACGGTCGAGGTAGCGGGCGAGGTCCCGGAGATCGGCGAGGGCCTGCAGGTGATCCTCGCCCTCGGCATCGATGCGGTAGGCGGCGACGAGCAGGTCCGGCGCTGCGGGGTCCTCCGCGAGGCACAGCTCGGCCGCGTGCATGGCCATGTTGAGCTGGCGATCGTCGTGCGCGGCGCGGGCGAGGTCGGCGAGTCGTCCCGCCCGGTCGGGACCGGGTTCCTCCTTCTCCACGGTCTTGAGGTCCTTGCGCAGGTCACGGCTGCGCTGGTCCGGGGTCACCGGCTTGCGGGAACTGGCCATGAGCGTGCCTCTCGAAGGATGGGCGGGCGTGAGGTCGTGGGCGTGGTCCGAAGCAGGGTCACGTGGGGTCGCAGAAGTCGCGGACATCGTCGTGGATGGCCTGGGCATCCGCGACCAGGTCGGGATCGCGTAGGGCGTCGGGGCCCGCTTCCTCGGCCGCCCGTACCCGGTCCGCCAGATCGCGGACGTCGGCCAACAGCGACGGAGGAGCGTGGATGACCGCCTCTTCGATCGCGTCGCGTGCGATGTCCGGGGCTCCGGACTCCACCGCGTTGACGGCCCGCGTCAACGCCAGGCAGAAGCGGACCTGATCCGACAGGTCACCGGCGGTGCCGGTCACGTCCTCGTACCGGTCCCGCACCTCGACGCAACCCGCGGATCCCAGGATCGCGGCGGCGATCACGAGGATGATGGGCGTGCTCAGGCGGCGCATACGCAGGACGCTAATGGGCGGATCGGATGAATGCCCAGCCTGGGGTCGACCGCCACAGGCGAGCGCAGGGCGCGTCACGACGGGACGGGTTACCGTGGAGGCCGACTGGCGGGTCTCTGGAGACCCCGGAGCGACCCTGCCACCCAGCGCGTGGAGGATCCCATGGCCGAGCAGCGTGAGCAGCAGCACTTCGCGGACCACCCGATCATCACCGACGGGTTGGCATCGCAGTACCCCGACATCGACGAGGTCGAGACCTCGGAGTGGCTCCAGTCGTTCGATGCGGTCGTCGATGCCGCCGGCAAGGAGCGCGGGCGCTACCTGCTGCTCCGGGTCCTGGAGCGAGCTCGGCAGAGCAACATCGGCATCCCGGCCCTGACGACCACCGACTACATCAACACCATCGCGCCCGAACGTGAGCCGGACTTCCCCGGTGACGAGGACATCGAACGGCGCATCCGTCACCACATCCGGTGGAACGCCGCGGTGATGGTCCACCGCACCAACGTCGAGCGCGGGACCGGTGGCCACATCGGCAGCTACGCCTCCGCGGCATCGCTCTACGAGGTCGGGTTCAACCACTTCTTCCGCGGCCGCGACCATGCGGGTGGCGGCGATCAGATCTACTTCCAGGGCCACGCCTCCCCGGGCATCTACGCCCGTGCGTTCCTCGAGGGGCGCCTGTCCGAGGACCGCCTCGACCGGTTCCGTGCCGAGGTCGAGCCCGGCGGACTGTCGAGCTATCCGCATCCTCGTTTGATGCCGGACTTCTGGGAGTTCCCGACCGTCTCCATGGGGCTCGGTCCCCTCAACGCGATCTACCAGGCGCGGTTCAACCGTTACCTGCACAACCGTGGGTTCAAGGACACCTCGGACCAGCACGTCTGGTTCTTCGGCGGCGACGGCGAGACCGCAGAACCGGAGATGCTCGGCGCACTGGCCGTCGCCAGCCGTGAGGGGCTCGACAACCTCACGTTCGTCGTCAACTGCAACCTCCAGCAACTCGACGGTCCCGTGCGGGGCAACGGCAAGATCGTGCAGGAACTCGAGGGCGTGTTCCGCGGCGCCGGCTGGAACGTCATCAAGGTGCTGTGGGGACGCCAGTGGGACGACCTGCTGGCACGGGACGTCGAGGGTTCGCTCATCAACCGGATGAACGAGGTCCCCGACGGTCAGATGCAGACCTACCCGGCCCGTGGCGCCCAGTTCATCCGCGACGACTTCTTCGGGGCGAACGACCAGCTCAAGAAGCTGGTCGAGCCGATGAC
>SLHP01000186.1 GCA_007136095.1 Nitriliruptoraceae bacterium
CAAGTCCCGGCTGGTGGCCTGCGCCGCCGCGGCCAAGGCCCACGATGCCGCCGGGATGAGCGGCACCGACGCCTACCTACGTAACCGGCTGGGGCTCTCCGCCCGCGAGGCCAAGAAACAGGCCGAACTCGCCCGGGGCCTGGACGGCATGGACGATGCCACCGACGCGCTCGCTGACGGCAAGCTCGGCCCCGAACAAGCCGCAGCACTCGGCCGCGCCGCACGCCGCGGACAACTGGGCTCACCCGACGAGGTCCAGAAACAGCTCCTCGGCCACGCCACCAAGTCATCACCCGAACAGCTCAACGACAAGATCCGCCGCGCCGAACAGGCCGCGGACAACGACACGCTGCGCCGCGACGAGAACCGCGCCCACGCCCGACGGCGTGCCTCCTGCACCCGCCGCGACGACGGGATGTGGCAGCTCCACGCCCTACTCGACCCCGTCGCTGGGGAAACCGTCGCGACCGCGATCCGCGCGTTCACCACCCCCGACCCACCGAAGACCCCGATCCGCGAACGTCGCACCCCCGAGCAACGCACCGCCGACGGACTGCTCGCCACCGCCGAAGCCGCCATGGCCGCCGGCGCACCCGTCGCCGGCGGCATCCGCCCCCACATCTCGATCATCCTCCGCCCCGACCACCAACCGGCCACGAGCGACGACGCACATGCTGGGAAGGCGGATCGACCTGACCAGGATCCCACCGGAACACCGGACGACCAGCCCCCCAGACCGACCCCGGGACCGACGGCGACCACCGCCAACGGCGCGACCATCTCCCCCGATGCCGCCCAGCGCCTGCTCTGCGACGCACGCCTGACCCGCATCGTGATGAACGCGAAGTCACAGATCCTGGACGTGGGACGGGCAACCCGCACCTGGTCACCGGCGCAGCGCACCGCGATCACCGCACGAGACCGCCACTGCCGCGGCCCCAGCTGCGACCGACCCCCCGACTGGTGCCACATCCACCACATCCGCTGGTGGTCCAACGGCGGCCACACCAACCTCGACAACGGCATCCTGCTCTGCACCCGCCACCACCGCCTCGTCCACGAAGGCGGCTGGACCCTCACGCTGGACCCGGCCACGAACGAAGCCACCTTCACCGCACCCAACGGCACCCGAACAACCACCACACCCCGCGGCAGCCCCAACCCAGGATGACGGGCGAGACAGGGACCCGTCAGACGGCCAGACGCTGCTCCAGGAACCGCTGGCGCCGCGTGGGCACCACCGGGCACGGGTGTCGACCCGTGCCGTGATTCCGGCCCGGCTGAGCCGGGCTCGCCGTCAGGCGTTCAGCTGCCGTCGCCCTTCTCGATGGGCGCACGCACGAGGTTGCCCCATTCGGTCCAGGAGCCGTCGTAGTTGCGGACGTTCTCGTGGCCCAGGAGGTGGGTCAGCACGAACCAGCTGTGGCTCGACCGCTCGCCGATGCGGCAGTAGACGATCGTGTCCTGATCGGGCGCGAGGCCCTGTTCCTGTTCGTAGAGCTCCCGCAACTGCTCGACCGGCTTGAAGGTGCCGTCCTCCTGCGCGGCACGGCCCCACGGCACGCCCTTGGCACCCGGGATGTGGCCACCGCGCATCGCCCCCTCCTGGGGGTAGTCGGGCATGTGGGTGCGTTCGCCGGTGAACTCCTGCGGGCTGCGCACATCGATGAGTTGCCCAGCGACCTCGAGGTGGTCCTCGACGTGGTTGCGGTAGGCGCGGATCGGCGCATCGTCACGGGCGACGACCGGGTAGTCGGACGGGTCGGGCTGCGGCTTGTCCTTGGTGACGGGCCGATCCTCGGCGAGCCACTTGTCGCGCCCACCGTCCATGAGCCGCACATCGGGATGCCCGAACAGCGTGAACACCCACAGGGCGTACGCCGCCCACCAGTTGCTCTTGTCGCCGTAGAACACGACCGTGTCGTCGCGGCCGATGCCCTTCGAGCGCATCAGTTCGGCGAACCCCTCCCCGTCGACGTAATCGCGGGTGACGGGATCCTGCAGTTCGGTGTGCCAGTCGATCTTGACCGCGCCCGGGATATGGCCGGTCTCGTAGAGCAGGACGTCCTCGTCGGACTCAACCACGACCAGGCCAGGGGCATCGAGGTGGCTCTCCACCCAGGACGTGGAGACGAGCACACTCGGGTTGGCGTACGCGGTGATCTTCGGGTCGGTGTCGTGGTCGGTGACCGGCATGCGTGGGGCTCCTCGGTACGTTGCCTGCAGCGGCGGTTGAACCCGCCGTCGTCAACGAGCGTAGGAGCTTCACACCATGGGTCTGCCCACCGCCCTTGAGAACGTGGTGAACGACTTCGCCGCTGCGCCACCCGAGCTGCGGATCGAGTTGCTGGTCGAGTACTCCGAGAAGGTCCCGGACCTGCCCGAGCATCTCGCCGCCGACCCCGGACAGCTCGAGGAGGTCGAGGAGTGCCAGACCCCGTTCTTCCTCACCACCGAGGTGGCGGATGACGACACGGTCACGGTGTGGTTCGACTGCTCGCCCCAGGCGCCGACGACCCGTGGGTTCGCTGGCATCCTGTCGGAAGGGCTGTCGGGAGCGACCACGGACGAGGTCCTGGACGTCCCGGACGACTTCTACAACGACATGGGCCTGGCCGAGGCGATCAGCCCCCTGCGGCTGCGCGGTATGGACGCGATCCTGTTCCGGCTGAAGCGCCAGGTGCGTGAACGCGTCACCGGGTGACCGGTCAGTGTCACCGCGCGGCCATCAGTCCCAGATGCGGTCGAGGCGCCAGTCCTCGCCGCACCGCACCACCTCGTAGACCCCACGGGTCGGGCCTGCGTTGCGGGCCTCGACCCGCCACAGGTCCGTGCGTTGGATGTGTCGGGGCAGACCGTCGGCCTGTCGCCACCAGCTCTCGTCCTCGTACCAGTGGCCGAGCACCTGCAGCACGTGGTACCGGTGGCCCCGCCAGGTGAACGCCGTCGGATCCTCTGCAGCGACCTCGACGTCGTCGAGCGGTTCGCGGTACCGCTTGCTCATATCGCCGTGCCTCCTTGCGACGTCGTTCCCACCGTCGAACCGATGAATCGAACGCATGTTCGACCGTGACGTGGACGGTACGTCGCGGCTGCGACATCCACCATCGCAGCCGCCGCGCCGAGCACCTACCGCACCTGCAGCCGACCGAGCCGCACACCTCGACGTTGACGTCGGCGCGGTGAGCGACGAGGCTCACCGCCGATGCACGAGCAGAGCGAGACCGGTCAGGTGGGACCGGAGCGAAACCGGTCAGGTTGAACCGGAGGAGGACACGTGAGCCAACTCGATGACAAGCGTCTGTTCAGCGAGGACGATTACAACAAGAAGGGGGTGCTGAAGAAGAAGGTCTACGAAGCCGAACTCGAACGCCTCCAGGTGGAACTCATCAAGCTCCAGCAGACCTTCAAGGAGGAGGGCAAGCGGGCGATCGTGGTCTTCGAAGGGCGTGATGCCGCGGGCAAGGGCGGTGTGATCAAGCGCATCTCGGAGCGCACCAACCCTCGGGTGGTCCGGACCGTCGCGCTCGGTGTGCCCTCCGACCGCGAGAAGACCCAGTGGTACTTCCAGCGCTACGTCGAACATCTGCCAGCCGCCGGGGAGATCGTGCTGTTCGACCGCTCCTGGTACAACCGCGCCGGGGTCGAGCGGGTGATGGGCTTCGCCACCGCGGAACAGGTCCGCGAGTTCATGAGGACGTGCCCGGAGTTCGAACGCATGCTCGTGCGGTCCGGGATCACGCTGGTCAAGTACTGGTTCTCGGTCAGTGACGCCGAACAGGAACGCCGCTTCCAGTCGCGCAACGACGATCCGACCAAGCGGTGGAAGCTGTCCCCCATGGACCTGAAGTCCCGGGAATACTGGCAGGAGTTCTCGCGCGCCAAGGATGAGATGTTCAACCACACCGATATCAAGCAGGCACCGTGGTGGGTCGTGGACGCCGACGTCAAACGACATGCACGCCTCAACTGCATCGCCCATCTGCTCGACCAGTTCGACTACCGCCACGACACGCCGGATCCGCTCGAGCTGCCGGCCCGACCCAAGGAGGTCACCGGCTACGTGCGCCCCCCCTTGGAGGATCAGTCCTTCGTCCCCAGGCGGTACTGAAACGCCATCAGGCGTCGGGCTCGACCGGCAGCTCGCGTCCCGCACGCTCGAACAGGACACGTGCGGCGTCCGCCGCGACCTGTTCGACCGGCTCGCCGGCCGCCATGCGGGCGTTCCACCGTCCCAGCGAACCGGTCGTCAGCTCTGCCGACATCGGCCCGAGCGCGACCCGTATCAGGGGTCGCGCGGTCGCCGCATCGATCCGGATCTGGGGCAGCGGGACGAACGCCGGGAACACCCGGAGGTCGTCGACGAGCGGTCGCAGACCGGCCCGCCACGCGGCTCCGTCGGTCGCCGTGGTCAGACCGGCCAGACAGTCGCCGGCGGCGACGCCCAGCACCGCCTCGTTGGGATCCGCGGCCAGGAAGGGGCGGTCGCTGCGCACGCTGTAGGCCGACAACACGGCCGGTAACCCATCGGGACGGTTGCCGAACTCCTGATCCACACAGACCACGGCGTCCGGCTGCTCCGACAGACGTGAGGCGAGCTGGGACATGGTGCGGATGTCCGCGTCGACCGACGGCGGACCCCGGACCACGAAGGCGAACGTCGCGTTGGCCGGTGGCTCATCGATGCCCTCCCCCAGCTGCGGTCGGAGCCAGATGATGCCCGCGGAGACATCGTGGTCACGGACGGCGACGTAGCTCTGGCCCGGCTCACTCGGGGGGTCGGGACGCCCCAGGGTCTCCAGCCATGCCTCGCCGGTGTAGCCCGGGCGCACATCGACCTCTCCGAGCTCCAGCGCCCGACGGGCATCCCTGGCATCCGAGAACGGCACGACCTCGGCGGTGAGTCCCTGGAGTTCGAGCATCTCCGCCATGGTCCAGGCGAGCAGTGCCGTCTCCGGATCCGGACCCGAGGCGACCCGGACGGGCTCGACGGAGCTGTCGACCTCGCCGCCGTCATCGTTCAACGTCGATCCGTCGGTCCCGGCGCTGTCGGGTACCGGCGGATCCGTCCCCGGGGTGTCGCCCGGCGTGGTGCAGGCTGCGAGGGCCAGAGCACAACAGGCCAGGAACAGCGGGGCGGTGAGGCGATGCATGCTGCCAGCTTGCCAGACGGGACGACCACCACGGTACGAGGGGTTGTCCGTGACGTCGTACCCTCGTGAAGCGGCCACAGCAGCCGCCCACGCGACCGACCACCTTCCGCCGCAGACGCCTCCACGGCCCCATCCACGCTTCACGGCAAGGAACCAACCGTGCGCCGATCCTTCCCGCCATCCCGGCCCTCACGCGTCCTGTTGAGCGGGCTCGCACTCCTGCTGCTCGCAAGCGCCTGTGGCACCGGGGAAGCCGAACCGGGCGATACCGCCGAGGACACCGCGGTCGGCTCCACCGAGTCGACCGGCAGCGACCTGGCGATCGCCGTGGCCAGCTTCGACCTCGCGGTCGGCGAGGACCAGCGCCTGCTGACCGGCCTGCTCAGCCCGGACCGGGAGTTGCTGGCCTTCGGAGAGGTGACCTTCCAACTCGCACACCTCGGTGACGAGGCGGGGGGCGAGGCGGAGCTGACGCAGGCGGTCTCCGCCAGCTTCCTTCCCGTGCCCGGCGCCGAGCCCGAGAACGCGACGGATGCACCCCGGTTGCTGTCGGGCGAGCAGGGCAGCGGTGTCTACGCCGGCCGCGTCGACCTCGATGAACCGGGGTTCTGGGGGCTCCGTGTCGTCGCCGAGACCGAGGACGGGCGCACGCTCGAGGGCAGCACGACCTTCGCCGTCCAGGAGGAGCGCCAGGTGCCGGGTCCCGGTGATCCGGCGCCGCGGACCTCCAACCCCACGATCGCGGACGCGGAAGCCGGCGACATCGAACCGGAGGCGATCGACTCGCGAGCAGGGACCGCCGATGGCGATATCCCCGATACCCATCTGCACGACACGGTCATCGCCGACGCACTCGACGAGGGCCGGCCCGTGGTGGTCGGGATCACCACACCGGTCTACTGCGCCAGCCGGTTCTGTGGCCCGCAGACCAACGTCATGGCGGACCTCGCCAAGACCCACGGAGAGACGGCCGCGTTCGTCCACCTCGAGGTCTGGCGGAACTTCGACGACCAGGTGATCAACGAGGCCGCCGCCGAGTGGATCCTGGCGGGCCCCGAAGCGCAGGGCAACGAGCCGTGGTTCTTCCTGGTGGACGGCGACGGCACCATCACCCACCGCTGGGACAACGTCCTGGACCTCGACGACTTCGAAGCGGCGCTCGCCGCGCTGTAGGTCGTGCAGGTTCAGCCGCGCCGCCGTCGGGTCAGTTGCGGGGGCAGCAGCGAGACGTCCGAACCGGCCAACCGGTCGCCCCGCTCCCCGGCTCGCAGCATCCCGCGGACCGCCGCGCCGCCGACGACCACGACCTCGGCGAGGAACGCGACCAACAGGGCCAGCCCGAGGAGTTCGCCGAGCAGCCGGGGATCGAACCCGGCCGCACCGAAGACCCCGATCGCGAGCCAGGCGACGAGCACGAGCACGCCCAGGCTCGTCAGCACCAGCCGTATCCGCCGCGCGGTAAGCCCCCAGTCGACGATGCTCGGCGGCTGCAGGCGCTCGGGCGACGCCGCTCCGTCCCCTGGCTCAACAACCCCGTCGGCGCCGCTCACAGCTCCGGATCCCCGAGGTCGATGCGCAGCGACGCGAGCACGCGGGTGATCTCGCCCCGGACCGCCTCGATGTCCAGCGGCAGACGCACGTCGTTGCGGGGGTAGAGCTCCGCGGTCGACATGTCGGTGACGCTCAGCTGCCAGCCGCGCTCCAGGACGTGCTCGCCCAGTTCGCACGACCAGGTCATCACCACGGTGTCGTCGTAGTCGTGCAACGTGAACGTCAGGATGCGGTTGAAGGCGAGCGCCCACTGTCGGCCGCCGCGACGGCTCACGCCCTGGACCCGGAACCCGAGCGCCTCGAGCTCGTCGTCGAAGGTCGCGGCGGGGGGTGTTGCGGTCATGGCGGGCGGGATCCTCGTCGACATCGGTCGGGCACGGGTCGTGTCACGTGCACGCTACCGCCACGACGTAGGCTTGCGGGCATGTCGACCCGTCATCCGTGGCTCCGCCACGCCCGTACCGCCAGCTCCGCGTTCGCCGTGGCCGCGCTGCTCGCCGGCTGCGGCCCCGACACCGAGGCGCTCGAGGCGCTGGAGGCGGATGTCGCCGCCCTGCGCGTCGAACTCGCCGAACAACGCGAGGCCGAAGCCACCATCCAGGGGCGCCTGGACGACCTCGAGGCAGCGGTGATCGACGCCACCGGAGACGACGGGCTGGGTGACCGTGTCGCGGAGGTCGACGACGAACTCGGACGCATCGTCGACGCGCTGGCGGAGCTGGAAGCCGACCTGGCGGCCGAGGCGGCAGCACGTCAACAGTTGGCCGAAGACGTCGAGGCAGCGGACAGCGACCTGCGCGGCGGACTCGCCGACGTCCGGGGCCAGCTGGACGCCGTTCGCGGCGAGGTCGGTCTGCTCAACGATCAGGTCGAGGTCCTGCGGGAACGCATCGACCGCGCAGCCGGCTGACGCTGCCGCCTCAGCGAGCCATCACCGGATGGACACCGGCTCCACGATGATGGTGGGAGGCTGCCGTACCATCGCGCCGTGTCTGAACCCCCGTCCGCTCCCACCGCCCCAACCCGCGTCGGCGGGCGCTACACGCTGCTCGACGAGCTCGGCCGGGGCGGTATGGCCAGCGTCTACCGCGCCCGCGACGAGGTCCTCGACCGCCAGGTGGCGGTCAAGCTGCTCCACCCGCACCTGGCGACGGACACGGCGTTCCTGGATCGCTTCCGCCGCGAGGCCCGCGCCGCCGCCGCCCTGTCCCACCCGAACGTCGTCGGCGTCCACGACTGGGGCGAGACCGACGACGGCGCCTACCTGGTCCTGCAACTGGTCGAGGGACCGACGCTCCGTCAGCTGCTCCGGCAACGCGGACAGCTGACCGCCGAGGAGGCGGCGGGCATCATGATCCCGGCCGCGCGCGGCCTGGGTGCGGCACACGATGCAGGACTGATCCACCGGGACGTCAAGCCTGAGAACCTGTTGCTCGGACAGGACGGCACCGTGCGGGTGACCGACTTCGGACTGGCCCGGGCGGTCGCGAGTTCGACCTCGACGTTCGGTGCCGACGTCCTGGTCGGCTCTCCCCACTACCTCTCCCCCGAAGCGGTCAGCGGCGAGCGTCTCGACCCGCGGGCGGACGTGTACGCGCTCGGCGTCGTGCTGTTCGAGTGCCTCACCGGCCACCCGCCGCACAACGGCGAGTCCGCGTTCGCAACCGCCGTCCAGCACACCTCCCACGCCGTCCCGGCTCCCTCGACCGTGGTGGACGGGATCGAACCGGGTGTCGATGACGTCGTCCGGTGGGCGACGGCCATCGATCGCGGGACGCGCTACCCCACGGGCAGCGACTTCGCGCGGGCACTGAGCAACGCCGTGCCGTCGCCGACGCCATCCATCGGGCTGGCCGCCGAGGTCGCGCCGGCCCGACCGCGCTCCGCGGAGGCGCGCTCCGCAGAGCCACGTGACGAGACGGACCTGGCCGGTCATCGGTTGTTCACCGACGCCGATGGATCGGACGCGGACGACGCGACCGATGACCACGACTTCGACTGGGACGACGTCGGTGACGGGGCCGCACTCGCGGCAGGTCCGGGAACCTCGATCCTGCGACCCGACGATGACGACGATGGGGATCACGACACCGCGAGCGTCGGCCCGACACGACGCCGCTCGGGCTGGATGGTCGCCTTCGTCATCGTCGCTCTGATCCTGGCATCGGGCGTGGGCGGGTACGTGTTCTGGGACCGGGTGATGGCCCCGGTCCTGGCGGTCCCGTCCGTGGTCGGCGCAGAGCTGGCGGCCGCCGAGGAGCAACTGATCGAGCAGGGTTTCGTGCCGGAGGTCGTCTCGACGCGGCACGACGCGCAGACGCCGATCGGCAACGTGCTGGAGCAGGACCCGACCGGGGAGGCCCGCCGCGGCACCCAGGTGGACCTGGTGCTGTCCGACGGACCGCGACAGGTCGAGGTCCCCGACGTCATCGGCCAACCGTTCCCCGAGGCCGTCGCCGTGCTGGAGTCCGAAGGGTTCCGGGCCGCCGACGAGCAGGTGTTCGACGAGCAGGTGCCTGCGGGAACCGTCATCGCCAGTGACCCTCCCGCGGAGGAGGTGCTCGATGAGGCCAGCCTGGTCACCCTGACCGTCAGCCAGGGCCCCCGCCCGATCGAGGTCCCCGACGTCACCGGCGAGACGCTGGAGGCTGCCACCGAGACCCTGCAGGAACGCAACCTCGACGTCACGACCACGGACCGACGGTTCGACGACAACGTCCCCGCCGACCGCATCATCGAACAGACACCGACAGCGGGCGACACACTCTTCCGCGGCGACACGGTCGAGGTCGTGATCTCCGACGGCCCACGCCCGATCGAGGTCCCCGACGTCACCGGCGACACCCTGGAAGCTGCCACCGAGACCCTGCAGGAACGCAACCTCGACGTCACGACCACGGACCGACGGTTCGACGACAACGTCCCCGCCGACCGCATCGTCGAACAGACACCGACAGCGGGCGACACACTCTTCCGCGGCGACACGGTCGAGGTCGTGGTCTCCGACGGCCCACGCCCGATCGAGGTCCCCTCGGTGCGTGACCAGAGCGTCTCCGAAGCCGTGGCCATCCTGCAGGAGCTCGGGTTCGAGGTCGACGTGGACCGGCGGGGCGGACTCGGTGCGCTCCTACGGCCCGGCCAGGTCTTCGATCAGGACCCGGGTCCGGGGCAGACCCGCTTCGCCGGCGATGTCATCACGTTGTTCGCCTACAACGACTGACGGGCCTCGAACGGCAGCGGCGCGGTGGCGGGTTGGATCTCTGCACGTTCGGCCGCGAGCGCCGGGTCATCACCGATCGCGGTCCACCCCCGGACCTCCACATCGGAGACGGCCACACCGTTGCCGTCCGTACCGGGGAACACCTCCATGACCTCCAGGCGCAGCATCGTCGACAACACGGGGTCGGGCAGCTCGACGATCTGGCGACCGCGTCCATCGTCGAGCAGGTTGAGCAGGACGACCTCGCCGCCGTCGGCGATCGCCCGCACCTGACGCAGGCGTGCCACCTCCGCGTAGGTGCCCAGATCGCTCTGGTCGCCGTTGCGCAGCACGATCTCCGAGATCCAGCCCGGCTCGGCCAGGAAGAGATCGACGATCTCCAGGGGACCGTTGGCCTCCCCGGGTTCCAGGAACCCGTCCGACCGCCAGGCCGTCTCCGGGTCGTCGTCCACCATCTGCGCAGCCTCGAAGGAGCGACCGTCTCGTGGTGGCACGGTGCTGACCGTCGCGATGTCGCTCAGGAGCAGATCCTGCGTGTCACCCTCGTAGCGATCAGCGTCGAACGCCGCGTCCGGGACCGTGGGGGTCGATGCGAACGGACCCAACCCGGCGACCACCAGCCCGAGCAGGAGCAGACCGGCGGCGGCAAGGATCGCGGCCACCGGTAGCCACCAGCGATGGGGGTTGGGTTCCGTGACGACCTGCGAGACCTGCACGTCGGGATCGGGATCGGGCCACGGCAGCGGATCTCCGGTGACCACATCGGCGCCACACGCCCGGCAGACCTCGCGCTCCGACGGGTTGAAGCTGCCACACGCCGGACAACCCCGGGCGGTACGCGCCGGTGACGGGCGCTCCTGATCGGCACCGCCGTCGCCACCCACGTCGGTGTCCTGGGTCCGCGTGTCGTCGTTCACGCGTCTGGTTCCGATCACCGAACGGGCCGCTGGCCGTCCACCACGGCCAGCCGGAGCCTAGCCGCAACCTCCTGCGGGCAGCCCTCCCGCCCGCAGCAGCCGGTGCTACGCTGCCACCATGACGACGGTGCGCTACTTCCGCTCCTTTGCCGGCTGGTTTCCCGCCGGCCCGGAGGCTGCGCGCGTCGACACCCACTGAACCCACCACCAGTCGCTCGCAGCCCCGGGATCCTCCCGGGGCTTCGTTCTGGCTCCGGGATCCCGAGGAAGTGAGCACGCGATGAGAGAGGACACCACGATGGTCGTGGTCATGCGCGGCACCGCTTCAACCCAGGACGTGGACAAGGTCGTCAAGGCGATCTCGGACGTCGGCGGCGACGCCTTCGTCTCACGGGGGAAGAGCCAGACGATCATCGGACTGGTGGGCGATCTGACGCACTTCGCCGAGCTCCCCCTGCACGCGTTCCCTGGGGTCGAGGACGTGATCCGGGTCAGCAAGGCCTACAAACTCGTCAGCAACGAGACCCAACCCCGCCCGTCCACCATCATGGTCGGTGACACCCCGATCGGACGCGACACGGTCACGCTGATCGCCGGTGCCTGCGCGGTCGAGACCGAGGAACAGACCGTCGCGGCCTGTCGCATGGCCAAGGAGGCCGGCGCGACGATCCTGCGCGGCGGCGCCTACAAGCCGCGGACCTCCCCCTACGCCTTCCAGGGGCTCGGGGAGGCGGGTCTCGACATCCTGCACGGTGCCGCGCGGGACCTCGGACTGCCGTTCGTCACCGAGGTGGTGACCACCGCCGATGTCGACACCGTCGCGGCGAAGGCCGACATGCTGCAGATCGGCGCCCGCAACATGCAGAACTTCCAACTGCTC
>SLHP01000183.1 GCA_007136095.1 Nitriliruptoraceae bacterium
CTACTACCTCGGCGAGACCGTGGACGCCGAACCCATGCTGGACTGGCTCACCGAGATCAACGCCGAGCGTCCTCCCGCCGAGCGGCTGCTCCCTGCAGCGGTCGTGCTGAAGGCGACCGCCCTCGCACTTGCGAAGTTCAGTGATTTCAACGGCTACTGGATCGACGACGGGTTCCAACCGGGTGAGGGGATCCACCTCGGCGTTGCCATCAACCTGCGCCGGGGCGGTCTGCTCGCCCCCGCGATCCGGGACGTGGACCAACTCCCGCTCGATGACCTGATGGAGGCGCTGAAGGACCTCGTCGAGCGGACCCGCTCTGGTGGGCTGCGCGGCTCCGAGCTGACCGATCCGACCATCACGGTCAGCAACCTCGGCGACACCGGCGTCGAGTCGATCCACGGGGTGATCAATCCGCCGCAGGTCGCCTTCGTCGGCGTTGGTCGTATCACCGAACGCCCCTGGACCATCGACGGGATGTTGACCGTCCGGCGCACCCTGTTCCTGAGCCTCGCTGGCGACCACCGTGCCAGCGACGGACATCGCGGTGGCCGCTTCCTCGGCGCCATCGCCACCAACCTCGGCCGACCGGAGAAGCTGTGAACGCCAACGACCCACGGGAACTGCTGATCGAGGTGCTGTCCGGGATCGCGCCGGAGACCGACCCGGCCACCGTCGACCCGACCGAGGATCTGCGAGACGAACTCGACCTCGACTCGATGGACGAGCTCAACATGATCACGCGGGTCAGCGGGCGCCTGGGCATCGACATCCCGGAGAAGGACTACCCGTTGATGCGGACCCTGGACGGGGCGGTCGACTACCTCACCGGCCGGATGGCCGCGCCAGCCCCATGACCCCGGCCGTGGACGTCTCGAGTGGCACCGTCTGGCGGACGTGTCCGATCCGTTCGTCCCCGAGCGCGGGCGCGCGGTCGTGGCTGACGCAGCGCGACCTCCTCAGGGGCGAGGGCATCTCCCACCCGGAGGCACGGACCCGCTTCCTCGTGGCCCGCGCCCTACTACGCCGGACGATCGCCGAGGCGCGTCCGGACCTGGGGTGGAAGGTGCTGGACATCCGGACCGCCCGGTCAGGACGGCCGACCGTCGTGGACATCGATCCGCTGCTCGATCCGTTCCTCGCCCCCAACCTGGATCCAGAGCTCGAGGACCACCTCGGCCTGTACCTGGCAGTCAGCCACACGCGTGGGCTCGCCGCGGTGGCCGTCTCGACCGTGGGCCCGGTCGGCATCGACGTGGAGCCGTTGGGACGTGACGGCCTGCCGCCGGCAGAGATCTGGCTGACCCCGGATGAACAGGAGGAGCACGCCAGTCTGTTGCCGTCGCGGCGACGCGCGCAGCTTCTGCGGCTGTGGGTCGCCAAGGAGGCAGCGCTCAAAGCGAACGATGCGGCGCAAGCGCTGCCGCGCCGCGAGCTCAGCATCAGGCGGTCCGGTGAGGTCGATCGGGTGCCGATCTCGGAGGACGATCCGGAGGCATGGGTGATCGCAGAGGTCGTCTGGCACGAGATCGAGGCTCGCTTCCTCGTCGCGCTCGCCGCGTCCGTGACCGGCCGCTGACGTCCGGAGTGGCGGAGGTTGCCTGCCTCGGCCGGCCCGAGCCACCGTGATGAAGTGGCTCAGGCCTGCGGGATCCCGGTTCCCGTCAGCTGCGGGACCGGGTCGGACGTAGCCGTTCTGCGGCGCGCGGAAATCGTTGGTGACGTGCTGGTGCTTGATGAGCGGGTCCGGCTCGTCGCCGCGTTCGTTGTGAGCGGATCCGGCCCGGCAGGACCGGCTCGCAATCACGGTGATGATCGCCCGATCGGCAGTCAGCCCGGTCGCGTATCCGAGGGCGGCCGTGCCGGGTTCGAGGCGGCTCCGCCAACCCCTGAGAACACAGGCGAAGGACCGCCCTCGGTGGGAGGGCGGCGGCGTACTGCGACTGAGTCACTGAGCCCGCTGGTGCTACCCGCTTGCGACCGGAGCTTGTCGGGCGGCACCTATTGCAGTCGATCCCGCGCGAGACCGACGAAGACTTGCAGCGCGTGGTTGCGGGCCAGTTGGTCGTGGACGTCGGTGATGTTGGCGGTCACGACCAGGTGCGCTTCCGCGGTGACCGCGGTGGCGAGCACGTGACGGTCGCCTGGCTCGTTGTCCATGGTGGCGATGAGGTCGTCCGGTAGCTCCACCCAGGCTTGAGGGAACGCGCCGTGCAGCGCGGCGATGGTGGTGTCGTCGAACCGTCGAGGGTCGATGCTGGGGTGGTCGGCAAGAACGTTGCGGCGCATCTCGTCGATGATCTGGTTGGACCAGCACGGTTCGTCGTAGCCCATCGCTGCCAGGGTCAGCATCACGTCACGGAGCCACTGCGGGTACAGCACGTTGGCGTCAAGGACGGCGATGAGCTGGTCGGGGTGGTTCACCGCAGTCCCAGGTCCTCCTCGGCTGCGGCGAGCTGATCGAGCTCGCCGAGCTGGCGGTCGCGGTTGGTCTTGAACTCGCGTAGCGCGGTGGCGGGTACGAGGTGGCGGTTGCCGGTCTTGCGGTAGGGGATCTTGCCGGCTTTGAGCAGCCGGGTCAGGTAGGGGCGTGACACACCGAGGAAGTCGGCGGCCTCGGTCGTGGTCAGTGTCGGCTCGGTTCCCGACGCGAGGCCGTGGACGACCTTGTGCAGGGTCTTGAGCGTGTCGGGTGGCAGCTCGATCGGATCGCCGTCGCCGACCACGACTGCGGTGGTCTGGTCGCCGGCGGTGCGCAGCGCCGACTCGAGCTGCGCATCGAGTGCGGCGAACCGGTCGCTTCTGGTCGTGGGCATGCTCGACTCCAGACCTCCTGGTGTGCCAAGAACGTGAAAGGAAGCTGATGATGTAGGTGTGGCTTCTTGAAGCGGTGCTGTTCGAGAGATGAAGGTAGGCCCTTCGAAGCCGCTTGTGCGGGAAGAGGCTTCAAACCGCCGTGTGCTGCGTTGGTTGAAGACCGTCGTGGTGAGCGACACGGGAAAAGGCGCA
>SLHP01000113.1 GCA_007136095.1 Nitriliruptoraceae bacterium
CGGCGCGCCTACCCGCGGCTGGCCGAGGTGCCCTTCGACTCCGAGTACAAGTTCATGGCCACCTTCCACCGCGTGCCGGTGGGAGATGGCCAACGGATCATCTGCTTGGTCAAGGGGGCACCCGACGTCGTCAAGGCGCGCTGCACCGAGCAGGGCGGTCCGATGACCGTCACCACGCCGCTGACCGACACTGACCGCATCGAGCTCGACCAGGCCAACGCCCGGATGGGTGAGCAGGGCCTGCGCGTGCTGTCGTTCGCGGCCCGGCTGCTCGACGAACAGGATCTGCCCGCAGTGCGTGAGGACCCGATGGCCTTCGTGCGTGACCTGGTGTTCGTGGGCATGGTCGGCATCATCGATCCATTGCGTCCCGCCGCGAAACGGGCGGTGGCCACCGCACTCGGTGCGGGGATCGAGGTCCGCATGATCACCGGCGACCACGCGGTGACCGCCGGCGCGATCGGACGGGAACTCGGTCTTGGCGACGGTGCGATCAGCGGCAGCGAGTTGCAGGCGATGTCCGACGAAGAGCTCGCCCGCCGACTGCCCGAGCTGCACGTGTTCGGCCGGGTCACCCCCGACGACAAGCTGCGTCTGACCCGGGTGATGCAGGAGCAGGGCAGCATCGTGGCCATGACCGGGGACGCAGTCAACGACGCGGCAGCGCTCAAGCAGGCCGACATCGGCGTGGCGATGGGTTCGGGTAGCGAGGTCACCAAGCAGGCGGCCCGCATGATCCTCACCGACGACAACTTCGACACCCTGGTGCACGCGGTCGAACTCGGCCGCCGGATCTACGCAACCGTCGTGGCCTATATCCGCTTCCAGATGAGCCAACTGCTGTCGCTGGTGCTGCTCTTCGTCGCCGCCACCGCGTTCAATCTCAATGACGGCGTGGCGATGACCCCGCTGATGGTGCTGTTCCTCAACTTCTTCATCACCAGCTTCTCGGTCTGGGTCATCGCCGCAGATCCCGGTGACCCCGACGTGATGCGCCAACCCCCGCGTGACCCGGCAGTCACGATCACCAACCCCACCGCGGTCAGCCGCTGGCTGCTCTACGGCGGGGTGCTGTTCGCCGCGTCGTTGGTGCCGTTGGTTGCCGGCCCCGACACCCCGAGCCCTGATGTGGCCAGCGCGGCGATGACGATGACCTTCGTGGTGGTGGGCCTGGCCACGATCGCTTCGGGCCTGGTCCTGCGCCGCGAGCCGTCGAGCGGACTGGCCGACCCGGTGCTCCCGGCGCTACGAACGCTGGCGATCCCGACCTCCCTGCTGGTGCTGTCCACCGAGCTCGGCATGATGCAGGCCGGGCTGATGACCCAGCCGCTGACCGGACCGCAGTGGTTGGGGGCACTCGCGCTGGCTGCGACCGTGCCGATCGTGATCGAGCTCGACAAGTGGTTCCTACGTCGCCGGCTGACCTCGAGCACGCCCGAAGCGCTCGATCCCATGCGCATCGTCAGCCCGCAGCGGGCCGTCGAGGTCACGCAGCCGGATTAGGCCCCGGCAGCCGGTCATCGTCAGCTCTCGGGACGCCGGCATCCCTCTGCACCTCAACCTCAGCACTGGCTCCGGCACTCGCTGATATCCATCGGACTCGACGCCGGCGTATCGCTACGTTTGGTGGGCGAGGGATACCGGGAGGTCCCCAAGCGTCTGTCGCCGTCACGCCCGAGCGCGACGAGCGCGACCTCGGGTTTGTCGGCGAGTTCCGCTTGGCCTTACCTGGCATCGGGATGTAGGCGCACGGCGGAAGGCGATTCGGGTAGCTACAGGGGTGCATCCCGGCGGTGCGACGCTGGACCACCAGGCCACCTCGTCGCGGACCAGTGCCCCGAGCCCGTAGACAACCACAGCGAGGATGATGGTCACGTCCATCGCTCCCCCAGCACGAGACCCGCCGCCGCAGCGATCAACCCGAACACGACGGAACCACCCGCGTAACCGGCCGCCAGCCCCGCTCGGCCCTGCTGCACGAACTGCACCGCCTCGACCGAGAGCATCCATCCAGAAGGAACTGAAGGACCCGACGAAGCCGTTGCACAAGAGCCGGATCGCGTCAGGGTCGAGCGAAGGGCGGCTTGCAGGAACCGGGTCAACAGGCAGCCCAGCAACAGCGCCCAGGTGAGGTTGGCTACCAGCGGCTCCCACTCCAGCACATGGTCCATGATGCCGTCTCGGGTCGAGGTGTCGTCGCGCGTCGACCGTGAGGAGCAACCGACCTCGACGTCGGTCACCGTGCCACGCCAACCTCTCCTGCAAGGAGACGTGGGAGGACCACCTCGGCGACAGGGTCGTGATCGAGTCGGATCGGGGCGGACCTGTCGATCCGCCAGCGCGCTGGCGTCACCGCCACGCGTCGGTCGTGACGTCGCCGAAGCGACCGATCCCAGCGCTCCTGCCGAATCTTGTTGTCAAGATGACCGCTCTCCAAAGAATCCGGGGCTACATAGGGTGGGGCGTGCAGGAGTCGAACCTGCCCCGGCCGGTGGCGCGGGGTGACGTCCCGAGTCGCTTCATCCCGCTGACCTGCGGAAACACAGCCTTGGCATTCCATTGGGTGCCCGCCCGTGACACCCGCTACCTCACCGTTTGTTGCCACGGCGTTGCCACGGCACATGCATGAAGCGCCAAGCGACATTCGGACACGTGGTATCTCGCCTGGTATCTTGGTTGTGAGGAAAGGTGTTGTCATGGCTGTCATCCAGGAACGTCAAGCTGACCTCGAGGCGCACCGCTTCGCCACCACTACGCCGACACCGGCGTTGGTCGCCTTCCTGCGGGAGATGCTTACCCCGCGGCTGGTCGCCTTCATCGCCGGGGTGACCGAGACCCGGGCGACCCGCCAGTGGGCCGAAAGCGAACGCGAGATCGGTTCGACCAAGCGCGAGCAGCGGCTGCGGGCCGCCGCCCACGTCACCCGGCTGATCACCGAGACCTTCGACGCACGCACCGCCCAGGCCTGGATGCAGGGCATGGACCCGATGCTCGATGACCGCTCCCC
>SLHP01000023.1 GCA_007136095.1 Nitriliruptoraceae bacterium
CCGAGCAGCCCCGGGTTGACGAAGTCCATGAGCGCCCACAGGTCGCCCAGACCGTTCTCGATCGGGGTTCCCGTCAGCACCAGGCGGGTGCGGGCGTCCAGACGTCGCAACTGCTGCGCGGTTTCGCTGGCCGGGTTCTTGATCACCTGGGCCTCGTCGAGCACGACCTTGCCCCAGGACACCGCGGACAGGGCATCGATGTCGCGGACCGCCGTGCCGTAGGTGGTGATGATGAGGTCGGCATCCTCGACCTGTTGCATGAAGCCCTTCGGATCCGCCCGGTTCTGCCCGTGGTGGATGGCGACCTTCAGGTCGGGGACGAACCGCTTGGCCTCGGAGGCCCAGTTGCCGACGACGGCCGGCGGGGCGATGACCAGCCCGGTGCCGTGGTCGGTGCTGGCGAGCAGGTTCGCGAGCATCGTCGGGGTCTTGCCGAGCCCCATGTCCAGGGCCAGGCAGCCACCCAGGCCCGCGGCATCCAGGAACTCGAGCCAGGCCAACGCGTTGGCCTGGTAGCTGCGGAGCTCACCCTCGAAGCCCTCGGGGCTCGTCGGCGGGTGGTCCGGGATCTCGCTCGCGCTGCGCAGCAGGTCGGCGGCCCAGCCCTCACCGGCGACCGAGACGGGTCCGCCGAGCGCGGTGCCGTCCAACCCGAGTGCGTAGCGCAGCATGTCCGCGCCCGAGAGCTTGTTCTTGTCCGCGCGCTCGGCCAGTGCGGCGGCAGCGGCCTCGAGGTCGGCGTGCGCCACCTCGACCCACTTGCCCTGCGACTTGACCAGCGGCCGCGACTCGGACGACAGGCGGGCGATGTCCTCGGCGGACAACTCGACGTCGTCGAAGACCGCGGACCAGCGGACGTCGCTGAGCTGTTGGGCGCCCACGGCGGTCTTGTCGCCTCCGAGGGAGGTGATCCGCAACGTCGGGGTCGCCTTCTTGGTCGACAGTGGGGGGACCCGCACCTCGAACCCTGCGGCGGTCAGGACCGACCCCTTCGTGGTCATCAGCTCCCAGGCTTCGTCCTGGCTGAGGATGACCTGCCCGCGGCGGGTGTCCTTGCCGCGCAGCAGTGGCTCGTACAGGCCCTCGAGCCGCTCGAGTTCACGCTTGAGGCGTTCCTTGCGGTCGTGGTTCGCGCGGGACATCGCCGCTTCGACGTTCTCGTCCTTGCGGCGGCCGTCGGATGTCAACGTCCGCAGCAGCCACGCGTCGCCGTCATCCGGCGGGTCGAGCTGGACGGTCAGCGCCAGCTTGGTCGTCCCGGTGACGCCCTCCGCCCACGACTTCAGACCCTTGCGTACCTCGCTGCCCTGCTGGTGCGGAGCCTCGAAGGTCGAGCCGTCGAGGCGTCCGAGGGCCGCCTCGGCGATGTCCGATGCGCGCTGTGGGTGCGGCGGTGGTGCGGGGACCTCCACGCGCTCTGCGGCATCCCGGCAGATGGCATCCACGAACCCGGTCACGATCGTGCGGGTGATCTTGCGCTGATCGCGCTGCTTCTCGATCGCAGCGACGGAACCGGGCATCGCGCGGGCCAGATCCGACAGCTCGTCGTGATCGATGAGGGTCGGCTCCCAGCGAACGGCGAAGAAGGAGCGGTTCCCGGCGGCATCGCCGACCTTCTTCAGTTGCGGCACCATCCGCCCCTGGGCGACCAGCCGGACGGCCAGCGCAGCGGTCAGTCCCATCCAGGTGACGCTGGCGCCGAGCTGGTCGTCGCCGCCGCTGTTGCTCAGCGCGACGAGCCAGCCGAGGCTCTTGTGCACGGGTGCACTGAGCGTCTCGGCCGTGGCACCGGTCGGCAGCTTGATCGGCTCGTCCGGCTCCCACATGCCGCTGGAGGCACCGGCTGCGGTCAGCCGTTCGCGCACGCCGTCGGCAGGTTCAGGTGTGTGCTCGCCGCCGGCGACCCAGGCCACGACCTGGCCGTGGTTCCAGGACAGCTGGAGCTGCGGATGCGGGATGACCGGCGCATCGGGCTCCGAGCTTGGTGGCTGTGACGGGCCGGAGTCGGGCGATGGCTTCGACGCCTTCTCCGACGTCCGGTCGGCCGCTCCCTTGGCTGGCGCGTCTCCACGGGCCTGCTGGCCGTTCCTGCGCGGCTCGATCCGTGGCCCCCGTTGGAACGGCTGCGGCGGCGGGGGAGCCGGCGGTGCGACACCGGTGAGTTCGACCAGTTCGTGGTCGATCCGGTCCCGCTCGTCCACGAAGTCGTCGATGACGAGGTCGCGTTCCGGCCCGGTGACCTGGCGGCCCAGATGGTCGATCTTGGTCTGGACGTCGCGGCGGAGCGCCTTCAGCGCGAGGACCCATTCGTCCTCGTTGGCACGGAGCAGGTCGACCTCGTCGGTCGACGCGGCTCCGTCCAGGTGCCGTTGCGCGAGTTCCTGGAACTCGTCGGGGCTCACCGGTGGGATCCGGGTACTGGTCGTGATGGCCGTGTCCTTCGTACGGATGGCGCCCGTCGGGCCCCTGCGGGTCCCGCTGGCGTCGTGGCGCTCGGTGTGCCTGCCACCACGGTCGCGGTGGTCGGGCTGCTGGGTGGGCGTTCGGACCCATGGTCCGATGGACGCACCCGGTGGTCTGCGCGGTGCTGCGGTCGTCGCTCCGCGCGGTTGTCGCGACGCCGCGGTCCGTTGCTGGTCCCAGGGTCGGCACGTCGTCACGTCTTGGACGGTTGGGGCCGCGGAGGATGTCCGCGCTCCCCGTGCCCACCTGATCCGGTGCCGAGACCCACGCCCGGTGGGTTCGACGTCTGTGCGGGCAGCAGCGGCGGTGAAGCCGGCCGCATGTTCGGACAGCGTACCGCGACATGGCCCGCAGCGACAGTAGCGGTCGTGGTCCGTCCGATCTCCCTCGCCGACACCTCGACGCCACGACGGTTTGATGTCATACTTTCGGGAGTCCAAGTAGTTCCGTCCCCTCCCGTCCCATCGCCCGCCGAGGTTCCCCATGGCCGATCCCACCCTGCACGTCCCGGAGAACC
>SLHP01000119.1 GCA_007136095.1 Nitriliruptoraceae bacterium
GTCAGGTACAGCCCGGCGATCGCGAGCAGGTTCAGCACGAGCATGAGGGCACCATGCACGATGTTGCGCATCGTGATGACGGCGAGAGCCGCACCGAGGGCGAGGACGGCGAACACCCAGAACAGAACGATCTCCGCGGTGTTCGAGCCGGCCGCTGCCTCCGCAGCCTGGGCCAGCAGCAGCATCTAGCGGTCCCTTCCAGGGTCACGGCGGGTCGGGCCGCCAACGGTTGCGGGGTCGGTGGGTTGTTCGTCAGAGATCGGTAGATCCCCGGTCGGTACGACCTGCGCGGCACGCGACGCGGGGGCCGCTCCGGCCGGTCGGTAGGTGCCGCCATGGAGCGTCGGCGGGGTCACGGCGAGCCCACCGTAGTAGTTCAGGCCCCGCTCCTTCACCTGCCGGTCCGTGTGGGGGGTCTCATCGCCCCCCGGCGGAACCCCGGCGATGAGTTGGTCCTTGGTGTAGACGAGCTTGCTGCGCTGGTCCGCGGAGAACTCGTACTCGTGGGTCATCGTCAGCGCCCGGGTCGGACACGCCTCGATGCACAGTCCGCACAGGATGCAGCGGTTGTAGTTGATCTGGTAGTCCTCGGCGTAGCGCTCACCGGGCGAGTAGCGGGCTTCGACGGTGTTGTCCGCACCCTGGACGTAGATCGCATCCGCCGGGCAGGCCCACGCGCACAGCTCACAACCGATGCATTTCTCGAGCCCGTCGGCGTAGCGGTTGAGTTGATGCCGTCCGTGGAACCGCGGCGCGACCGGACGCGGCTTCTCCGGGTACTGCGAGGTCTCGACGGGCCGGAACATGTTGCGCAGCGGCACCGAGAACCCACGCCCGAGCACGGTGCGGCTCAACAGCACCCACACGAGCAGGGCCAGGATCACGAACGTCAGGGTCGTAACCAGCACGGGGGGTAGTTCCATCAGGACGTCACCTTGTCGTGATCGGATGCGGCGGGATCCTCGTCGGGTGGCACCGGCGCGTCGGACGCATCATCAGGGGACGAGCCGAGCACCAGCAACCCGATGACGATGACGCCCGCGATCCCGGCGAGCACCCAGCGGGTCTCGGTCGCCAGGCCACCGAGTTCGTTGAGCAGGACGAACGCGGCGGTCACCATCGTCCAGACCAGGGCGACCGGGATCAGCACCTTCCACCCGAGGTCCATCAAGCGGTGGTAGCGGGCCCGTGGCAGGGCGCCACGCAGCAGGATGAAGAAGAAGATGAACAGCGACATCTTCAGCGAGAACCAGAAGATCGGCATGACCCAGGCGATCGCGTCCGGGAGCCCGAAGGTCGGCCCACTCGGTCCACCCAGGAACAGGGTCACCACGATCGCCGACATCGTGACCACCTGCATGAACTCGGCGAGCATGAACATGCCGAAGCGCATACCGGAGTACTCGGTGTTGAAGCCTCCGACGAGCTCCCCTTCGGCCTCCGCGAGGTCGAACGGAGGGCGGCCGGCCTCGGCCACCATCCCGACGACGAACACCAGGAACGCCGGCAACAGCGGGATCGCGAACCACCCGGGCATCCCCGGGATCAGCCCGTCGCCGGCCTGTGCCTCGATGATGTCGGAGATCCGCAGCGACCCGGCGTAGATGAAGACGCTGGCGACCGCCAGGCCCATGGCGATCTCGTAGGAGACCATCTGGGCGCTGGACCGGATCCCGCCGAGCAGCGGGTAGGGCGAGTTGGAGGCCCATCCGGCCAGGAAGACGCTGTAGACATGGATGGATCCGAGCGCGAGGATCCACAGGGCGCCGACGTGCAGGTCGGCGACGACCAGCGTGAAGGTCTCGCCGAACAGGGTGACCTCGCCGCCGATCGGGATGACCGCGATCGCCAGGAACCCGGCGATGACACCCACGAGCGGCGCCAGGGTGTAGACCGGTTTGTTGACCATCCCCGGGGTGATGTCCTCCTTGAAGAACATCTTCACCCCGTCGACCAGCGTCTGGAGGATGCCGAGCGGACCGACCCGGTTGGGACCGAGCCGGGTCTGCATGCGCGCGACGACACGTCGCTCCGCCCAGATCAGCAGCGCCGTGCTGAGCAGGAAGAACGCGAACACCACGATGGTCGTGAACAGCGGGACCCACAGAGGGGGCGACTCCATCACGCCACCTCCTGCGAGTGCTCGCCGGTGGGTTGTTCCGCAGCGACCTTCGTCAGGGTCACCCGCAGGTTGCCGTCACGATCGGCGAGCACGCCGGCCGGTTGGTCCGCAGCGTTGGTCGGGACCACGACCGTGCCCGGCTGCAGGTTGGTCGTGACCCGGACGGGCAGGGTCAGCGCCCCGCCGCCCCCAGTGAGCTCGACCCGGTCGCCGTCGGACACGTCGAGCTCGGCGGCGTCGGACGACGCCACCACGACGACGGGTTCCCGGGCCGTCGCCAGCAGGTCCGTGGCGCCGGTCAGCATGGTGCCGTTGTCGAGCAGCAGCGGCCGGGCGACGACGTCGAAGCCCTCACCCGCTGCCTCACCATCCTCCAACTTCGCGTCCGCGGCCGCGGCGGGCATCGCGTGCGGCTCGTCGCGGACCCCCAGGCGGTCGACCTCGGCGCGCAGGGCCTCGAGGTCGTTGAAGCCGAGGTCCTGCCCCAGGATCGCGGCCAGTTGGAGCAGGATCTCCCAGTCGTCCTGGACCAGGTCGGGTCCGTCGATCGCGCGGGAGAAGCGTTGCGCGCGGCCCTCCCAGTTGGTCGCGGTCCCGGCACGTTCCTGGCGTCCCGAAACGGGCAGGACCACGTCGGCGAACTCGCGGACGGTGTCGTTCCACGCCAGGTCCTGCACGATGACGGTCTTGACCTTGGTCAGGGCCGCGCGCGCGAGTTCGACCGAGGCCGCATCCCGCGCCAGATCGACGCCGATGAGGTGCAGCACGTCGATCCTGCCGGCGGCCGCATCGGTCAGGATCGCGTGCAGGTCACGACCGGGTTCCTCCGGCAGCTCCGTTGCCCAGACCGCCTCGACCGCGGCGCGGTCGTCGGCAGCGTCCAGTCGCCGGCCCCCCGGCAGCGTCCCGGCGGTCAGACCGGCCTGCATCGCGCCGCGCGCTCCGGCCCGGCGCGGCACGTACGCGAGCGACCCGCCGACGGCGTCGGTCAGGAGGCTGGCTGCGGTGATCGAACCCGCGCCCGCTCGTTCACCGACGAGCACGACGGGCGACTCGACCTCGCCCAGCGCCGCCGCGACCTCACTACCCGGACCGTTCAGGACACCGTCACCGCTGAGTGCCCGCAGGACGGCAGCTTCGCCGCCGACCGCGGTCGGCAGGTGGCGCCAGGCCAACTCGTCGAGGGTGCCGAGGTCCGGACCGACGACCACGATCCGGGCCGTGCGGTTCCGCCATGCCTTGCGGAGCCGGAGGTGGAGGATCGGGACCTCCTCCTCCGCGTCCAGGCCCGCGACGACGATGATCGGTGCAGCCTCCACCTCGGCGTAGCTGGCCGTGTCACGGCCGAGCACGGCGACGAGTTCGTCGCGCTCCGTCGACGGCGCGAACCGGGTGCGGTGGTCGACGTCGTCGGTGCCGAGCACGGTGCGGGCGTACTTGGAGGCGGCGTAGGCGTCCTCGTCGGCCAACCGGGAGCCGGTGAGCACCGCGATGCGGCCAGGGCCGGCATCCTTCGCCGCGCTGATGGCCGCGACGCTCGTGCGCAGGGCCTGGGTCCAGGTGGCGGTGACGAGGTCGTCGCCCTCACGCAGCTTGGGTTCGGTCACCCGGGTCGGCGCGGTGAGATGCGTGAAGCCAAAGCGGCCCTTGTCGCAGTTCCAGGCCTCGTTGACCGCCATGTTGGTGCGGGCGAGCTGCCGCTGGATCTCACCACGCCGGGACTGCACGGTCAGGGTGCAGCCCGCCGAGCAGTGGTCACAGACCGACGGTGTGGTGACCACATCGAAGGGTCGGGCCTTGAAGCGGTACGAGGTGGAGGTCAGCGCGCCGACCGGGCAGATCTGGATCACGTTGCCGGAGAAGTAGCTCTCGTAGGGCTCGTCCTCGTAGATCGCGACCTGCTCCAGCGCGCCGCGCTCGAACAGTTCGATGAAGGGGTCGCCGGAGATCTGGTCGGAGAAGCGGGTGCAGCGGGCGCACAGCACGCAGCGTTCGCGGTCGAGCAGGATCTGTTCGCTGACCGCGACCGGCTTGTCGTACCGGCGCTTCTGGTCGATGAACCTCGAGGTGTTGGAGCCGTGGGCGAGCGCCTGGTCCTGCAGCGGGCACTCCCCACCCTTGTCGCACATCGGACAGTCGAGCGGGTGGTTGATCAGCAGGAACTCGAGCGTGCCCTCCTGGGCCTTCTTGGCCATGTCGGAGGTGGCATGGGTCTTGACGGCCTTGTCCGGCATCACCGTCGTGGTGCAGGCCATCATCGGCTTCGGCAGACCCTCGACCTCGACGACGCACTGCCGACAGGCGCCGACCGGGTCCAGCAGGGGGTGGTCGCAGAAGCGCGGGATGATGATCCCGAGCTGCTCGGCGGCGCGGATCATCAACGTCCCCTTGGGAACGGTGATCTCCTGACCGTCGATGGTGAAGGTGACGTCGTCCACGGGCTTCTCCGTCATGCTCACGCCTGTCCCGCGGGCTCGGAGGTGGGCTCGGTGTCGAACTCCTCCTGGGGGGCGGCCGGCGGGGCGGGCTCGTAGCCACCGGCGTTGGTGAAGGTGACCGTCGCGATGTCACGGCGCGGCTCGACGCCGTAGGGGCTGCGGCCCTGGCGGATGTGCTCCACGTACTCGTCACGGAAGTACTTCAGGCTGGCGACGATCGGTGAGACCATCCCGTCCGCCAGCGCACAGAAGGCGCGGCCGAAGATGTTGTCACAGAGGTCCTCGAGCAGATCGAGGTCCTCCATCCGGCCGCTGCCGGTGTCGATGCGCTGGTAGATCTGCGACAACCAGTAGCCACCCTCGCGGCAGGGCGTGCACTTGCCGCAGGACTCGTGCTCGTAGAACTCGGTGAACCGGCGGACCACCGACACGACCGAGGTCTGATCGGAGTAGACCATCAGCGCGCCGGTGCCGAGCAGTGACCCGGCTTCCTGGATGTCCTCGAAGGTGTAGGGGGTGTCGGCGGCGTCCGCCGGCAGCAGGGGCGTCGACGAACCCCCGGGGCAGAAGAACTTCAGCTCGCGACCGTCGAGCATGCCGCCGGCCATCTCGACCAGTTCGCTGATCGGGGTGCCGAGCGCGACCTCGTAGTTCCCGGGGTTCTTGACCTCGCCCGAGATGCACACCAGCTTGGTGCCGGGCGATTTCTCGGTCCCCCACTGGCGCCACCAGTCGACGCCGTGGCGCAGGATGAAGGGCACGGCGGCGATGGACTCGACGTTGTTGACCGTGCTCGGGCAGCCCCACAGCCCGGCGGTCGCGGGGAACGGCGGGCGCAGCCGAGGTTGCCCGCGACGGCCCTCCAGGGAGTCCAGCAGGGCGGTCTCCTCGCCGCAGATGTAGGCACCGGCGGCGCGGTGCAGGGTGAGGTCGTAGCGCTTGCCCGATCCCATCACATCCGCACCGAGGTAGCCCTTGTCGTAGGCCTGACGGATCGCCTTGGCGAGGCGGCGGCCGGAGTGGGCGTACTCACCACGCAGGTAGATGTAGCCGGCGATCGCGTTCAGGGCGATGCCCGCGACGATCATGCCCTCGATGAGCTGATGCGGATCGAGCTCCATCAGCGGCCGGTCCTTGAACGTGCCGGGCTCGCCCTCATCGGCGTTGCAGACGATGTAGATCGGTTTGCCGGTGTCCTGGGCCACGAACGACCACTTCAGGCCGGTGGGGAACCCCGCGCCGCCGCGACCACGCAGCCCGGACTCCTTGACCGCCTCGATGATGTCCTTGGGGTCCATCTCGAGCGCCTTCTTCAGGCCCTCGTAGCCGTGGTGGCTCTCGTAGACGTCGATCTCGTGGACGTCGGGGATCTCGTAGCGGTACGACAGTGCCGACGCCTGACCGGTGGTGCCCATGGCTAGTTCTCCTCGGTCGGTTCGCCGGTCGCTCTGGCGACCTGCTCGTCGGTCATCGGCGGTTGGTCGCCGGCCGTCGGGACGTCCTCGACCGCGTCGTCACCGACCTGCACGGCCATCTCCTGCGCTTCGGTCCCGCCCGTCTCGGCGGCGGCCTCGGCTGCGGCCTGCTCCGCGTCCGGCAGGGCCTCGTCGGGCCGGAGCGGCGAGGAACCGATGTTCGAGGCCTCGCGGAACGCGGCACCACCGTGACCGACGGGGTCCCCACCCGGGTGCAGGACCGGGATGGAGGTCTCACCGGTGCGGTAGGACGGCCCAGCCGCCATCGTCGCCTGCAGCCTGGCCGCCTCGATCAGGTGCTCGTCGGTGCCGTCCTCGATGCCGGAGAACTCACGCTGGACCACCGAGAAGGGCTCGGGCGTGTGCTTGGACAGCGGCGATTCGGGGGGGTCGCCGGCCTTGGCCTTGGCCAGCAGTTCCATCGCCTCGTCCTGTGACTGCGGGCTGTAGTTCTCGTAGTTGATGGTCACGACCGGCGCCGCGTCACAGATGCCCAGACACTCGGCGTGTTCGATCATGACGCCGGCACCGTCGGTGTCGACGTGCTTGCCACCGAGATCCTCGACGTAGGCGTCGTAGATGTCCTGCCCGCCGGCGATCTGGCAGGTCGGGTTGGTGCAGACGCTCAGCAGGTAGTCACCGAACGGCTCACGCTTGTACATCGTGTAAAAGGTCGCCACCGCGCCGACCTCGGCCTTGGTGAGTCCGAGCAACTCGGCGCAGAAACCGATCCCGTCCTCGCTGACGTAGCCCTCGACCGACTGGACGAGGTGCAGCAGTGGGAGCAGGGCCGACCGGGCGACGGCGTAGCGCGCGATGAGGCGCTGCGCCTCGCTGCGCGTGGCGTCGGTGAAGGGCATCGGGTGGGGCTCCTGTGGACCGGGGCGAACGGTTCGGGTGGAAGGGGACGGTTCGGGCGTGGTTCGGGTCGCGGCGGACGGTCAGCGGTCGACGCCACCCATCACGGGATCGAGCGACGCGACGACCACCACGACGTCGGACACCATATGCCCGCTACTCATCTCATCGGCGGCCTGCAGGTTGACGAACGAGGGCTCGCGCACGTGCACGCGGTAGGGCTTGTTGGTCCCGGTCGAGGTGATCGCGTACCCGAGCTCGCCGCGCGGGGACTCGATCGCCTCGTACACCTGCCCTGCGGGCACCGTGAACCCCTGGGTCACCAGCTTGAAGTGGTTGATCAGCGACTCCATGGACTCACCCATGATGTGGCGGATGTACTCCGGGTCGTTGCCGATGCCGTCCGGACCGAGCGCCTGCTGCGACGGCCAGGCGATCTCGCGGTCCTCGACCATCACCGGGCCGCCGGGGAGCACGTCGAGTGCCTGGCGGATGATGCGCATGGACTGACGCATCTCCTCGATGCGCACGAGGAAGCGGGCGAAGGAGTCACCGGCCGTCTCGGTCGGGACATCGAAGTCGAACCGCTCGATCCCGGAGTAGGGCTGCGCCTTGCGCAGGTCGTAGGGCACCCCGGCGGCACGCAACAACGGGCCCGTCACACCGAGCGCGTAGCAGCGTTCGGCGTCGATGATGCCGATACCACGCAACCGGTCGTTCCAGATCGGGTTCCTGAGCAGCAGGTCCTCGTACTCGACGATCTTCTTCGGCAGCAGCTCGAGCAGGGCCTCACACCGCTGGGTGAAGTCATCGGTGACGTCGATCGCCAGACCCCCGGGGCGGATGTAGGCGTGGTTCATCCGCAGACCGGACTGCGACTCGAACAGGTCGAGGATGTGCTCGCGCTCGCGGAAGCCGGCGGTCATCATCGTGGTGGAACCCAGTTCCATGCCGCCGGTGGCCAACCACACGAGGTGGCTGGCGATGCGGTTGAACTCGGTCATGATGACCCGGATGACCTGTGCCCGCTCCGGCACCTCGATGCCCAGCAGCCGCTCGGTGCCGAGGCAGAAGGCCAGTTCGTTGTGCAGTGGGGCGAGGTAGTCCATGCGGGTGAAGAACGTGGTGCCCTGCACCCAGGTGCGGTACTCGGCGTTCTTCTCGATGCCGGTGTGCAGGTAGCCGACGACGGGCTTGACGCGCAGGACGGTCTCGCCGTCGAGTTCAAGGACCAGACGCAGCACCCCGTGCGTGGACGGGTGCTGCGGGCCCATGTTGACCGTGATCGTGTCGTCGACGACCGCGTCGACGACGTCCTCCCAGTCGGCGCCGTCCACGAAGATCTCGTTGTCGGGCACTCCGCCGGGGGCCGGCTCGGTGGTCGTCATCGGATCACCTCGCGGAGTTTGCGTTCGTCCGGCGGCGGGATGTACTTGTCGTTCTTGTACGGGATGTCCACGCCGCCCAGCGGGTAGTCCTTGCGGTGGGGGTGGCCCACCCAGTCGTCCGGCATCAGGATGCGGGTCAGGTCCGGGTGGCCGTCGAACTCGACACCGAAGAAGTCGTACACCTCGCGCTCGTGGAAGTTGGCCGTCGGGTAGATGTCGACGACCGACGGCAACCGGGGCTGTTCGTCGTCGGTTCCCACCGAGACCCGGAACCAGTGGTTGCGCGTCATCGACCGCAGGACGTAGAGCACCTCGACGACCCCGCGTTCGCGGGAGACGCGGTACTCGGGCCACCCGGTGGTGGAGGGCTGTCGATCGATGATGTGCTCACCCGCGGGCCAGTGCACCCCGGACAGGTCGGCCAGCATCTCGCAGGACAACTGCGCATCGTCCCGGCAGTAGCCCAGCAGGTCGACGAGCGTGTCGGGGGTCGCGTGCACGGTCAGTTCGCCGAAAGCGATGTCGGTGGCCAACGACGGGAACCGGGTCTGGACCCGGCGTTCGATCGCCTCGAGGCTCATGGCGACGCCGGTCAGGCCGTGGTCAGCGTCGGGGACGTTGGTGGTCTGCCGGTCGCTCATGCCTTGGCCCTCTGCTCGGCGAAGGTCTCGTTCTGGATCTTCTCGTGGAGCTTGAGGATGCCGTCGAGCAGCATCTCGGGGCGTGGCGGGCAGCCGGGCACGTACATGTCGACGGGTACCACGTGGTCGACCCCCTGCACCAGCGCGTAGTTGTTGAACATGCCACCAGAGGTCGCGCACACACCCATCGACAGGACCCACTTGGGGTCGGACATCTGATCGTAGATCCGTCGGAGCACCGGTGCCATCTTGTTCGAGACGCGACCCGCGACGATCATCAGGTCCGCCTGCCGGGGCGACGCCCGGAACACCTCCATGCCGAACCGCGCCATGTCGTGGCGGGGCGCACCCGTGGTCATCATCTCGATCGCGCAGCACGCCAACCCGAAGGTCGCCGGCCACAGAGAGGTCGAGCGGGTGTAGTTGACCATCTTCTCAACGTTGGTCAGCAGGATGCCGTTGGGCAGTTTGCTCTCTAGTCCCATTCGAGACCTCCTCGGCCGATCTCGTAGATGAACGCGACTCCGAGGATCGCGATGAACAGCGCCATCTGCCCCAGGCCGAACCAGCCGAGCTCCCTGAACACGACCGCCCACGGGAAGATGAACACGGCTTCGATGTCGAAGATCAGGAACAGCATCGCCACCATGTAGAACTTGACCGGGAACCGGGCCGACTGCACCTCGGCCAGCGGCTCGTTCCCGCACTCGTAGGCCGAGAGCTTGGTTGGGTTGGGCATCCGTGGCCCGACCAGGCTGCTGACGAGCAGCGAACCCCCCGCGAACGCGGTGGCCAGCACGAACAACAGGAGGATCGGAAGGAATTCGGCCAACACGGCGATCGGGGCCTTCCGTCAGGCGCACGGGGCGCATCGTGTCGAGGATCGGTAACGGTAGGGGTGCGCTGCGCGAACCCGCAAGACGCTGGGTCAGTGGGGCCCGACGCGGCGCGGTCAGGCGGCGGGAGCGAGGCGTTGCAGGGTGTTGATCATCACGTCCTTGGCGTCCGACGGATCACGGTCCGTCAGGTGGGCCATGAGCTTGAACACCAGGTGCATCAGCGGGCGGTAGGGCATGCCGTACTGCGTGCAGATGTGCATCACGGTGGGGTTGCCGACGAGCTCGGAGAAGACCTTGCCGAGCGTGTAGTAGCCGCCCCACCGCTGCCGGAGCAGCTGGTCGTAGCGATCGAGGTCACTGGTGCGTCGGGTGGTCATGGCGCCGTCGATGACGTCGGCGGCCAGAGCGGCGGCCTCCATGGCGTAGGAGATCCCCTCGCCGTTGAACGGGTTGACCATCCCGCCGGAATCACCGACCAGGAGGACCCCACGCTGGTGCAGGGGCGTGCGGTTGAAGCCCATCGGGATCGGGCCGGAGCGGATGCGCTCGGTCCGGTTGGCCTCGGTCGTGGCGAAGTCGTCGGCGATGCCGTCCGCCCACGACTCCAGCAGCTTCTTGTAGCTGACCTTGCCGAACTCACGGGAGGTGGACAGGAGCCCGAGTCCGACGTTGATCGTGCCGTCGTCGAGGGGGAAGACCCAGCCGTAGCCCGAGAGCAGCTCACCCTGGCCGTCGGTCAGGTCGAGGAAGGAACTGATCCAGTCGTCGTTCGCCCGCGGAGAGCGGTAGTAGGTGCGCGCGGCGACGGCCATGGGCCGGTTCGGTCGGCGGGCCGAGCCGAGGTGCTTGGCGAGCGGTCCCCCGGCCCCGTCCGCGGCGACCACGACGGGTGCCAGGACGCGTCCCTCGTTGCCGTCACCGTCGCGCCAACTGACGCCACTGACACGCGATTCGGATCCATCCCGCCACAGCGGCCCCGTCACCGAGACGCCTTCGACCAACCGGGCTCCCCGGGCGGCGGCGTGGCGGGCGATGGTCTCGTCGAAGACCTTGCGGGTCGCGGTAGCACCCCAGCCCGGCCAGTCGTCGAGCTGCGGCCAGGGCAGCTCCATCACGGTCGGCCCGCCATGGATGCGCAACCCCTTCTGGGTCGCCCACCCGTCGACCCGGCCGTGCGCTTCATCGGTCAGACCGAGGTCCAGCAGTTCCTTGACGACGCGCGGGGTCAGTCCGTCTCCGCAGACCTTGTCCCGTGGGAACCGGTCCTTCTCGATCAGGACGACATCGTGTCCCCGGTCGGCCAGGTTCGCCGCAGCAGCAGCACCGCCGGGTCCGGCACCGACCACCACGACATCGGCGCGCTCGACAGGTGAGAGCTGCGGGGACTGTGCGACGCTTCCCATCGGGGACTCCTGGATCTCGTCGACGCGGTCGTGGTCTGGCGGCGGTCGCGGATGGCGGTCGGCGGCGCACGAACGGGTCCGCTGGCCCTCACCGACCTCGTGACGAGCGCGCGGGCGCCGTACGGTCCACCCGGTCACGATCGGCCCGCTCCGCTCGTGAAGGATTTCACGATCAGTCTAGCGGTGACGTCTGCGGCTGGCCAGAAAGCCGGTTCTGGACCTCTTCGAAGCCCGGCCCTACCTCAGGTTTCGGTACGGAAACCACGGTGGACGGCGACGATCCCGCCCGCCAGATCCTTGACCTGCACCTCGCGGTAGCCGGCGGTCGCCATCCAGTCCGCCACCGCACGGCGGTCCGGCCACGCAAGGATGGAGTCGGCGAGGTAGCGGTAGGCGGTCGCCGATGAGGACACGACGTGGGCGGCGGCGGGCAAGAGCCCCACCA
>SLHP01000249.1 GCA_007136095.1 Nitriliruptoraceae bacterium
GAGTGCCCGCCGATGTACTTGGTCGTCGAGTGGACGACCAGGTCGGCACCCAGCTCGAGCGGCTGCTGCAGGTAGGGCGTGGCGAAGGTGTTGTCGGCGACCAGCCGTGCGTCCGCGCCGTGAGCGATGTCGGCCAGTCCGGCCAGGTCGAGGATCTTGAGGAGCGGGTTGGACGGGGTCTCGGCCCAGATGAGCCGGGTCGTCGGGCGCATGGCGGCGGCGACCGCGTCCAGATCCGCGAGGTCGACCGCCGACACCTCGATCCCGAAGCGGCCGTGGACCTGCACGATCTGTCGCCAGGTGCCGCCGTAGACGTCGTTGGCCATCACCACGTGGTCGCCCGGGCTGAGCAACCGGAAGATCGCGTCCTCGGCGGCGAGGCCGGAGGCGAAGCAGACCGCCTGCTCCGCGCCTTCGAGCGAGGCCAACGCCTCCTGCAGGGCCGTGCGCGTCGGGTTGCCGGTCCGGGCGTACTCGTAGCCCGTGTGTTCGCCGACACGAGGTTGTGCGAACGTCGAGGTCTGGAAGATCGGCACGATCACCGCGCCGGTCCGGGGATCGGGCTCCTGACCGACGTGGATCGCGCGGGTCTCGAACTGCATGGCTGGTCCTTCGGTCGTGCGGTCGGGCGATCGGGTGAGCGGGTGAGCGGGACGGCAGAGCGACCTAGCGGTCGGCGAGGAACGTCAGCAGGTCCGCGCGGGTCAGGACCCCGACCACCCGTCCACCGTCGTGGGCGAGGACGGCCGGAGCTCCGCTGGAGAGTTCGGCGAGGGCCTGGTCGAGCGGATCGTCGGTGCCGACCATCGGCAGCGGCGGTTGGAGGACCTCCATGATGGGCTTGGTCATGACACCCGGATCGCGCAACGCGGCATCGAGCAGCGCGTTCTCGCGCACCGAGCCGATGATGTCGTCCGCGCCGGCGTGGTCGTGGACACCGTCGGCGAAGACCGGCATCTGGGACACCCCGTACTCCTTGAGCAGCGTGATGGCCTGGATGACCTGTTCATCGGGGTGGAGGTGGACGACCGGCGGCAGATGGTCTCCCTTGGTGCGGACCACGTCACCGATCGTGCCGGCCCCGGCCGTGTGTTCCACGAAGCCGTGCTCGGTCATCCAGGTGTCGTCGTAGAGCTTGGACAGGTACCCGCGGCCGGAGTCCGGCAGGAGCACGACGATGGAGGCGTCCGCGGGTTGGGTGGCGGCGTAGCGCAGGGCGGCGACCAGCGCCGTGCCGCACGAGCCACCGACGAGGATCCCCTCCTCGCGCGTGCAGCGGCGGGCCATCGCGAACGACTCCTGGTCGGAGACGCGCTCCCACACGTCGACGATGGCCGGGTCGAAGGTGGGTGGCCAGAAGTCCTCGCCGATGCCCTCGACGAGGTAGGGACGCACCTGGTCACCGGAGTACAGCGAGCCTTCGGGGTCGGCGCCCACCACGGTCAGATCCGGGTTGCGTTCCTTGAGGTAGCGCCCCACCCCGGTGGCGGTGCCGCCGGTGCCGACGCCACAGACGAACGCGTCGATGCGTCCCCCGGTCTGCCGCCACAGTTCCGGGCCGGTCGACAGCATGTGGGTCTGGGGGTTGGCCTGGTTGAAGTACTGGTTCGGCTTGAAGGCGTTGGGCTGCTCGGCGAGGCGATCCGACACCGAGTAGTAGGAACGCGGGTCCTCCGGCTCCACCGCGGTCGGGCAGACCACCACCTCCGCGCCGTAGGCGCGCATGAGCGCGACCTTGTCGTTGCTGACCTTGTCCGGGACCACGAAGATGCAGCGGTAGCCCTTGCGGGCCGCGGCGATGGCCAGGCCCACCCCCGTGTTGCCCGACGTCGGTTCCACGATCGTCCCACCGGGCTTCAGGACCCCGGCGGCCTCGGCGGCCTCCACCATCGAGATGCCGATCCGGTCCTTGACGCTGCCGCCGGGGTTGAGCATCTCGAGCTTGGCCACCACGGTCGGGGCCACGTCGCGCGACAGCCGATCGAGGGCGACCAGGGGGGTGTCGCCCATCAGCGCGAGCAGGTCGGGGGCCACCTCGCGGCCCATGTCGTCACGGTGGGCGCGGGGGCCTGCCAGGGGATCGTGCTCGATGCCGACGGTCCGCTGGAAGATGGATCGGTCGGTCACGTCGATCGGTGCGCTCATCTCGGGCCTCGCAGGTGTCGGTGGCATCCTGGGACAGGGTATTGCCCACGCGGGTGGAGGCTGCGGTGGTGTGGTCGCCCGCCCCCGTGCCCGGGTCGGCACGGCGCAGCCGGCGGAGCCGCGAGAGGGGAGATCGCCCCGGGAACGACGATGCCCCGCGGAGACACGGGGCATCGGATCGGTACCCCCGGTAGGAATCGAACCTACGCTTCTGGCTCCGGAGGCCAGTGCTCTATCCACTGAGCTACGGGGGCAGGCCACGCCGAACGGGCGCGGTCTGAGACCGTACCACGCACCCCTGACCGCAACGACGTCGCCCAGGAGCCCCAGATGGCCCGCGTGTTGATCGTCGACGACGATCCGATCATCCTCGAACTGGTCGTCATGAACTTCGAGTTGGAGGGTCACGAGGTCCGCACCGCGGCCAATGGACCCGACGCCCTGGACCTCGCTCGGAGCTGGTCGCCGGATGCCATCATCCTCGATGTGATGATGCCCGGCCTCAGCGGGTTCGAGGTCTGTCAACAGCTCCGCGATGAGCCGTCGACCGCGGAGATCCCGGTCGTGCTGCTGTCCGCGCGAGCGTTGGGTCGCGACGTCGAGGAGGGTCTGGCAGCTGGCGCGGTCGCCTACGTCACCAAGCCGTTCGACCCCCTGGAGCTCGTCGAGCAGATCGAGCAGCTGGTACGGGGAGCTCCCGCAGGGCCGTAGGCTTCAGACCAACTCCTCATCCTTCGACGCACCCGAGCCGGAACCCGTATGGCCAGCCCCGCCACGTTCGACCCTGTCCTCGCCGACCTCTCCGAACGGATCCGTGCCGCGCTCA
>SLHP01000029.1 GCA_007136095.1 Nitriliruptoraceae bacterium
GAGGACCTCGACCTCGTCGCGGTCAGCGATCCGAGCGAACTCATCGTCGGACACCGGGACATCCTCGAACCCGCCGGGCGATCGGACGACCCGGCGACCGTCGACGCGATCCTGATCCCCGGGGTCGCGTTCGACCTGCGTGGAGGTCGCCTCGGGCAGGGCGGGGGCCACTACGACCGTCTCCTGCCCCGCATCGGTGACGCGGTGCGTATCGGCATCGCCTTCTGCTGCCAGATCGTGCCGGCGGTACCGCGTCTGGACCATGATGTCGCGGTCGACATCGTGGTCACGGAGCGGTCGGTCCAGCGCATCACGGACCTCGGCCGGGCCTGATCGCCGCCCTGCACGCGGCCGTGCACCGCACGCGTAGCCTTGCGGGATGGGCTCACGTACGGCATCATTCGCACTCGCTGGCGTCGAGTGCTAACCGGCTCTCCGTCACGGCCCGTCCCGCGGGCCACCTTCGTGTTCACCTGCCCCATCCGGCGCGTCCCCGGACCCGCCCGTGGGCGCTGCCCCAGGAGTCGACCATGCCGACCTACGAGTACGCGTGCCGCGACTGCGGCGAGCACCTCGAGGTGGTCCAGTCCTTCAAGGACGATTCCCTGACCACCTGTCCGAGTTGTGCCGGGAACCTGCGCAAGGTCTTCAGCGCCGCCGGGATCATCTTCAAGGGATCCGGCTGGCACGTGAAGGACTACGCCGCCTCCAACCGGTCGGGGGGATCGTCCAGCGACTCGTCCGATGGCGCGAAGGATGCCGCCGGGTCGGGCAAGGACGACGGCCCTTCCAAGGGATCCAACGGGTCCACAGGCTCTGCGGCGAAGGGCTCGGACACGAAGGGCTCCGACGCCTCGAAGGGCTCGGACACCTCCGGTGGGACGAAGGATACGACGAACCCCTCCGGCAGCTCGGCATCGTCCTCGAGCGGGTCCGGCGAGCAGAAGAAGAGCGCCTGACCGACCTGGCCAGCGACGGCACCGACCCCCGCCCCGCCTCAGCCTGGGTGATGGTTGGTGACAGGTGCAGAGATGCACCTGTCACCAACCATCCCGGGTCGCTGTCCACAGCCCACGGGTCGGGATGCCGGCACGCCCGGTTGGCTGCTCCACTATCGGGATGCCACGTCCCGCGCTCCTCGACCGACTCGACGGCTCGCCGTTCGCGCTCCCGCGGAGCCTCGACCGGTGCAGCGAGCTCTGGTGGTCGCGATCGCCGCGACAACGCTTCGCGATCGTCGTTGCGCTCGTCATCCTCACGGTGGCCGGCGGGATCTCGCATGTGGCCGCAACGCCCTACGGCCCGCCGGCCACCGTGCTCGTCGCCGCGCAGGACCTCGGCGTCGGCCATGAACTCGGTCCCACCGACGTGCGCCCGACGAGTTGGCCGGAGGGGCTCATCCCCGATGGCGCCGTCACCGACGCAGCCGGGCGGCTGGGCGCACCGCTACCGGCCGGCAGCGTGCTCACGGACCGGCACCTCGCCCATGACGGGATCGCGGCGCTGCTCCCGGCGGGCACCGTCGCGGTCCCGCTCCCCGTCGAGGCGATCCCCGCCATCGAACCAGGCCAGTGGGTCGATCTGATCGGCCGTGACGTGCAGGGCGCAGGGGGCGTGCTGGCACGCGATGCGCAGGTGCTCTCCACCGACACGGTCGACGTGTGGGTCGCGGTGCAACGGGATCAGGCTCCGGACGTGGCCGCCGCTGCGACCACGGGCACGATCACCGTCGTGGTGGTCGGGCCGTGACACCATCAGCCGGCACGGACCCCTCATCGGCCGCCGGGGCCTCATCGGTCGCTGGGGCGTCGTCAGCCGCAGGATCCACAACCGTTCCAGATTCGGCGGCCCGGGCGATCTTGCGTGCCATCCCCGGGAAGATCAACGTGTGGAACGGCAGCAGGCCGTACCAGTAGACGCGACCGAACAGGCCACGTGGGTGGAACCGTGCCCGCTGACGCATCACGCTGCCCTCGCCGCGGGGCTTGATGGTGAACTCGAGCCAGGCTTCGCCGGGGAGCTTCATCTCCGCGCGCAGCAGGAGGCGGTGCGGCGGATCCATCATCTCGACCCGCCAGAAGTCGATGGCTTCGCCGACCGCCAGGTCGTGCGGGTGGCGTCGGCCGCGACGCAACCCGAACCCGCCGAACATCTTGTCGATGAGCCCTCGTGCCTCCCACATCCAGCGTGGTGAGAAGTAGCCGGTCGTCCCGCCGAGCGTCTTGATGGTGCGGTAGAGCTCTTCGGGGGACGCTGCGGAGCGCACCACCTGGTCGTCCGAGAGCACCGTGCCCCCCGACCAGCTCGGATCCTCGGGACGCGGATCCTCTGGCAACGAGCGCGCACCGCCGGGACGTCCGGCACTCGCCCAGGTGGTGTCGACGTCCAGGTCCTGGACCCGCGTCATGGCCAGTTCCAACGCCTGCCGCGGAGGCATGTTGTCCCGGGGGATCAGCTCGCGGATGCGTTGGTCGTCGGCAACGACCTCGTTGACCAGGCTGTCGACCAGCGGTCGGGCCAGACCGGTCGGCAGCGGCGTCACGAGTCCGACCCACAGCGACGACAGACGAGGCGTCAGCACCGGGACCGGGATGATCACGCGTCGGCGCAGACCGGCGACGTCGGCGTAGACGTGCATCAGTTCGCGGTAGGTCAGCGCCTCTGGACCGCCGACCTCCAGGATCTCGCCCGCAGCCTCGTCCACGTCGAGCACCGCCACGAGGTAGTGCAGCACATCGCGGATCGCGATCGGTTGACACTTGGTGTCGACCCATCGGGGCGTGGTCATCACGGGCAGGACCTCGACGAGGTGGCGCAGCATCTCGAACGACGCGCTGCCCGACCCGATGATGATGGCCGCACGGATCTCGGTGACCGCCACTGGGCCGTCCGCGAGGACACGACCGACCTCTTGGCGGGACCGCAGGTGCTTGGAGAGTTCCCGTTCCGAATCGTGGCCGAGACCACCGAGGTAGACGATGCGCTGGACACCTGCGGCGGCCGCCGCATCACGGAGGTTCTCCGCCGCCTGCCGATCCCGGGACTCGAAGTCGCCCTCGCCGTCCATCGCGTGCACGAGGTAGTGGATCGCGTCGACGCCCTCACACGCCCCGTCCAGCGTGGACGGATCGAGCAGGTCGACACGCACGACCTCGACCTTGTCGCGCCAGGTGCGCGTCGCGAGCTTGTCGGGAGACCGCACCGCACAGCGGACCTCATGACCTTCAGCCAACAGGTAGGGCACAAGGCGCCCACCGATGTAGCCGGTGGCGCCGGTGACGAGTACTCGCACGTCGATCCTCCATTTGCTTCGGTTCGCGGGGGAACCCCCGCGCGGATGGCCCGATGGGCCGGCGCGCTCAGGTGTCCAGCACCTCCTGGAGGAACCGCACGACCCGCGGGTAGCAGTCCACCCGGTTGGCCAGCTTGGACAGGCCGTGCCCCTCGTCCTCGTAGACCCGCAGTTCGCAGCGCACACCACGCTCGGTGAGGACCGCGTGGATCTGCTCGGCTTCAGACAGCGGCACCCGCGGATCGTTGGCGCCGTGCACGATGAACAACGGTGCCTGCATCGACGCGACCCGGTTGATGGGGGACGCGGTTTCGAGTACCTCCCGGTCGTGCTCCAGGGAGCCGTACTCACGTTCGCGAAAGGCACGGCGCCACGCCGAGGTGTTCTGTAGGAAGGTCACCAGGTCACTGATCCCGACGATGTCGACACCGGCCGCCCACCGCTCCGGCTGGAACGCGAGTCCCGCCAGGACCATGTAGCCGCCGTACGACCCGCCGTAGAGTGCGGCACGGTCCTGGTCCAGGTCGGGCTGGGTGGCCAGCCAGTCGTGCAGCGCCGCCAGATCGGCCACCGAGTCCAGGCGCCGCTCGACATCGTCGAGGTGCTGGTAGCTGCGGCCGTAGCCCGTCGAACCCCGCACGTTCGGGGCGACGACGGCGAAGCCCTGGGCGACGAGGTACTGCGTGATCGGTGAGAACGAGGGTCGGTACTGGCTCTCGGGCCCGCCGTGGATCATGATGACGACCGGCGTCGGGGTGTCGGACGCATGGTCCCGGGGACGGAAGACGAAGGCCGGCACCTCCAAGCCGTCGAACGAGGTGAACCGGACCAGGTCCGCATCGACGAACGTGTCCGGGTCCACGTCGCACGGGCTCACGGTCAACCGGGTGAGCTCGCCGCTGTCGGTGTCGTAGCGCCACGCATCCCCGGGGATCAACGGCGAGGAGTACGAGAACGACAGGAACCGGCCGTCCTTGCTGAACCGGTAGCCGCCCGCGACGCCGCGTCCGGGGAGCGGGACGTCCGCGGTGACCTCGAGCGTCCGAGGATCGCGGAGCTGCGCCTGGCTGATCCCGTCCTGGTTCCAGACCACCAGCAGGTGCCGGCCGGTCCAGTCGATCGCACAGCCGGTCGACCACCCGGTCTCGATGACCATGTCCCATGCGCCGTCGGGCGTGCCCCGGGCGATGCCCGCGAACTCCCGGTCGACGTCGGTCGAGAAGTAGAACGCGGAACCGTCCGGTAGCCACGACGGGGTCCCGACGCTGGCGCTCTCGTCGTGCGGAGCGAGTTCGATGACCGCGGGATGGTCGTGGTCCGCCACCTCGCCGTTGGCAACAGCTTCGAGGTCGAGCAGCCGCACCTGGTTGTCGCCGGCCTGGGTCGTGAGTTCGCTGACCGCGAGGTAGCGACCGTCGGGCGAGAACCCACCCGGGCTCGTCCACCCACCCGTCGCGTAGACACACCACTCCTCGCCCGTTGCGAGGTCCCGCACCCAGGTGTCGAACGCGACCCCGTCACCCCGGTTGGTCGCGTAGGCCAGGAACCGGCCGTCGCGGGTCACCCCACCGGGCCGGTGGATGTGCTCCTCATCGATGACCAGGGGATCGAGATCGTCAGGGTCCTGCAGCGGCGCGTCGGGGTCGTGGGGCGTGGTGAACAGCTGCGTGCGTTCGTTGCCGCCCGTGTCGGTGGCCAGCAACAGCCGATGTCCACCGCCACCCGTCGCATCAGCCGGGAGGTAGCCCGCACCGATCGGTTCCACGAACGAGGTCACCTGGACCAGTGACTCAGCCGGTTGCGGCAGGACCTCGACGTCCCCGAGGTCGAGCCGGTGGACCTGGTGGGTTCCGGGGAGGTCGGAGGAGATCAACAGGTGGTGACCATCCGGGGACCAACTCGTCGGCGAGGCCGTCCGGATCTGCAGGTAGGCGGTGATGTCGGCGTCCACAGGGTTCCTGTCAGGCAGCGGGCGTCGGTCGCGATGATCCAGTGTGGCAGGCTCGGGAACCGCCGCCGAACGGGCGACGTCCACCACACATGGACCACCACACATGGACACGAACAGAGGACATCGACCATGACCTCCCCGTCACCGTCCCGGCCAGCACGAACCGCTCCGGGTCGACCGGCGACTCGCACCCGGCTCCTGCTGCTGGTGGCGGCCCTGCTACTGACCGCCTGCGGTGGAGCCGCCGGACCGGACCGTGCCAGCGCCACCCCCGACGGTGACTGGGTCCTGCAGTCGGGAACCTCCGGCAGCGCCGAGGTTCCGATCGTCGACGGCTACGACATCACCCTGAGGATCGACGGCGACGACTGGGGCGGGACCGCCGCCTGCAACTCCTACGGCGGCACCGCCACGGTCGATGGATCGCAGGTGAGCGTGACCGGGGTCTTCCAGACCGAGATGGCGTGCGAGGAGGACGGCGTGATGGAGTCCGAGGCGCAGTACCTCGACGCGTTCCAGCGGATCAGCAGCTTCGAGGTGGCCGACGACCGGCTCGTCCTGCGGGACGACCCCAGCGACACGGAGCTGATCTACGCCCGCTCCGCCCCGGACGAGGATGCCGCCGCGCACGGGTGACACGAGGTGGGTGCAACGCCAGTAGCGTGCCGGTGACGACGACACGGACGGGCACCCGATGCAGAACACGACCTTCGACCTCCTGGCCAGCGACGGTCTGGCGGTCCACACCTACCGCTGGCTGCCGGACGGCGACGTCCAAGGGGTCGTGCAGATCGCGCACGGCATGGCCGAACACGCCGGCCGCTACGAGCACGTCGCCGAGGCGCTGACGTCCGCCGGGTACGCGGTCTACGCGAACGATCACCGTGGACACGGCAAGACAGCCGTCACCGATGACGACCTGGGCTTCTTCGCGCCCTCGCGCGGCTGGGCCACGGTCCTGGATGACCTGTATCGCCTGAACCAGCACATCCGCAGCGAGCACGCGGCCGTGCCGGTCCACCTGTTCGGGCACAGCATGGGGTCGTTCCTCGCCCAGCAGTTCCTGTTCACCTTCCCCGGCGCGGTCGACGGCGCGGTGCTGTCCGGGTCGAACCGCCATCCCGCGGCGGCCGTGGAAGCCGGCGCAGCCGTCGCCCGGGCCGAGATCGCACGCATCGGTCCCAACGGGCGCAGCGCCCTGCTCAACCTCGCGGCCTTCGGGGCGTACAACAAGGCCTTCGCTCCGGCGCGGACCGACTTCGACTGGCTGTCACGCGACCCTGCGGTGGTCGACGCCTACATCGACGACCCCCTCTGCGGGTTCGTCTGCACGGCCCGGATGTGGTTGGACGTCTTCAGCGGTCTGCGGGTGATCCGGCAGACCGAACGCCTGCTCGAGATCCCGCCGTTCCTGCCCATCCACGTCTTCAGCGGAGATCAGGACCCCGTCGGAGAAGCCGGCGCCGGCGTGCAACGCCTGGTCGATGCCTACGAGGAAGCGGGTCTGGCCAACGTCACCCTGCGGCTGTACCCGGGCGGACGCCACGAGATGGTCAACGAGATCAACCGCGACGAGGTCCTCACCGACCTCACGGCCTGGTTGGACGCGAACACCCCCGCCCGCTGAGCGCGGTCGAGCAGCGGTACCCGAAGCGCCCGCTACGCGTCCTCGCCGTGCCAGGGGACGAGCGCGCCGTCCTCATCGGCGACCCAGGAGGCTTCGGCGCCGTCGTGCTCGTCGAACAACGGCTCGAGCTGCGGGAAACGGTCCACCAGCCACGACAGCGACGGCAGGCGGATGAACTCTGGGTCCGAGAGTTCCTCCTCGGTCTCATCGCCGACGAAGATCTCCCAGCCGGTCACGATCCGCCCGTCGCCGAGTGCATCGCCGTGATGGTCCGGGTCGAAGGCGACCGCGCCGACGTCGAGGGCGTCGTCATCGACCAACCGGGCGCTGACGAACGCCGCGAAGTTGTCCCGGGGTTCGCTGCCGTCCGGGATCCGGCCGCTGGCGGCGGGACCGCCAGCCGGACCACCGTTGGTGGCGCTGTCCGCATCCATCGTTCGCTCCCTCAGCCCGTGCGCCGGGTCAGTGGCTTGTACTTGATGCGGGTCGGGTTCAGGGCGTCCTCGCCCTTGCGGGCCCGCAGGTCCTCCTCATACTCCGAGTAGCCACCCGGGTACCAGGTGACCTCGGAGTCGCCCTCGAAAGCCAGGATGTGGGTCGCGACGCGGTCCAGGAACCACCGGTCGTGGCTTGTGATCACGGCGCAGCCCGCGAAGTCCAGCAACGCTTCCTCGAGTGCCCGCAACGTGTCGACGTCCAGGTCGTTGGTGGGCTCATCGAGCAACAGCAGGTTGGCCTCGTTCTGGAGCAGCTTGGCGAGGTGGATGCGGTTGCGTTCACCGCCGGAGCACGACCCGACGTTCTTCTGCTGCTCACCGCCCTTGAAGCCGAACGCGGCGACGTAGGCGCGGGACGCCATCTCGGTCTTGCCGAGTTGGATCCAGTCGACCCCGCCGGTGACCTCCTCGAAGACGCTCTGCTTCGCGTCGAGTGACTCGCGCGACTGGTCCACGTAGGACAGATCGACCGTCTCGCCGACCCGCAGGTTGCCGGCATCGGGCTCCTCGGGGCCGTCCGCCAACAGGTCCGTGTGGCCGGCCGCGGTGACGATCATCCGGAACAGGGTGGTCTTGCCGGCACCGTTCGGTCCGATGATCCCGACGATCCCGCCAGGCGGGAGCGAGAACGTCAGGTCCTCGTAGAGCAGGCGGTCGCCGAAGCCCTTCTCGACCCCGTCCGCCTCGACGACCACACCACCCAGTCGCGGGCCCTCCGGGATCATGATGATGGGCTTGGTGACCTGCTTGGGTCGTTCCCGGTTGAGCATCGTCTCGTAGGCCTGGATCCGCGCCTTGGCCTTGGCACGCCGGCCCTGCGGGCTCTGCTTGACCCAGTCCGCCTCCTCGGCCAACTGGCGCTGCTGGGCGGACTCCTCGCGTTCCTCCTGGGCCAGGCGCTGACGCTTCTGCTCCAGCCAACCCGAGTAGTTGCCCTCGTAGGGGTAGCCGCGGCCGCGGTCGAGTTCCAGGATCCACTCGGCCACCTCGTCGAGGAAGTAGCGGTCGTGGGTGATGGAGACCACCATCCCGGCGTAGTCCTTGAGGTGGCGCTGCAGCCAGGCGACCGACTCCGCATCCAGGTGGTTGGTCGGCTCGTCGAGCAGCAGGATGTCGGGCTTGGACAGCAGCAGCCGGCACAGCGCCGTGCGCCGGATCTCACCACCCGACAGGGTGGTCACATCGTCGGCGTCGGGGACGCGCAGCGCATCCATCGCCACCTCGACGTGGCGGTCGAGGTCCCAGGCGTCGGCCGCGTCGATCTTGTCCTGAACGTCGCCCATCTCCTCGTAGACCTTCTGCATCTCGTCGTCGTCGAGGGGTTCGGAGAGCTTGGCCGTCAGTTCGTTGTAGCGGGGCACCAGCGTGGCGGTCTCGCCGAGCCCCTCCAGCACGTTGTCACGGACGGACTTGGTCGTGTCCAGCTCCGGTTCCTGCGGGAGGTAGCCGACGCTGTAGCCCTTCGCGGCCCAGGCCTCACCCTCGAAATCGGTGTCCACGCCGGCCATGATCTTCATGACCGTCGACTTCCCGGCGCCGTTCGCCCCGATGACGCCGATCTTGACCCCCGGCAGGAACGACAACCAGATGTTGTCGAGGATCTGCTTCCCGCCGGGGACGGTCTTGGACAGACCCTTCATCACGTAGCAGTACTCGGCCACAGTGTGCTCCTGCCGGAGAGGTTGATCTGGGAACGGACCGGTGAGGTCGGGATGGGGACGAGCCGACCGGCTCGACGGTGACCCGGTATGTCCCGGTGAACCTCCGAGGCTAACGGTTGCCGCGACGTCGCGGGATCGCCGGGTTCGCGTGCGCGAGTGTTCAGGGGGTGGGCGCGGATGCACGCCAACCGGCCGGGACCGGTCCGGAGACGCAACGGGACCCGCGTACCCTGCGCGGCCATGCATCGCTTCGCCGCCGCAGCACTCGTCTTCGTGTCGTCGGCCGCCGTTCTCGTGCTCGAGATCCTGGCGGCCCGGCTCATGGCGCCGTACGTCGGCGTGACCCTGGAGGTCTACACCGCGATCATCGGGGTGATCCTCGGTGGGATCGCCCTCGGCTCGTGGTTGGGCGGCAAGGCGGCCGACCACACCGATCCACGCAACCTGATCGGTCCGTTGATCGTGGCGGGTGGGGCCCTGGCGTTCATCACCATCCCGCTGATCGACAGCCTCGGCGCCGGCCTGCGCGGGGCGGGTCCGACCACCACCACGATCCTGACCTTCGCGGCCTTCTTCACCCCCGCCGCCGTGCTGACCGCGGTGACACCGGCGATCATCAAGCTCCAGCTCGAGGATCTGGACGAGACCGGCCGGGTCGTCGGGCGTCTGTCCGCGATCGGAACGGCGGGTGCGATCCTCGGGACCTTCGTGACCGGGTTCGTCCTGGTCGCGGCACTGCCGACCCGACCGGTGATCCGCGCACTGGCACTGGCGCTGGTCCTGCTCGGTCTCGGGGTGACGGTCTGGCTGCGCAGCCGCAGGGCCGTGTCGGGCACGACCATCGTGCTGGTCATGCTGGGGGCCGCGTTCTCGTTCGCGGCCAGCCACCCGTGCGAGTACGAGTCGGCCTACTACTGCGCCTACGTCCAGGCCGACGAGGAGCGGCCAGAGGGCTACGCGCTGTGGCTCGACACCCTGCGGCACAGCTACGTCGATCTCAACGAACCGAGCCACCTCGAGTTCGCCTACACCGCCTGGTTCGGGGACGTCATCACCGCGATGGCCCCCGACGGCGAACCGCTGGACTCGCTGCACATCGGGGGCGCCGCCATGACCATGCCCCGGTACCTGCGCGCCGAACACCCCGGATCCACCTCGACCGTGCTGGAACTGGACGAGCTGCTGCTCGACCTGGCCACGGACGAGCTCGGGTTCGAACCCGGCAGCGACATCGAGGTGGTGCTCGGCGACGCGCGGCTCTCGTTGTCGGAGGTCGGCACGGATACCCATGACCTGGTGATCGGCGACGCGTTCGGCGGCGTGGCGGTCCCCTGGCACCTCACGACGCGGGAGTTCACCGAGGACCTGCGGCGCACGATGCGTCCCGACGGCATCTACGCCATGAACGTCCTCGACCACGGCCCGAAGGACTTCCTCCGCGCCGAGGTCGCCACCGTCACCGCGGTCTTCGGGCACGTCGCGGTCCTCGGACGGGCCAACGCGTTCGAACCGGGTGGCTCCGGCGGCAACCACGTGGTGATCGCCTCGGACGCGCCGCTCCCATTCGACGCGATCGAGCAGGCCAACCGAGAGCGACGACGCGACGACCGGCTGCTGCACGGCACCGCGCTGGACGACTTCGTCGGGGACGCACAGGTACTGATCGACGACCACGCCCCCGTGGACCAGCTGTTGACACCCTTCCCGACCAGCTGACAGGGTCCGCCAGGGGCCCATGGCCCGGCGATGCGTGGCCGTCGGCCCTGGCCGCGGACGCAGTGGATGTGCAAACTCGTCACCGGAGAGCGCCGGATGCGGGCCGGATGCGGGCCGGATGCGGGCCGGATGCGGGCCGGATGCGGGCCGGATGTAGCCGGATGCGGGCCGGATGTGAACGATCCAGCGTCAGGAACGGGAGGCGACCGATGCCGAAACCAGCCGTCGACCGACCACCGATCGATGTGACCGACATCGACCTCGGCGGTGACGTCGTGATCATCACCGATCCAGCCGGGACGATCCTGGACGTCAACGACGCGTTCGTGCACGTGACCGGTTTCTCCCGGCAGGAGGCGATCGGGGCGACCCCGCGGCTACTGAGTTCGGGCCTCCAGAAGCCCTCGACGTACGAGCAGCTGTGGACCACGGTCCTGGCGGGCGAGGTCTGGTCGGGAGAGCTCGTCGACCGGCATCGCGACGGTTCGCTGCGCACCCACCGGGTCACGATGACCCCGACGCTGGACGGCCACGGTCACGTCACCCACATCACGGCCGTGCAGCGGGATCTCTCGACGGACCTGCGTCGCCAGACCGCTGTCACCGGGATCGGGTCGCTGCACACCGACGGGTCGGGGCGGTGCATCTACGTCGACGACGAGGCAGCCCGCCTCCTCGGCAGATCGGCGGACCAGCTGTACGCCGACGGATGGCGACAGCGGTTGGACGGTGATGACGCCGCCGCCACCCAGGAGGCCATCAACGCCGCGATGGAGACCGGACGCGAACAGTCACTCGACGCGAGGACGGGGACCGGAACCTGGCTGCACCTGCGCATCACC
>SLHP01000054.1 GCA_007136095.1 Nitriliruptoraceae bacterium
CAACGACGCCGCGGCGACTATGGTGGCCGCCGGGGGACCGACGCGTGGCGATCGGAGCCTCGCGCGGACAGCTGGAGGGACACACGGCGATGAGCGGAGCCGATGGTGCCGGCGCGACACTGCGCCTGGTCCTGGCCGAGGACAGCTACCTCGTCCGCGAGGGCATCAAGCTGCTGGTCGGGTTGGAGCAGGATCTCGAACTGGTCGCCGACTGCGGCGACCTCCCCTCGTTGCTCGCCGCCGTCGACGAGCACCTACCCGACGTGGTGCTGACCGACATCCGGATGCCGCCGACCAACACCGACGAGGGCATCCGGGCCGCGGAGACGCTGCGCGACACCCACCCGCAGATCGGTGTGCTGGTCCTGTCACAGTACGTCGAACCCGGCTGGGCGCTGCACCTGCTCGAGCGTGGCTCGCAGGGCCGCGGCTACCTCCTGAAGGAGCGCGTCGGCGATCTGGCCGATCTGACCCGCGCGATCCGGACCGTCGCGGACGGGGGTTCGGTGATCGACCCGAAGGTCGTCGACACACTGGTCGAGGCGCGCATGCGGCGCCAGAGGTCCCTGCTCGACCGCTTGACCCCCCGCGAGCTCGAGGTGCTCAGCGAGATCGCACAGGGCCGCAACAACGCGGGGATCGCCGCCTCGCTGGTCCTGTCGGAGCGAGCGGTGGAGAAGCACATCAACTCCATCTTCTCGAAGCTCGACCTCGCGGCCGCGGACGACCATCTCCATCGACGTGTGCGCGCGGTGCTGCTGTACCTGGCCGAACACGAGCTACCCAGGTCGTCGGCGTAGGGGTGGTGGCTACACCGTGAACCCGCATGCGGGCCGGTTCGCGCCGCCACGCACCGTCCGGCATCCTGAAGCCATGGCACCTCTCCCTGTCCCGACCAACCGGGTCGTCATCGTCGACGACCAGGCCGCGTTCCGCTCCGCCGCGCGGCTCGTCGTCGACATGTCCGACGGCTTCGAGGTAGCTGGCGAAGCCGAGACGGGGGAGGACGCGGTGGAGGCGGTCACCGAGCTGGATCCGGATCTGGTCCTGATGGACGTCAACCTCCCCGGGATCGATGGCCTGGAGGCCACCCGGCGGATCCTCGCCTCGGGGTCGCGAGCCCGCATCCTGGTCCTGTCGACCTACTCCGCGGGTGACTACGAGGCAGCCGCCCTCCGGGCGGGAGCGATCGGGTTCGTCGCGAAGGACCATTTCGGTCCGGACTCGCTCGAGGCAGCCGTGACCGTCTGACCCGGCCCGACCGATCAGGCCGACGCTCCGGCGGCCATCGCAACCGGCGCGGTGGACGGCAGCACACCGTCGATCCGGACACCGGACCCGGGGGCCGACGTCACCGTCAACGAGCCGCCGAGGGCCTCGATGCGATCCGCCATGTTCCGCAGACCCAGTCCCCCCGGGCTGGTGCCCCGCTCGAACCCACACCCGTCGTCGGTCAGGCTGAATCCGAGGTGGCCGTTCCGGTCCTCGAGCACGATCTCCACGGACGTCGCGGACGCGTGCCGGAGGGTGTTGCCCAACGCCTCGACGACGCAGAAGTAGATGGTCGCCTCGACGTCGCGGCTGTAGCGCTGCACGCCGTCCGCCCGGATCGACACGTGGATCGGGACACGCCCGACCTGCGCGGAGGTGGCCCGTTCCAGTCCTTCGGCTTCCAGGAGCGGCGGGTAGATGCCCCGAGCCAGGGACCGCAGGCCATCGACGGCGAGGTCAGCCGTCGCGGACAGCTCCTCGAGCCGCCCCACGACCGTGGTCCCGGCATCCTCCTTCGCGGCGATCGTCCGAGCCATGCCGAGCTTGACCTTGAGTGCGACGAGCTGCTGCTGCGCGCCGTCGTGCAGGTCGCGCTCCAGGCGACGACGGGCCTCGTCCTGGGTCGCCACGAGCCGTTGGCGCGATGCGCGCAGCTCCTCCAAGCGAGCCTGCAGACGGGCCCGCAGGCGCGCGTTGCCGAGGACCAGCGACGCCTGCCCCGCCAGCTCAGCGACCAGGCGTTGCTCGCGGGGGGTGACCGGGTCGTCACGGCGCCGTTCCAGGGACAGCGCGCCGATCGGCTCACCATCCTGATGGACGGGCTCCAGGTGGACGCTGCCTGCGGCGGACGTGGTGTGCATGTCACCTGACGGCATCGGTGGGTGCTCGGCCGGGTCGTGTGGCGGCCAGCACCCTGCCGCACGCAGGTGGTCCTCGATGGCCACCCACACGGTTGCGTGCGAGGCACCCGTACCGTCCGCGAGCAACGCGGCCATGGCCTCGAGCTGGGCGTCATCGGTGCCGGCGGAGCCCATCTCGCCGGCGATCGTCGCCAGCACCTCGTAGGGCGTCGCGCGACGGCCGTAGACCGCCACGTTCGCCCAGTGCTGAACCCTCACGCGCGCCGGCTCGAAGACTCCCGCGACCAGCGCCGTCGCTCCGACCGTCAGGGCCAGGTTGGAGGGATCGCCGAGCAAGGAGCCGAGCCCCACCACGATCGCGACATAGACCGACGTGATGAAGGCGGCGAGCGCCCCGAAGACGATCGTCCGGTTGAGTGCGACGTCGATGTTGAACAGACGGTGGCGCAGGATGGCGACCGTGACACTCGTGGGCACCAGGGCGATACCGAGGGAGATCGCCACGACCATCCCCAGGGTGGCGGACTCCCCCCGAATGAACTCGAGCAGGATGACACCGCACGCCAGCACGACCATGAGCAGCACCGCCAGCACGAGCCACCGGATCTGTCGACGCGTGACCGCATCGCTGCGGCGGTAGCGGAGCACGATGCCACCAGCACTCGCGAGCATGAGACCTGCGATCAGGCCGTGGTAGATCGGTGACAGCCCGAACCCGACCGCCGCGGGTGTCCCCTCGAAGGGCGGGCCCACGATCGTCTGGGTCTCGTCGCCACCCCAGGCCCCGGTCAGGAACGCCGCCG
>SLHP01000097.1 GCA_007136095.1 Nitriliruptoraceae bacterium
TAACTCGCCCGTCCGCGACCACCGTCGCAGTCGAACAGCAGCGGCCCCGCCACACGGCGGGGCCGCTGCTGATTCCGGGATCCGATCCACCGCGTCGAGGATGCGGTCGATCGCGGGGTCAGTGCGACGCGCCCGGAGCGGTCGCGACGAACGCTTGCAGTGGATGCGGAACCGCATCGGGGTCGCCCGGCAGGGCGATGTCGGCGAGGTAGTCGTGAACGGCCTCTCGGACATCGGAGGGCAGATCGGCGGCCCGACACTGCAGCAGGAAGTCCAGCACCTGCTCCCCGACGCCCGCCGGGTCCTCCCGCAGGCTGGTCAGGTCGAGCCGGCTGTCGATCATCGATCGGTCGACGACCAGCCCACGGCTCGTCAGCGCCCGGTCGATCGCGTCGGCGAACCAGTGCGGATGGTCCGGCTGGGGTGCGAGCAGCGAGGACAACAGGCTCAGCGGCTCGAGCGGCGAGATGAGCGCGATCAGCCGGCCGCCCGGCCGCAGGAGACACACCGCGTGGTCGATCGCCGCACCCGGGTCCGGGACGTAGTACAGCGAGTGGACGAAGTGCACGAGATCGAAGGGTCCGGCGCCGGTGTAGCCGGCGAGGTCGGTTGGAGATCCGGCCACCGTCAGGCGCGATCCGGGGACGCCCGCCATGCGCTCGAGGCATCGCTCGAGCGACGGGCTGTGCGGTTCGACCGCGTGGTAGTCCACCTGCATGCGGTCGACGATGAGGCGCTCAGCGAGTGGGACGTCGACCGAGCCGTCGCCGACACCAACACCCAGCACGCGGAACGGCCGGTCGTCACCCGGAGGCAGGAACCCGGGGACGTTGGCGATCATCCAGGCGCGGAGCATGGACCGTTGGTTGCTGAACGACTCGTAGGCGCGGTGTGTCTCCGCGTACCGCTCGGGCGAGAGTGCGCGAACGGGCGACATCCGGTCGGTGGCCTGCAGCAGGAGGTCGCGCGGTGAGGTCGTGCCCGATGGGTGCATACGTCGGAAGGGTACCCACGTGGGTCCGCCAGCAGACCGCTGCCGTCCGCCGGGCCGCTCCTCACGGTGTCGCGGCCCCTTGGCCACGCCTCGTCCGCTACCGTGCTGTGGATGACATCCGACACCGCCGACCGAAGCCTCCAGCACTGGAGCGAGGACGGCCGGCGCACCATGGACGCCTTCTACGCGTTGGCGACCCAGGACTACCGCGAACTCGTGGTGGCCCGGGACTGGGCGGCGGAGCTGCGGTTGCGGGCGAGCGACGGGCGTCTGCGGCTGCTGGACGTGGCCTGTGGTAGTGGGAAGTTCCCCAGCGCACTGCTCGCCGCCGGACTCCCGGACGCTCTCGCCGATGTGCGGATCGAGGTCGATCTCCTGGACCCGTCCGCCTTCAGCCTGACCGAGGCACGCCGGGTCCTGCGACCACCCTTCGTCGCCTGCGACGACCTGCAGGTGGGCCTCGAACAACTGGACGTCGCGGACCGTGCCGACGACGTGGCCTGGGCCACGCACGCGCTGTACGCCGTGCCGCCCAACCTGCTCAGCGACGGGCTCGCCCGGATGGACGCGTCGTTGCGGCCCGGGGGCTGGGGCGTCATCGCCCACGCAACCTCCAGGTCGCACTACCTCGCCGTCTACGACGCCTACCGGGCGTCCCACGCACCGGATGCGACGCCATACACCACCGCGGAGCAGGTGGCCGACGGCCTGCGGGGTGTCGGGGTCGAGCCCGACGTGCAGGTCCTGCACTACCGCACCGGGACCGACGATCCCGCGGTCGCCGAGGGGTTCCTGCAGCGGTGCCTGTTCGACGATGCGATCAGCCTGGACACCATGCTGGCGCCGGGGACGACCTCCGATGCTCTGGCCCGGTACCTCGCGACCTGCCGGGACGGCGACCACTGGCACTTCGACCACGAGGTCCACCTGCTGACCTGGACATCCTCCTGACGGCAGGACACCCGCAGCAGCGGCCTGGTCCGAACCCGATCCGTCGCCCGCTGATCGAGCAGATCGAGGAACCGTGACCGACACGACCAACCCCCACCTGACCGCCGCGACCGCTGTCGGCGATGCCGATCACGTCGAGGTGGACTGGGACGCCGGCAACGACCAGTGGTGGGACTGGTACATGTCGCTGGCCGAGGACCCGGAGGCCGCGGGGCCGATCGTCGACGGGCCGACGTGGGATCCCGGGCCACTGCCCGACGACGACCAACTGGTCGCCGAGCTGTCCACGCCCTACGAGCTGCCCGCGGCGGCGGTGGAGTCGTTCGCCGCCGACGGCTTCGTGAAACTGCCCGGGGTGCTGTCCGGCGGCGTGGTCGAACGGTTGCGCCAGCGACTCCGCGAACTGCTCGATGCCGCGGTCGATCCGTCCGTCGGGTTCCAGAGCCTGGAGATGATGTGGCTGACCGACCCCCTGGTGCGGGCAGCCGTGCTGTCGCCCCGCATCGGGCTTCTGTGCGCCCAACTCCTGCAGGTCGACGCCGTGCGGCTCTATCACGACAACGCGCTGTCCAAGGAGTCCGGGGCCGGGCGGACCCCGTGGCACTACGACGACCACCACTTCCCGCTGGACACCTCGGATGCGATCACCGCCTGGATGCCGCTGCAGCCGACGCCGCGCGAGATGGGCCCGCTGGCCTTCGCCCGGGGGATGGACGTCTGGGAAGCGGTCGCCGAGTTGCCGTTCGACAAGCACGGCACGTCCTACGACCGCACCGTCAGCGAGCACCTGCGTGACACGGGCGTCGAGGTGGAGGACGGCCCCTTCGAACTCGGCGAGGTCAGCTTCCACTCCGCGCTGTGCCTGCACACGGCCGGCCCGAACCGGACCCGGGTCGCACGCATGGTGTTGGCCAACACCTACTACGCCGACGGGGCCCGGATCGTCGAACGGCCAACCATGATCAGCGGTGACTGGAAGAAGTTCCTTCCAGGCGTCGGGCCCGGCGAGTTGGCGGTCAGCGACCGCAACCCGCTCGTCGGCTGAGCACGGCGGGGCTGTTTCAGGTCCATGGGTGTTTGGGGGGACGAAGCTCATCCGGGCGTGCGCTCGCGGAGGGCTCCCACCCTTTCCCGCACCATCCGTTCCTCCCGCTGTTCCTGGCGGAACCCCTTGGAGGGGAATCATGGATGTCGTCGCTCTTGATCTCAGTCCGACCCAGATCGACCTGGTCGGCGGGTTCTTCTCGCTGACCTTCGCGGTCTTCCTGGGAAGTGCCCTGTTCTTCTTCCTCAGCCGTGGTGACGTCGCGCCCCGGTACCGCATGGCGGTCACCATCTCGGGTGTCATCGTCACCATCGCCGGCTACCACTACTTCCGCATCCTCGGCTCCTTCGAAGCCGTGGTCGCCGGTGAAGCCCTGTTCAACGAGGCCTACCGCTACGTCGACTGGGTCATCACGGTTCCGTTGCTGTTGACCGAACTGGTCCTGGTCCTGGCCATCGATGCGTCGCGACGCAAGTCACTGCTGATGCGCCTGGTCCCCTACTCGTTCCTGATGATCGTGTTGGGCTACCCCGGCGAGATCTCGCAGGACACCGGCACCATCTGGCTGTTCTGGGGCCTGTCGATGATCTTCCTCGTGCTGATCCTGGTCACGCTGTTCACCGAGATCACCAAGCAGATCGCCGCCGAGCACGCGGAGGTCCAGGGCACCCTGCAGGGGTTGCGTGTGGTGCTGCTCGTGACCTGGCTGTTCTACCCCGTGGCCTACCTGTTCCCGGTCCTGCTCGACGAGGCCGCGACCGCGTTCGTACTGGTCAACGTCGGCTACGCCATCGCGGACATCACGGCCAAGGCCGGTTATGGACTGATGATCCACCACGTTGCGAAGATCAAGACCGAGGTCGAGGAGGCCGTACCGGTCGCCTGATCTCCGCCACCGGTCGCCAGAGCCACGTGCCCGGTGACCGCTGACCAGCCTCGGCCGGTCAGCGGTCACCGCGGGTTCGAAGCAGGGGCATGACGCGTGCAGCGTCCAGTGCCTGCAGATGTGGCAGCGGATCGAGTCGGTGCTCGATGACGTGGTCGGTGAGTTGGTCACGAACCACCGACCGGAGCTCGTCCGGGTTCCACGGTTTGGGGATGTAGCGGTCGAGCCCGGCGTCGTTGACCGCTCGGATGGTGTCCTGCTGGTCGGCCTGTCCCGTCACCAGCACCTTGCGTGTGTGGACGGTGCGCGGGTCGTCGAGCAGGAGCACGAGGAAATCGACCCCGCTGGTGCCGGGCAGGCGGTGGTCGGCGAGGACCAACGCGAGTCGGTCACCGTCACGGTCCAGTTCGTCGATGACCGCCCAGGCATCCGGCACGTCCTCGGCCACCTCGATGCGGACGTGGCCTCCGAAGTGCCCCAGGTCCCGGGCGAGCGCCTCGCGGACCGGGCGTTCGTCCTCCAGGATCAGTACAGCCAGTTGCATCGTCATCCTCCCGGCGAGGGTGGTTGCGGTCGTGACGTCGTGTCATCGGCGGGCCCGGCGACCGGCAGGATCACCGTCGCCGTGGTGCCGCTCGCATCGGCCTCCAGACTGAGGCGGCCGTCGTGCTGCTCGACCACGCGCCGCGCGATCGCGAGTCCCAGACCGAGGCCATAGCGGACGGTGCCCTGCTTGGTCGTGAAGCGGGGCTCGAAGGCCCGCTTGAGCACGTCCGGCGGCATGCCGGGTCCGTCGTCGGAGATCCGGACCCGGACGTGCTCGGGATCCGGAGCATCGGTGAGCACCCGGATGTGTCCCTCACCGTCGAGCGCCTCCGCGGCGTTGACCAGCAGGTTGGTCCAGACCTGGCCCAACTGCCCGGGGTGGCACCGGATGCGTGGGACCTCGTCGTAGTCGCGGGTGATCCGGGCTCCTGCGAGTCGATGGGCGGTGAGTCGGAGGGTGTCCTCGATCCCCTGATGGACGTCGACGTCCTCGACCGGGTCGCCGTCCGGTCGGGCGTAGGACCGCAGGCTCGCGACCAGCCCGGAGATGCGTGCCGCACCGACCTCGAGGTTGCGGATCGCCGTGCCGATGCCGGCTGCCGCCTCCAACAGGGCGATCTCACCCGCCGGGCCCGTCGCCAGGCGGCGCGCGTCGTCGGGGTCGGTGACGGCGGCGGCGAGCAGTCGACGGGCGAGCTCCCGGTCGCCGACTGCGGCCTCCAGCACCCGCCGCTGCTCGCGTTCCTCTGCGGTGCTCGACGGTGGTCGATCCCGAGCGGTCGTCAGTGCCTGTGCCAGGGCGGGGCCCTGCGGGTGGCTCGTGACCAGCCGCTCCAGGTCCTCGGTGATGTAGCTGGCGGCACGGTCCAGCGCCGCGACCGGGTTGTTCAGTTCGTGGGCGATGCCGGCCGCCAGCTCGCCGAGTGTGGCGAAGCGTGCCTGCTCGACCAGTTCGAGGCGGGCCTGTTCGAGTTGGTGGAGCGCGTCGGCCAGCCGTTCGCGTTCCGCGTCCAGTTCACGGTTGAGCTCGATCTTCTCGACCTGCAGCTGCTCGGAGCGTCGGAGGCGCTGCGCCAGGGCCCGGATCGACACGGCGGCCATGGCCGCCCCGACCTCCGGCTCGCTGCGCAGAGCCCGGTCGAGCTGTTCGAGCGAGAGGTGGACGACCTCGACGTCGGTGGTGGTCCGGGCCGTGAAGAACGCCCGTCGTTGTTGCGCGAGCGACAGCAGCCCGACCACCGGGCCCGTCGATCCGTGATGGAGGCGTAGATCGCCCACGCGTGTCGACCGGTCGAGGGCGACGCTGCCGCGGAGCACGACCAGGACGCCGTTGACACCCTCGCCCTGGTGGGTGAGGCGGATGCCCGGCGGCAGGTGCAGGCGTGGCCGGGGGCCGAGGACACGTTCGATGGCGGCCAGGAGCCGCTCGGTGACGGCCGCGGGTTCCCGTTCCAGGTCGCGCAGCATCTCGCTGTCCGGCAGCTCGAGAGGGCGCTCGGTATCGTCGATCAGGGATCCGGTGCGGGGGTCGTCGGGGAGGTGTGCGCGCAGCCACCGGGCGATCTGCGACCGGGCATGGAGCCGGAGGGCCCCAGCCGTCCAGGGGATCGCGATCACCCCGTCCAGCCGGTCGCCGTCGATCGCCCGCGCGGCATCGTCGTGGACCGCCCGGTCGGTGACCAGCAGCGTCGATGCCCGACGGAGCGACGGTGCGCGATCGAGGGTGTCGATGGTGTGGTCGACCCCACCGGGTCGGCCGCTCAGGACCACGAGGGGGACCTCGGCGGTCGTCGCCGAGACGAGTTCGACGGCCTCCTCGGCATGCTCGACCTGCACGACCTCGACGATGCCGGTCAGGTGGGCGGAACCTCCGATCGGGTCGTCGGCCCCTGCACCGAGTTCATCGGTCAGGGCCGCAGCGAGTGCACCGTCCGCGACGATGATGACCCGGAGGGTCGGCAGCGATGGGGCCACGTCGGTCACAGCAGCCCCAGTCGGTCCCAGACCCGGGGCAGCACGGTGGCCAGCAGCACGGCGCCGAACCCTCCGACGAGCAGGCCGTTGGTCGCCATCGCCCTGGTATCGACCTCGCCGGTCGCGTAGGCGACGGCGTTGGGTGGGGTGGAGATCGGTAGTGCCATCGCCAGGGCACAGGCCAGCGCCACGATCACGCCGATCGCGGTCGCGTCGATCGGGAGCCCGGTCGCCAGGCTGAGCGAGAGCGGGACCAGCAGGTTGGCGGTCGCTGAGTTCGAGATGACGGTCGACAGGCCGAGCCCGACAGCCACCAGCAGCAGCACCAGCAGGGTGAGCGGCAGCGCCTCCCAGGCGACCAGCCCCAGCAGCCAGGTGTCGAGCCCGGTGGCGCCGATGCCGGCGCCGAGCGCGATCCCGCCGGCGACCAGCCACAGCACCGGCCACTGCAGGGCTTTGATGTCGTCGCCACCCATCACCTGGGTCGCGAGCAGGGCGACCACCGGGACGAACCCCACGGTTGAGGAGGAGATGCCGTGGAGTGGCTCGGTGAGCCAGAGCAGGACGGTCGCGCCGGCCACGACGTAGAAGACGATGGCGGCCGGGCTGCGGTCGAACGAGGAGGACAGGTCCAGTGCCATCGGCGTGTCCGGGGCGATGTAGCGGCGGGTCAACAGCCACCAGGCGAACAGCAGCACCACGACCATCAGCGGGACGGCCAGCAACATCCAGCCCAGGAACGACACGCCCTCGCCGCGTGCCTCCAGCGCGCCGAGCGCGATCGCATTCGGGGGACTGCCGACCGGGGTCCCGATGCCGCCGACGTTGGCGGCCACCGGGATCGCCAGCGCCAGCCCGGTGCGCGCGGGGCCCGCGGGCAGGACCGCCAGGATCGGGATCACGACGGCGAACATCGTGGCCGTCGTTGCCGTGTTGGAGACGAACATCGAGAGCATCGCGGTGATCAGCATCAGGCCGAGCACGCTGCGTCGGGCGTTGCCGGCGAAGGGCCGCAACATGACCGCAGCGAGGTTGCGGTCCAGGTCGAACTTGGCGGCGCCGTCGGCGATCAGGAAGCCGCCCAGGAACAGCACGATGACCGGATCCGCGAGCGCGGCGAAGTAGTCACTCGCGGCGAGCACGTCCTCGGGTAGCGCCACGAGCGCCTGGTCGGAGATCATGAGGACCTCCAACAGGATGACCAGCATGGCGGTGGCCACCAGGGGGACCGCCTCGGTCACCCAGAGCACGATCGCCAGCAGGAAGATCGCCAGCATCCGCTGGCCCGCCGGTTCCAGTCCCGGGATGTCGACGAGCAGTGGGACGAGGAAGGCGATGAGGCCGACCACCAGCCCGGCGAGCTGGAGGTGGGTTGGTCGTGGCAGCGTGCTCCGCGGGTGGTGCACGTCGGTCGGCACGGCACAACCTCGATGACAGCGAACGATCGGTTCCCTTGGGATCGGAGCTTAGGACCCTCAACAGATCCGAGGCAGCTGTTCGCCGAGAGCGAGGTCCACGACGCGGGTCGCGCCGATGCTGGTGCGCGCGACCACCATGCCGTGATGGTCATCAACGACCTCGCCGATGATGACCGCGTCGCGTCCGAGGTCGTGGTCCCGCATCGCGGCGACGACCTCGTCTGCGGCCGCCGGATCCACGAAGGCGACCATCGTGCCCTCGTTGGCGACGTGGATCGGGTCGAGACCGAGGAAGCTGCAGGCGGACGCGACCGCCTCCGCGATCGGGACGGACCGCTCGACGTAGCTCATCCCGACGTTGGCCGTCACCGCCAGTTCGCACAGCGATGCCGCCATGCCGCCACGGGTGGCATCGCGCAGGCAGTGGATCGCGCCGCGGCCCGTGGGCGTCGCCAGCATCGCGGCGACCAGCCCGGTCAGCGGTGCGGAGTCGGACGCCACATCGGTCCCGAACTGCAGGCCCTCGCGGACGCTCATCACGGCGATGCCGTGGTCCCCGATCCTGCCGGACAGGATGATCTTGTCGCCGGACCTGATCCGTTGCGGCGACAGCTCAACACCATCGGGGATCAGCCCGATGCCGGTGGTCGTGATGGTCAGGCCGTCGCCATCACCGGTGTCGGTCACCTTGGTGTCGCCGGTCGCAAGGTGGACGCCCGCAGCCGCGGCGGCGCGACCCATCGTCTGGGCGATCGTGCCCAGCACCGACAGTTCGAGGCCCTCCTCCAGGATGAACGCCGTGGACAGCGCGATCGGTGTGGCGCCGCTCATGGCGACGTCGTTGACGGTGCCGTTGATGGCCAGGTCGCCGATGTTGCCGCCCGGGAAGAACAGCGGGTCGACGACGAACGAGTCGGTGGAGAAGGCCAGACGTGCGCCCCCGATCGTCAGGGTGGCGGCGTCGGTCGGGGTCGCTCCCTCGGCGGCCGCACCGAACGCGGGTAGGAACAGGTGCTCGATCAGTTCGGCGGACAGCTTGCCGCCACCACCGTGTCCGGCAACGATCCGTTCGTGGTCACGCAGGGGCATCGGACAGCTCCAGCCCTCGACGGCGATCCCGGTCGCGACGTCGGTGGGTGGGGAGGCGCCGGTTCCGTCAGCCACGAGCGACCCCCGACTCGACCACCGGAAGGGTCCGCGCCGACTCGAGCCGTCCATACTGGTAGTAGGCGGCGCACGCCCCTTCGCTGGAGACCATCGTGGCCCCGAGTGGGTTCCGCGGGGTGCACTCCTTGCCGAAGGCGGGGCACTCGTTGGGCTTGAGCATGCCCTGCAGGACCTCGCCGGACCGGCAGAGATCCGATTCCTGCACATCCATGTCCGCGACGTCGAACCGCGTCTCCGCGTTCAGATCCGCGTAGCGTTCGGACAGGTGCCACCCGCTCTGTGGGATCATCCCGATCCCGCGCCATTTGCGGTCGGTCACGGCGAACACGTCCTCGAGCATGGCCTGGGCGGGCGAGTTCCCGATCGCGTTCACCGCGCGGGGGTAGGCGTTCTCCAGGTAGGCCTCACCGTTCTCCAACTGGATGACGGTGCGGCGGATGCCGTCGAGCACGTCGAGCGGTTCGAAGCCGGTGACCACGATGGGGACGCCGTACCGCTCGACGAGTGGCTCGTACTGGGTGGTGCCCATCACGCTGCAGACATGTCCCGCGGCCAGGAACCCGTTGACCCGGCTGGTCGGTGACGAGGCGATCGCCTCGATGGCCGGGGGAACCAGGACGTGGCTGACCAGCAGGGAGAGGTTGGTGAGGTTCCGTTGGCGGGCCTGGAAGGCCACCATCGCGTTGCCCGGGGCGGTCGTCTCGAACCCGATGGCGAAGAACACGACCTGTTTGTCCGGGTTGTCCTCGGCGATCGCGACGGCGTCGATCGGGGAGTAGACGACGCGGACGTCCCCGCCCCGGGACCGGACCCCGAACAGGTCGGTGTGGCTGCCGGGGACCCGCAGCATGTCACCGAACGAGCAGAAGATGACGTTTGGCCGCGCGGCGATCTCCAAGGCCTTGTCGATCGTCTCCAGCGGCGTGACACACACGGGGCAGCCGGGACCGTGTATCAGCTCGACCTCGTCGGGGAGCAGTTGGTCGATGCCGTTGCGGATGATGGAGTGTGTCTGGCCACCACACACCTCCATGATCGCCCACGGCCTGGTGACCACGGCACGGATCTGGTCGAACAGCGTGGCGGCCAGGTCGGGGTCGTTGAACTCATCGAGGTACTTCATGGTCGCGCCCCTCCCGCCGCCGTGCCCCGGTCGACGATCGCGACGTCGCTCGGGATACCGAGCTCCTCCTCGAGGAGCCCGAGTTCCTCGAACAACTCCAGGGTCTTGAGCGCGGACTCCTCATCGACCATGGTGATCGCGAACCCGGCGTGGATCAGGGTGTAGTCACCCACCTGCGCCTCCGGGGTGTACGCGAGGCACACATCCTTGGTGACCCCGCCGAAGTCGACGGTGGCCATCTGGGTCCCACGTTCGTCACGGATGTCGAGGACCTTGCCGGGCACGCCGAGGCACATGTCAGTTCCTGTCGTCTGGGGGTCGATGGGCACCGATCGCGGCCTGCCCCAGGGCCAGGCCGCCGTCGTTGGGTGGCACCAGGCGGTGCCGGAGCACCGTGAGGCCTTCCTGCTGCAACCTCGAGGTTGCCAGTCGCGTCAACAGCGCGTTGGCGAACACCCCGCCCGAGAGGGCAACGACGTCCGGGCCACCGGCTTGCCGGATGGTCGTGGCGATGTCCCTGATCGCCACGGCGACCGCCTCGTGGAACCCCAGGGCGATGGCGGTGACCGGGATGCCGTCCCGCAACGCTTCGACGACGTCCCGGATGAGCGTCGCCGCGTCCAGGATCACCGGCTCACCGGCGGACTGGTCCACCAGCGGCAGCCGCAGACGCGGTGGGGACTGCCTCGCTGAGTCCGCGGCGATCTCCAGGTCGATCGCCGCCTGTGCCTCGAAGGTGATGGTGTGGCAGAGGCCGAGCAGCGATGCGACGGCGTCGAACAGCCGGCCCATGCTGGAGGTCGGGACCGTGCGCAACTGCCGGTCCAGTTGCGTGGCCAACAGCGACCGGTCCTGCGGCGAGGTGGTGGCGACCGGCGGGAGGTCCTCATCCCACGCGATGCCTGCGGTCCGCAGGTGCGACAACGCGACCCGACTGGGGTGCCGGATCGCCGCGTCGCCACCGGGCAGCAGGACGGTGGAAAGGTGCGCGACCCGGTCGAAACCGTCGTAGTCGGCGAGGAGGACCTCGCCACCCCAGATGGTGCCGTCCGTGCCGTAGCCCGTGCCGTCGAAGGCGATCCCGGTCACGGGATCGGTCCCCGGTAGACCGTGCTCGGCCATGACCGCGGCGATGTGGGCATGGTGGTGCTGGACCAGCACCAGGGGCCGTCCCGCGCCCGGACGATCGGACTCGGGTTCGTCGACGCGGTCCTCGGCCCACCGCCGGGTGGTGTAGTCCGGATGCTGATCGGCGACGACACGCTCAGGCGTCACCGCGTGCATGGCGGCGAACCGCTCGACCGTCCGCTCGAAGGCCTGCA
>SLHP01000194.1 GCA_007136095.1 Nitriliruptoraceae bacterium
AAGGTCCACCGGACCAGGCTGATGCCACGCTGCAGGCACCAGGCCCGCTGGTACCACTTCAGGGCGCGGGCCACACCGCGGCCCTCGTTGCCGGCCTCGACCCCGGTCACGTGGGAGTGCAGGAGCACCACGCCGTCGTCCAGACCGACGAAGGCCGCGGTCGCCCCGATCAGGTCGTCCTCATCGTCCTGCGCGACGGTCACCTGCCCGCCGGCGTGGGCGATCGCGAGCAGCGCCTCCGGAGCGAGGATCGACGCCGCCTCGTCGGACCGTCCCCAGACGCGGTCGAACAGCGCCGCGGCCCGGGCGGCGGTCGCCGGATCGTGGACATCGCTGATGCGGACCCCGGCCCTGGCCGCGGCTGCTGCGGCGGTCGTCCACGCCTCCTGGAGGTCCGGGCCGTTCGGCACGCCGGGTCTGACCACGGGATCGGTTCGCATGTCGTTGCCTCGCGGTGTCGGAACGTCTCGCCCCCGCCCGTCGAGCGACGGTGATGCACCTCGGGCAGGCGCCGTCATGGGAGCGCCACGCTATCGCCGGGAACCCGTGCTGGTCCGGGGACCGCGCGGCTCCGCGCGCCGCGCGATGCGCGGCTCGCGCTGTGCGTCAAGCACGTCGCAGGCGCACGGGGAGTTGCGCGGCGGGTCGTGAACCGGCAACAATGGTCAGATGCGCACGCACCGCAGCCCCGTTCCGGACCCGGCAGATGCCGGGCGTGGGGCTCGTCACGCGCTGCAGGCCCTGATCGTGGGCCTTTTCGTGCTGCCGGTCCTTTGAGGCCGTGGCGCCGTCCAACCCGTTCGACGGCGACACGGAGGCACGACCCGGGACCGGTACAGACAGCCCGTTGGCGCGGCTCGGACCGCATGTCGACCTGCACGGAAAGGAGCACGGATGAACGTGATCCGGCTCAAGGTTCCCCCCGATCACACCCCTGAGGAAGAGGCCGCGCTCGTCGCCGAGGTGGCCGCCTCCTACGAGGAGTCCACCGGCTCCGACGACGTCACCGTCGAGGTCGAGCGCACCGAGGAGCTCGACTTCAACAGCCTGCGCGCGCAGAACTCGTCGCGCTGGTCGCGCTGATCGTCGGCGCGGACCGCTCGCGTCCCGGCCACCGGCCGTGGCCGCGGGTCGCCTGTCCCCGATCCCGGTTCGACCACCGCGCCGCGGCCCGACCGGTCCCGGTCTGAAGCTCGCCCATCCACCGCCCCGACGACCGAAGAGACGCCACGATGACAGAGAAGACGATCGTTGAGAAGATCTGGGACGACCACGTCGTCCGGTCGGAGGAGGGGGTGCCCGACCTGCTCTACGTGGACCTGCACCTGGTGCACGAGGTGACCTCGCCGCAGGCCTTCGAGGGTCTGCGCCTCGCGGGTCGGAAGGTCCGTCGGCCGGATCTGACCCTGGCGACGATGGACCACAACGTGCCCACCGATCCGCGCCAGGTCTCGGGCGAGCTGCCGCTCGCCGACGAACTGTCCGTCGCGCAGATGGAGGCGCTGCGCACCAACTGCGAGGACGCGGGCATCCGCCTGTTCGAGATGGGCAACCGCAACCAGGGCATCGTGCACATCATCGGTCCGGAGCTCGGGCTGACGCAGCCCGGGTCGGTCATCGTCTGTGGCGACTCGCACACCGCGACCCACGGCGCCTTCGGCGCGTTGGCGTTCGGGATCGGCACCTCCGAGGTCGAGCACGTGCTGGCGACCCAGACCCTGCCGCAGCGCATGCCCAAGACCCTCGCGGTCGAGGTTGAGGGCGCCCTGCCGCCCGGGACCTCGCCGAAGGACCTGATCCTGCACATCCTCAACGCCATCGGTGTGGACGGTGGGGTCGGCCACGTCATCGAGTATCGCGGTGAGGCGATCCGGTCGATGTCGATGGAGGGCAGGATGACGGTCTGCAACATGTCGATCGAAGGTGGAGCGCGTGCCGGGCTGGTCGCGCCCGACGAGACCACCCTCGCCTACCTCAAGGACCGTCCGCTCGGCCCCAAGGGCGAGCAGTGGGACCAGGCCGTCGCGGACTGGAGGGCGCTCGTGACCGATGAGGGGGCGACGTTCGACCGGACCGTCCACATCGATGCCACACAGGTCGCGCCGACCGTCACCTGGGGGACCACCCCCGCACAGTCGGTCCGGATCGACGAGCGCATCCCGACCCTCGATCAGGCGCCGGACGAGGCCACCTCGAAGCAATGGCAGCGTGCCTACGACTACATGGGTCTCACCGGCGGCGAAGCCTTCGGGGACCTGCAGCTCGACAAGGTCTTCATCGGGTCCTGCACCAACGGGCGGATCGAGGACCTGCGCGCCGTCGCGGCGGTCGTGAAGGGCAAGAAGGTCGCTGACAACATCGAGGTCATGGTCGTGCCCGGCTCGGGCCTGGTGAAGGCCGCCGCGGAGGCGGAAGGCATCGCCGACATCCTGATCGAGGCCGGGATGGACTGGCGTGACCCGGGGTGTTCGATGTGCCTCGGGATGAACCCCGACCAGCTGGCACCGGGGGAGCGGGCGGCATCGACCTCCAACCGCAACTTCGAGGGACGGCAGGGCTTCAAGGGACGCACCCACCTGGTCTCCCCGGCAATGGCGGCGGCCGCCGCCATCCACGGCCGGCTCGTGGATGTCCGCCCGGCCCTGGCCGACACCGACGCGGCCGCCCTGGCCGACACCGACGCGAAGGACGCCTGATGGAACCCGTCACCACGATCACCGGCCGCGCCTGCCCGATCCAGCTCAACGATGTCGACACCGACCTGATCATCCCCAAACAGTTCCTCAAGTCGGTGAAGAAGACGGGGTTCGGGCCGTTCGCGTTCTCCGAGCGTCGCTACCTCGACGATGGTTCTCCCGACCCGTCCTTCCCGATGAACAAGCCAGAGCACGCCGGCGCACCGATCCTGGTCGCGG
>SLHP01000091.1 GCA_007136095.1 Nitriliruptoraceae bacterium
GTCCCCGTCGAACTCTCCGAACTCAGGAAGTCCGGTGGCGGCCCCAAATGCTGCACACTGGAACTCCGGCCGGCACGGACCGGCTCACTGCAGGAGGTCCCCGCATGACCACGGACACCCAAACCCCGACCGCTGCCCGGATCGCGACCCTGGAGCGACACGCCGCACACAACTACCACCCGCTACCGGTCGTCATCGCCGAAGCGCAGGGAGCCTGGGTCACCGATGCCGACGGGCGTCGCTACCTCGATGCGCTGGCGGGCTACTCGGCGCTGAACTTCGGGCACCGCCATCCGGCGCTGATCGCTGCGGCCGAGGAGCAGTTGCACCGTGTCACGCTCACGAGCCGTGCGTTCCACCACGATCAACTCGGACCCTTCTGTGACGACCTGGCCCGCCTCACCGGCATGGACGCGGTCCTGCCGATGAACACCGGAGCGGAAGCCGTGGAGACCGCGATCAAGCTGGCCCGACGGTGGGGTCATCAGGTCAAGGGCATCGCCCCGGAGCAGGCCACGATCATCGTCGCCGCCGACAACTTCCACGGCCGAACCACCACCATCGTGAGCTTCTCGACGGACCCGGACGCCCGTGAGGGGTTCGGGCCGTTCTCGCCCGGGTTCCGCATCGTGCCGTTCGGCGATGCGGCCGCGTTGGAAGCCGCGATCGACGAGACGACGGCGGCCGTCCTGCTCGAACCCATCCAGGGTGAGGCCGGGATCGTCCTGCCACCCCCCGGCTACCTGACCGAGGTGCGTCGCATCACCCGTGACCACGGTGTGCTGTTCATCGCCGACGAGATCCAGTCGGGCCTCGGACGGACCGGCACCACCTTCGCCTGCGACCTCGAGGAGGTCCGTCCGGACGTCTTCGTGCTGGGCAAGGCCCTGGGTGGTGGCGTCATCCCCATCTCGGCCATCGCCGCAGACCGTCCCTTCATGGACGTGTTCACCCCCGGATCCCACGGGAGCACCTTCGGGGGCAACCCCCTGGCGTGCGCCGTTGGCCGATCGGTCATCGGGCTGCTGGAGACCGGCGAGTTCCAGGCGCGGAGCCGGGAACTCGGCGCACAACTGGAGCAGGGACTGCGCACCCTCCCGGCAACGTCCGTACAGGCGGTGCGGTGCGTGGGACTGTGGGCGGGCATCGACCTGGCTCCCGGCCTACGCGCCCGTGCGGTCTGTGAGCGGATGATGGATCTGGGCGTGCTGGCCAAGGACACCCACGAGACCACCGTGCGCCTCGCGCCACCACTCGTGATCACCGCCGAGGAGGTCGACCGCCTGGTCGAGGTCATCGGCCAGGCGATCGCCGACGTCGCCGCGGCCTGAACCCCGACCTCGGCGCTAGGTGATCGACGCCTGGTAGATGCTGTCGATCGCCGTGGCCAGCGCAGCGTCGAACTCGTCGTCCGACTGCTCGGCGGAGAGGTCCTGGATCAAGGCCCGGGAGAAGCTGGCGATCAGGCCCGGGTTACGGCTCAGACGGTCGTTGGCCTCCTCTCGCGGATAGCCACCGGACAGGGCGACGACCCGGAGCACAGCAGGGTGGTCGATGAGGTCGGTGTAGAAGCCGTCGATCGAGGGGATCGACAGCTTCAACATGATCTGCTGATCATCGGGAAACTGCTCGAGCCCGGCCAGCAGGCGGTCGCGCAGTTGCTGTTCGGCCTCCTCCTTGCTGGGACTGGTGATGTCGACCTCGGGTTCGAGGATCGGGACCAGTCCCGCAGCCAGGATCTGGCGGCCGATCTCGAACTGCTGGTCGACGATCGCCGTGACACCCGTCTCATCTGCCACGGTGATGACCGAGCGCATCTTGGTCCCGAACACGCCCTTCGAGCGGGCACGTTCGAGCAGACCATCCAGGTCCCCCATCGGCTTCATCAACTGCACACCGTCGGTCGGGTCCGCGAGCCCCTTGTCGACCTTGACGAACGGCACGACCTGCTTGATGCCCCAGAGATACTCCGGTGACGGGACCCCTTCGATGTCACGGTCCATCGTGCCCTCGAACAGGATCGCGCCGATGATGCGGTCCCCCGCGAACCCGGGGCTGGTCATGATCCGGGTGCGCATCTCGTGCACGAGGTCGAACATCTCCTCGTCCGTGCTGTACGCACTCTCCGGGATGCCGTACTGCGCGAGCGCCTTCGGCGTGGAGCCGCCGCTCTGATCGAGGGCTGCGATGAAGCCCCGGCCGTTTGCCATCTGGTTGAACATGTCGGCGTTCACGCCTGCCCCTTCGGTCGGCCTGGTGTCCGTCTCTACCTCCGGTCACCGCGTGGCGAACCGGTCCGTCGATGAGACCATAATCACACAGCCGACAGACGCAAGGCCCGAAAGACCCTGGTGGAGGGGTCGTCTCGCCTCGTCACCGGTCAGCAGGTGATCCAGCGCGGCGAGCGTGAGGAACGCTGCGATCAGGCCACGCTCGCCATGGAACCCGGATCGATCGAGGCCTCGAGCCGGCACCGTCGTCGCTGACGCGCGTACCGCGGTTCCGATCACCCTGCACGTCGAGGTCCTGCAGCGGCCGTCGCCAGGTGTCGAGTCGATCGCCTACCTCGCGGTCGCGGAGGCACTGACGAACATCGTGCGCCACAGCGGCGCGAGCACGAGCCTGACGTGGCCGTCGTCGATGTGCGCGAGTTCATCGCAGCCGTCGAGCAGGTCGCTGCAGGCAGCATCGTGCTCGATCCCGCGGTGGTGACCCAGTTGCCGGGCCACCGTCGCAACGGGTCAGCCACCGACCTCTATCACGAAGTCAGCACCTCGTGCTGGCCTGGCGGCCGGCGCCCCTGAGGATGAGAATGGGGCGCCGTCCCGATGACCTCGGTCGTCTGTAGTGCGCTACAGCCTGTAAGTCAGCATGAGGCGGGAGCCTGCTAGGAACACCCGAC
>SLHP01000229.1 GCA_007136095.1 Nitriliruptoraceae bacterium
CCTGTTCGCCGATCCCCGCACGCTGATCCTCGGTGGTGCGTTCCTGGTGGCCGAGGTGGTCAGCAAGTGGCTGGCCGCGGAGACGTCAGGCCGCCTCATGGGGGCGAGCGGACCCGAGCGTGGCGTCATGTTCTCGCTGTCCGTCGGCCAGGCAGCGGGCGCGTTGGCCGCCACGATCGTGGCGCGGGACCTTGGCCTGATTGGCGACGTCGAGGTGAACGCGATCGTGCTCGTGATCCTCGGTACCGCCCTGATCGCCGGTGTCACCGCCGACCGGTGGGCGCCACGCATCGATGCCTCATCGGTGGGCGGCGAGACGCTGATCGGGACGCGGGTCGTGGTCCCGGTGTCCAACCCGAGGACGGTCAGGACGCTGGTACGGATCGCGGCCCAGGTTGCGGCGCCCGACTCCGGGGCCGTCGTCGCCGTCAACGTGCTGCCCTTCGATGCCCGGCCGGAGCAGATGAAGGTCCATCGTGAGCTGGCGACGACCGCTGAGAAGGTCGCGTTGGCGGCAGGCTCGGAGGTCAGCACCTCCGTGCGGATCGACTCGTCGACGGTCGGTGGTGTCCTGCACACCATCGTGGAGCAGAGCGGCACCTCGCTGGTGATGGGGTGGAAGGGGTACGCCAACGCGCGCGAGGGCTTCTTCGGCTCCGTCATCGATCAGATCGTGTCGCGCAGTCCGGTCCCCGTCCTGGTGTGCCGGCCCGGCGACGACGACTCGACGGAGCGGGTCGTGGTGGTCGTGACCGACGAGGAGGCCGGCCCCGCGGTCGAGGTGGGCATCAGACTCTCGCTCGAGGTCGGTTCGCGTCTGGCCCGCCAGGCCGAGGTCGAGATGGTCGTGATCAGCGACGTGGCCATCGAGGGCCTGCGCCCGCAGTTGGCCGGTATCCCGAACGGTGACGAGGTCGAGATCGTCTCCGTCGAAGGCGTCGTGGGTCGCATGAACCGGCTCCTGGAGCCGGGCGATGTGGTGATCACCGGGATGCCGCCCACGACCAGCCGGCTGGGCCGTGGTGCCCGGCGCCTGGCACGCGCCGCGCAGGGTCGCACGGTCATCGTCGTCGTCCCGCACTGATCCTCTTCTTCTCAACCCCCATCGGGTCGCCCAAGGGCCAACAGGGGCGACCCTCGTTCCCCCTGTGCTAGGGGGAACCTGTGCGATCTCAACCCCCATCGGGTCGCCCAAGGGCCAACAGGGGCGACCCTCTAGGCCCGGCAGTCGTCGCACCGTCCGGTCACGACCAACTCGACGTCCTCGACGTCGAACCCGTGGCCGTCGTCGAGGTGGTTGCGGATGTCGCGGACCAGGGTGCCGATGTGATGGTCGACCGTGCCGCAGGACCGGCACACCAGGTGGAAGTGCTCGTCGGGATGGGCAGGTTCCCACCGACTGGCCTCCCCCTCACCGAGGTGGCTCATCCGCGCGAGTCCGAGCTCCTCGAACAGCTTCAGCGTCCGGTAGATCGACGCCTGGTCGACCGGTTCCTCCACCTGGCGCGAGAGTTGCTCCACCGTCATGTGTCCGGACGCACGGACCAGCGCATCCCAGACCGCCCGACGCGGCTGCGTGACGCGGTACCCCTGCTGGCGCAGGGTCGTCGCGAGGTCGACGGTGGCGGTCTCCATGATGGTCCGATCGTACTCGCCAGCCGCGCGCAGTCCCGGGCCGGGCAGGTGCGGTCGTGGTGACGTCAGGTGCGGTCGAGCCACCGGTCGGCGGCCCGTAGACGCTTCTCCAGGTCGCGCAGCGTCGCGTCGCCGATGGAGGAGAGCCCCGCCTCCTGGTTCAGCCGGCTGTTGATGACCTCGGGCGTCATCCCGGTGAGGTGGGTCAGCATGCGCACCCGGTCGCTGTTGGCCTGCCGCAGCTCGCGCTTCCGTTGGGTCCGACTGACGGTCAACGTCGAGGCTCCACCGTCCTCGCCGCCACCACGCAGCGGTGGGGGTGACGCCAACTCGATCTCGAGGCTCAGATCCTCGGCCCCGTCGTAGATCAGATCCTCCGGGTGGCTGTCATCGAACACGCTGCTGGGGTCGTGGTCGGTCGGGGTGGCAGAGATCGCCTGGAACAGCGACATCTGGTCGTCCTCCCCGACCGGGATCTGATCGAGCTCGACCGGTGGCTGGTCCCCCTCCTCCTCGCGGCGGCGCAACGAATGCGTGCGCTGTTCGGCCAGCCGCGCGGCGAACGTCCGTACCCGCACGTCGTCCGGGACGAACATGAACGCCTTCTGCCGACGCTGGGGACCGTGCCAGCGCACCAGACGACCGACGGCCTGGCGGAAGAACAGTTCGGTGACCGTGTTCGTCGCGTAGACCCCGACGCGCAGACGCGGGACGTCGACCCCTTCGGACACCATCCGGACCGCCACGATCCAGGGGTCGCGGCTGAGCGCGAACTCACCGATCCGTTCGCTGGCCATGGGGTCGTCCGACGTGGCGAGCACGGCGTCCACCCCGTGCCGTTGGCGCAGCAGCCGCACGATCTCCTTGGCGTGGTCGACGTCCATGGCGATCGCCAGGCCACCGGCGTCAGGCTCCTCCGCACGCAGACGGCGCAGTTGCCCGTGGGCCTGATCGATGACCGCAGGCAGCCACTCACCATCCGGCGACAGTGCCGTGCGCAGGCGCTGCGAGGCCGCGGTGCGGTCGAGCACGTCGTCGAAGCTCGCGCTCATCAGTGAGCCGTCGGGCGCGCTCCACTCCATGTGGCCGCCGATGGCCGGGAAGAACACGGGACGCACCACACCGCCGTCGGTCAGTGCCTCGCCGTAGCCGTAGGTGTAGTGGGCCACGGCCTCGTCGAAGGCGTACTCGACGAACGGGATCGGGTTCTGGTCGCTGCGGAACGGCGTGCCGGAGAGCGACAGGCGGGCTTCGGCCAGCTCGAAGGCGATGGCGATGCCGTCACCCCAGGCCCGGTCGGATCCGGCATGGTGGATCTCGTCGAGGATCACGAACCCGTCATCTGCCGGTCCGCGGAGCATCCGGGGGTTGGCCGCGACCTGCTGGTAGGTGACCACGACGCCGTGCATGTCGTCGGGGAACGCCTCGGACGAGCCCCATTCCGGTTCGAGGTGCAGCCCGAAGCCCGCCGCCGCGTTCGCCCACTGGTGCTTGAGGTGCTGCGTGGGTGCGACGACGATCATGCGCCGATGGGGATGTCCGGAGAGGTTGCGCAGCGCGGCGGTCAACGCGAAGGTCGTCTTGCCCGCGCCCGGGGTCGCCACGGCCAGGAAGTCACGCTGCGGCGTGGCCTCGAAGGCGTCCAGAGCCTGTTTCTGCCAGCGTCGGAGTCGGAGGGAACGGGACACGCGGCAGACCTTCTCGGAACGGTTGAGGAGACGGCGCGAACGGCCGATGGGAACCACAGGGAAGGCGCAGGATACGGGTGGGGCGCACCAGCCTCCGAACCCCTCCCGGTGACGGCCCCGTCGACGCACTGAGCGACGGAATACGGCGGGTTCCGAACCGGTTTCGTGCAGAGAGCTGTCCGTTCGTACACTGTCCGGGCAGGAGGCCGTGGGAGCGGCCGGAGGAGGTGACCGACGGATGGGACGACCGGCAACGGTGTCGCGACGGCTGGCGCGCTCACTCGACCATTGGTCGGCGGTCCGGTCCCACCGTGAACGACGGGCCCGTGCGACCCGCGCGCGACGCATCACCGTGCGGGCGATGCTGATCGTGCTGGTCCTCGCGATCCTTCCCGTCCCGTGGCTCCACGTGATCGATGACAACCCTCCCGGTTGGGCGTGGCGCCTGGACGGGCGCCTGGTCGTCGATGGTGAGGTCATGGCCCCCAACGGCAGGTGGTCGTGGTTGACGGTCGGGCGCCCGCCACTGCTCATCGAGGCGGCGCGCGACCAACTCGTCGGTTCCGAGGAACCGGCCCGGGACATGCGGGTGGGTCCGATCGGTTCCCAACCCGCGCAGAGCGAGCCGCTGGCTGCGGCGATCGGTATGCGTCAGGCGGGTGTCGATCTGCCGCTCGGGGTGTTCGTCGAGGTCAGTGACCCGGTGGTGGACGACATCCCGGAACACGCCGTGCTCGTCGAGATCGATGGCCGGCACCTGGGATCGCGGATGGACGTGGACGCGGCCCTGGACGCGGCCGGAGACACCATCCGCCTCGTCACGGCCGAGGGTGATGCCTTCGAGGTGTCCGGCCCGGAGCTGCCCTACGAGAGGACACGCATCATCGACCTGGCACCGCAGGGGATGCACGCGGCGATCGGTGGGCCGTTCACGCGCCTGGCGCCCGTGGCGTGGTTCCGGAGCCTCTCGCTCGGTAGCTCGCACGGGATGATGGTCGCGCTGATGACCTACGCCCAGGTCGTGGATGAGGACCTGGCCCGCGGCCGGCACATCGCGGGGACCGGCGCCATCCGTGGTGACGGCACCGTCGAACGGATCGGCGGGCTGCCCGCGAAGGCCAAGGCGGCCCATCGGGCCCATGCCGACGTCCTGTTCTTCCCGGCGGAGCAGGCGGACGAGCTGGCGGGGTTCAACTCGACCCGGGTCGTGCTCGTACCGGTCGAGACGTTGGGGGACGCGATCGCCTACCTCGCAGCTGACGATGCCGATGAGGTGCTGCCGGTCGGTTGATCGCGTGTGTTGGTCGTCCGTTGATCGTCGGTCAGCGGTGTCGGTCGACGAGGTCGAGGACGTCGTCGCCGTAGCGTTCCAGCTTGGTGGGGCCGACGCCCGGGCAGGCGGCCAGTTCACCGAGCGTCGCCGGCTTGCGCGCTGCGATCGTGCGCAGATGGCGGTCCTGGAAGACGAGGTAGGCCGGGACCCCGGCCTCGGCGGAGATCCGGGCGCGCCAGCCGCGGAGGGTCTCGAACAGCGCCTCGTCGACGGGGAGGTCGTCCCCGACCGGCAGGCGTCCGGGATCCTGGGCGGGTGCCGAGCCGGGGCGTGGACCGCCGGGTCGTGCCGTGGCCCGTCGGACCAGCGTGGTCGGTCGTCCGTCGACCAGCACCGAGTCGCCGTAGCCGAGGCGGAGGGTGACGGGGGGTGTGAGCTCGAGTGCCACCTCGACGCCGTCGACGTCGGTCGCGATGACCTGCGCGGGGAACCCACCGATCAGGGTCAGCGGTGAGCCGTCACGGACCATGACGGTGCCGTCGGCCGCCCGTTCTGGCAGCGCAATCTCGCTGTCGCCGTCGTTGCCGACGCCCGTCGTGGCGTCGGGCCGCGATGCCCGGTCGGGCTGCTGCGCGTCCCTGTCCGGTGGCCGGCCCGATGCGGCCGAGAGTTCCGCGACGAACGGCGACGGGCGCTCCCGGTCGGCGACGACCGTGACCTGGTCCCGGCAGCGCGTGATCGCGACGTGGAAGACCCGGCGTTCCTCCTCGATGTCGTCGGCGAGCCGGTGGGGGAAGAGCCCGGCGTTCGCGCCGAACACCACGACCTGGCCCCACTCCATGCCCTTGACCCGGTGCACCGTCGACAGGGTCACGCCACCCGGATCGCCCGGAACCTTCAGCCGGTCCGCCAGCCAGTCGCGGAAGGCGCGCGGGTCGGGCTGGAGCGCGGCCAACTGCAGCAGGGCATCGAGGTCGTCCGCGTGTGAGGACCCCTCCGGTCGGCTCCGCGAGGAATCCAGAGCGTCCATCGCCTCGCCGAGCCCGATGCGTTCCCGGATGATGCGCAGGCAGGCGCCGGTGTCCGCGCCGTCGGTGATGGCACCCTCGAGGGAGCGCAGGTCCCCCAGGTACTCCAGGAACCGGTCGCGGTGCGTGGGGTCCAACGCATCGGCGACCTGCTCCAACTGCGCCATGCTGAGCCGGCTCGACCGCAGGAGCGGCTGCACGGCGGACTTCACCTTGCGGGCCGGCCGGTTGATCGTGTCGAGCAGGTCGTCGCGCCGGATGCGTTCCAGGTCCAGGCCCATCCGCAGGTAGGCCAGTGCGGTCCGCACCCCCGTCCGTCCGAGGATCGAGGCGTCCAGCGGCGCGGTGTGGGCGACGCCCGCGTCGGTGAGCGTCACCTGGAGGGGGAGCAGGGCGCTGTTGACCCGGGCCAGCACGGCGATGTCGTCCGCGCGGCCGGTGGCGGCGATCCGATCGATGATGAGCTGCGCGGCGACGGTGCCCATCTGCGCCGACGCGACCTGATGGACCGTGAGTGACTCCCGGTCCGCGGCGGGGTCCAGCACGGACGCGTCGTCGGGTTGGTCGTCGGCGGGCGCGCTGTGGATCGTCTTGACGACCCGGGTGCGGTTGTGTGACAGCAGGGCCAGCGCGGCGTCCACCACCGCGGGTGGGCAGCGGTAGTTGACCTCCAACGCGTGGTGGCGCGCTCCCGGGAACCACCGGTCGATGTCGACGAGGTAGCGGGGGGTCGCGCCGGCGTAGGAGTAGATCGTCTGATCGTCGTCGCCCACCGCGAACACCTGGGCCGTCGGCCCGGCGACCAGCCGGATCAACAGCAGGAACGCGGGGGTCAGGTCCTGGAACTCGTCGACGAGCAGGTGGGTGCCGACACGCTGGGCGATGGCGCGGATGTCAGGCCGGGTCAGCAGCAGCTCGAGCGCCCGGTAGACCTGCTCGTCGAAGTCGAGCAGGCCCCGCCGGTCCAGTTCGTCGCGGTACCGGTCGAACACCTCGGGCAGGTCATCGACGTCCCCCCGTGCTGCCTCGACCTCGCTGGGGTCGCGGAGTGCGAGGCGCACCTCCGACAGTGCCTCGAGGTAGGGCTGGTACGGGTCCTGGTTGGGGATGCGGGCGGTCCGTACCAGCGTGTCGAGGATGCCGCGCACGTCGCGTTCCTGGATCACCTCCCGACGGACGTCGAGGTTGCAGATCCACAGCGCCAGCGAGTGCAGGGTCCGGATCGACGCGCCGAGGTCCCGGGTGCGGTCGCGGAGCTCGGACGCGGCACGGGTGTTGTAGGCGACGGCGGTCATGAGCTCGGGTTCGATGTTGCGGTCCGTGAGCAGGTGCCGGAGCCGGGCGGTCAGCACCCGGGTCTTGCCGGACCCGGCCGGGGCGATGATGCGTGCCGGACCGTCACGGTGCAGCACCGCGGCGCGCTGGTCGTCCGCCAGGCCGTCGGCCTCCGGTGCGGCGGTGGCGGTGGCGGGGGTGTCGGTGGCCCGCGTGTCGGTCTCCGGCGTCGCGACGTCGACCGGGAGCGTCAACCGACCCAGCCCGATCGACTCCCGATGTACGATCGGCAGATCCTCCGCCGTGGTGAGGGCCCTGGCCAGCGGCCCGCGGGGGCCACCGTCGACCCAGGCCGCCCGCCCGTCCGGCAGGGTGATGTCGCCGCGCGCGTCGAGCGGCGCCGTGGCGTCGGTCCGGCGCTGCGCCAGAACGCCGTGCCACCAGATCGGCTGCCCGGATCGCAGGTCATAGGTGTTGGTCCAGGTCAGAGCGTGCAGCCGTTCACGGGCCAGATCGACGTCCGGCGACAGGCGGTAGGGCGGCAGGTCGATGACCTCCGGCTGCCGCGCATCGGCGTTGTCGACGGCCAGCTCGATGATGATGCGCCGCCGGTGGAGCCAGTGGTGGTGCAGGATCGCCGCGGCCGCGCGTGGATGGGCCAGGACCTGCTCGTCGATCACCACGCGCGTGGCATCGCGGTAGCCGTCCGGTGCCGGGGTGTCCGGCCCGATCACGACGCCACGGCCGAGCAGGTCGGGGCCGGGGAAGGACACGGCGGGTGGCGGGGGCATGTCCCGGCAGGCTAACGGGGGTCGACGGCTGCTCCGGACCCGACCGAGGTGGCTGTGGATGACCTGCCCGGCCGGCGGTGCCGGCGCGCGGCCGGGACCGTGGTCAGGCCGGCTGGTACCAATTCCGTGCGGCGAGGAACCCGATCGCCCAGGCCAGCAGTTCATCGTCGCCGGTGACCCGTAGGGAGCCCAGCAGCTCCTCGGTGGTCGGCAGGGTCCGGTCGACCACCTGCGCGAAGCCGTCACAGTCGAGCCACGCCGCATGCTCGATGTCGACCGTCAGGTGACCGCCGAGCTCCAGCTTGCCGGCGACCGCCGCCTGATGGATGAGGTGCCAGTCGGGGAGTTCGCCGTCCTCGACGGTGTCGATGCCGTCGAACGGCGGACGGTCCACGAACTGGCTGAGCTCGTGCGGTGACACCTCGGTCGGTCCGTCGTCGGTGTCGAACCGCTGGAGAGCGGCCGTCGCGACGTCCAGCAGCCAGGTCCGTGCGGCCAGGTCGGTCACCGGGATCGGCTCGACCACCGAGGGCAACCCGAAGGCGCGACGCGCGGCGTTCGACGCCAGGTCACGGGGTCGCAGGTCATCGGCAGCATCGTCCGGGTCCTCGTCGGTCCGCCAGGTACGCAGGTCCTCGCCGTCCGCGACCCGGTAGATGCCGACCTCCGTGCCATCGCGCAGGATGCTGACCAACTGGGTCAGGCCGAGGATCTCCTCGCCGCTGCTGACCTCCTCGGCGGTCACGACCACCAGACCGTCGGCGTCGGCAGGAACCTCGAGGATGCCGTTGTCACGCATCTCGACGTCGATCAGCGACACGGTGTCACCCTCGGCGCGCCGCAGAGCGACGATCGCGCGGGTGTCCGGATCGATCTCGCCGAGTTCCCGGTCGAGTTGGACCAGGACCTCGAGCGCGGTGGTGGGGTCGATGGTGCTCACGTCGGCTCCGCGGGTGGTGGTGGCATCTGCGTGCGGTTCGGAGCCGCCCCGGGTCAGGACGTTGGGGCGACCGCGTAACCGGCTTCCTCGATCGCGGCGTGGACCGCGCTGTCGTCGACGTCACCCATCACGGTGACGGTCCGTGCGTCGATGTCAACGGTCACCTGGTCGACCTGGGTCAGGGCGCCGACCTCGCCTTCGATGGCGGTCTTGCAGTGTCCACAGGAGATGTCCGGTACCTGGTAGCTCCGGGTCGTCATGGTGGTGCCTTCCGTGTGTCGTCGTGCGATGTCGTGGTGCGGTTGGTGGTGCGGCTGTCCGGGAGGAACCCGGTTCGACGTCGCTGTCGTCCGGCTCAGCGCTTGATGAGCCGGTGGATGACGTCCAGGGCCTCGTCGATCTTCTCATCGGCGGTCTGTGGTCCCTGGTCGATGGCGTCGCGGACGCAGTGCCGGACGTGGTCGTCCAGCATCTCCGTCGCGACGCCCTGTAGGGCGCGTGTCGCCGAGGAGATCTGCGTGAGCACATCGATGCAGTAGCGGTCCTCCTCGACCATCCGCTGCAGTCCGCGGACCTGTCCCTCGATCCGGCGCAGGCGGGCGAGCAGGTCGTCCCGGTTCCCGGCGTAGCCGTGCATGCTGTCTCCCGCGTCGTGTCGAGTGGGCGGCACCCCCAACTATAGCAGCCGATAGCCCAGGGGGGTACCCCTACAGCGACGTGCTGGTGTCGTTTGGCTGCCCGGGATCTGCCAGCACCGGCGGCCTGCGTGGGGTCCGAACGCCTACGGTTGCCGGCATGCACGATCGGTGGATGGAGGCGGCGATCGCCGCGGCACACGAGGCCGCGGTACACGACGACGTGCCCATCGGCGCGGTCGTGATCCGGGGGGACGAGGTCGTCGGCCAGGGACACAACCGCCGCGAGGTGGATGGTGACCCGACCGCCCATGCGGAGGTCCTGGCGCTGCGGGCTGCGGCCAGGACGCTCGGCACCTGGCGGCTGGACGGGTGCACGCTGTACGTCACCCTCGAGCCCTGCACGATGTGCGCTGGTGCGCTGGTGCTGGCGAGGATCGACCGGGTCGTGTTCGCGGCCGACGACCCCAAGGCCGGTGCCGTCGGCGCGCTCTACGACATCCCCCGTGATCCGCGGCTCAACCACCAGGTCGAGGTCGTCCGCGGGGTGCGAGCCGAGGAGTGCGGGCAGCTGCTCCGCGATTTCTTCCGCGACCGGCGGCGGTAGGTCCGAGCCGCTGCCGGGTGTGGCCCCGGTTCCCGGTTGCCCCTCCCGGCTCCCCTTGCGTACGCTCCGGGCCGTTCATCGGGGCGCACGTCCTGGTGAGCCGCTGGAGGGATCGCATAGTCCGGCCTAGTGCGCCCGCCTCGAAAGCGGGTAGGCCCGCAAGGGTCTCGAGGGTTCGAATCCCTCTCCCTCCGCCACATCACCACAGGTGAGCGGGGGTTTCCCACGGGAAGCCCCCGCTGCTGGTGGCCGTCGGATCGGGCGCCACTGATAACGCGCGACCGTGAACACGTCGCTGGCTGGGCCTCAGAACGCCGTTCAGGGGTGGTTGGCGGGGTCACGGACAGCTCTGTACCCGCTTCGTACGCGGGAAGGCTGAACCGTTCGACCGAGGGCCCCCGCGTGATCCCGTTCGAGAGAAGCCGGGTACGCGACCGGCCTACAAGGGGTGCGTTGGCGACCGGTCGCCCGCCCGGGCGGGCGCTACTTCGATGGGCGGTCCTTCGCGCGAGGACGGCGGTGAGCGGCCCTCGTTTCCGGGGTCCGCGAGTGGCTCGTGGCTTACCGATGGGGTTGCTGGCGACCGGGCTACAACGGCGGTTGCAGCCAGGTTCGGCTACCCGTGTTGATGGATGCGCCACCGTGAGGGTTGGCGGCCGGGCACGTGCTCGGGCTCCGTGAGGTCCTCGCGCTGGCGGGCTCTCGCTCGAAGTTTCGCATCAGCGGCCGGTTGACCAGTACTCGTTGAGACGCGCGATCGCCTCTTGTCGCGTCATGCCGACGAGATCCCGACGTGTCAGCCCGACCCTGCCGACCAGGAGGTTGACCACATCCACCGGGATGGCATCGTCGACCTCATCGACAACGTCGTCGGGAGTACGGTCCGGGGCGACGCCGTCTCGGACGCACGCCCAGAACTCATCGGCCGTCACGTCGAGCTGGTCGCGCAGGCTGTGGGCCCACATCCGTGCCCCGTACGTTGTCTTGTTCGGCGGCCGTGAGATCCGGGTCCGCAGTACGCGCCCGTCAGCAAGGTCGAGCTCGTAGGTTTCGTGATGGGTGGACGGGACCTGCTGCCAGCCCTCGTTGACCACGAACTGCTTGTGGTCGGCCCGCGTCGGGGTCGGCCGCGAGAGGCTCACGCCTGCTGCAGCGCAGGCTGGCCGTCGGGGCCACTCGCCCACGCAAGGAGCTCATCATCATCCGAGACGGAGACGTGTTGGACCAGGGCTGCAGCGTGCTGGTGGTTCGGCGCCCGGTGCAGCCGGTCGTCCCAGGCGTCTGCGTAGTCGCGCAGCGCGGATACGAAGTCGCGCAGCGCCTC
>SLHP01000203.1 GCA_007136095.1 Nitriliruptoraceae bacterium
AACGCCTGACGATCGCGGGGCCGATCGTCGTGGTCGGCGGCGGCGCGACCGGCGTGCAGCTGGCCGCCGAGGTCGCTGGCAGCTACCCGGATCGGCACATCACCCTGGTCGAAGCCGGCGATCGGCTGCTTCCGGGTGAACCCCGCCGCCTGGGACGCGGAGCAGCGCGGATCCTGCGGACGGCCGGCGTCCACATCCGGACCTCGGCTCCGGTGGAGCACGTGACCGCGAGCGGTGTCCGGTTGGCGGACGGATCCCACGTCGACGGGGTCGCGCTGTGGGCCGGCGGGTGGCAGCCGACCGGCGCCGCACTGCTGCCGACGGCGCCGCTCACCGACGGTCGGCTACAGCTCGATCCGGACCTGCAGGTGGTCGGCCACCCCGGGATCTTCGCCGCTGGTGACGTCGCCCACCACCTCGATGTCGCTGGCCGCCCACTGCCGATGTCGGCGCAGATCGCGGTGCAGGCAGGCGCCGCCGCGGGACGAAACGCCGTGACGTGGAGCCGGCACGGCCACACCCGGCGTCCGCGACTCCTCGAACTGGGCCGGGTGGTCCAGATGGGCGCTGCCGGCGGGGTCGCCCGGGTGGGGCCGGTCCGGCTCGGCACTCGCTCCACGGACCCACTCGTCCCCTTGCTGCACCTGACGATCGACCTGCGCCATCTGTGGCAGCTGGGCGGGCTCGGTGCGGTCCGGCACCATGCACCGGGACGCGCTGCTCGACGCTGGGGATCGCCCGGGTAGCGGAGCCCGGATCGATCACTGTCTTCGGGACCGATCGAACCTTCATGTCTGTCCGGTCTCCACGCAACCAGACAGCACAGCGTGTACCGTTCGGCCATGGCGACCAACACGTGCGACATCGATCTGGATGGGCTGTCCCGGCTGGGCAGCGCGCTGTCCGATGGGACCCGACGACGGTTGCTGGTCGCCCTGGCCCGCGGCCCGGGCTACCCGGCCGAGCTGGCCGTTGAGCTAGGCGAGACCCGTCAGAACGTCTCGAACCACCTGGCGTGCCTGCGTGGGTGCGGGCTCGTCATCGCCGCACCGGAAGGTCGGCGGATGCGCTACGAACTCGTCGATCGACGTCTCGGGCTCGCGCTGCGTGACCTGGTCGAGCTCACACTCGCCGTCGATCCCGAGCATCCACACCGGCCCGAGGTTCAGGGCTCGTGAGCGCCACGTCGCCACAGCTGAGCCGCCCCGAGGCGGTGCGCCGGGTCGGGCTCTACAACAACCTGACCATCGGGTGGAACGTCGTCGAGGGCGTGGTCGCCATCGGGGCGGGGATCGTGGCCGGCTCGATCAGCCTGATCGCATTCGGGCTGGACTCCGGGGTGGAGGTCTCGACCTCGCTGGTGCTGGCCTGGCGGCTCGCCCAGGAACGCCGCGGGGGCTGCATGGCGGACTCGGACCGGCGAGCGGTCCGATGGATCGCCGCGTGTTTCGCCGTCCTCGCGCTGTACGTCGGCTACGAGGCCATCAGCCAGCTCGCTGACCAACGACCCCCCGATGTCAGCGTGGCCGGGATCGTGTTGGCTGCCATGTCGGTGGTCGTGATGCCGTTGCTCGCCCGTGCGAAGAAGCGGCTGGCTCCCACGCTCGGGTCGCAGGCCGTGGTCTCCGAGTCCCGCCAGACCGAGTTGTGTGCGTGGCTGTCCGCCGTGGTCCTGGTCGGTCTGGGACTGAACGCCGCCCTCGGCTGGTGGTGGGCCGACCCCGTTGCCGCGCTCATCCTCGCCGGGTTCGCCGGCGTCGAAGCCGTTCGGACCTGGCGCGCCGACAGCCTCGCCGATACCTGCTGCGCCTGACGGTCGGGGTTAGCTACCCGGTCTGGTCGAGCCGGTCGACGAAACACCGTGCTTCCAACGGGTTGCGGTGGAACACCAGATCCTCGACGACCCGACCGTCACGGAGGTGCTGCGTGACGAGGCGTTCGACCGCCTTCTCGTCCAGCCCCGCGTACCAGGTCCCCTCCGGGTAGACGACCGCGATCGTGCCCTTGGTGCACACGTCCAGACAGTCGACCTTCGCGACCGAAACGGTCGCCCGCAGGCCCTGGCTCGCAACGGCCTTGCGCAGCGCCTTCGCGACCGTCTTGCCGCCACAGTCCCCATCCACACACACCAGCACGTGCCGCTGCATCGTGTCGAGCCGCGCCTTGCTGACGCGCTTCTGGAGCTTGCTAGCCACCGGACCTCCGGATCGCGACCGACGCCACTGTTGGAAGTTAGGTTACCCTAAATCGCCTCAGCCGGACGAGCCGTTGTCCTGCGCGTCACGTCGGCCCGGCAACTCCCGATCGAGCATGAGCACCGCACTGGGGTCGTCGGCGACCATGGCCAGTTCGCCGACGATGGTGCTCACGCTGGCTTCCTCCTCGACCTGTTCGTCGAGGAAGCGGGTCAGCAGCGGCAGGCTCGAGTAGTCGCGAGCCTCCTGCGACGCGGCGTACAGCTCACCGATGGATGTGGTCACCTTCTTCTCGTGCTCGAGCGCCGCGGAGAACAGCGCGACCAGATCGTCGAACTCGGCCTGCGGCGCCTCCAGCGCGGTGAGCCTCACCTCGCCGTCACGGTCCAGGACGAAGTCCATGAAGATCTGCGCGTGCTCCGCCTCCTCGTGCGCCTGATCCCGTAGCCACGCGGCGGTGCCGGTGTAGTCGTGAGCTTCGGCCCACGCGGCCATCTGGAGATAGGCGCGCTCGGAGGCGTGCTCCAACGCGATCTGATCGTTGAACCTGGCCTGCAGTTTCTCGTCCATGGGCGTCTCCGGGCAGAACGGTTGGCGTGTTGCGATCCCGGCGGACCGTAGCGCGT
>SLHP01000047.1 GCA_007136095.1 Nitriliruptoraceae bacterium
CCGCTCGGATCGGCCAGGAGGGTGAGGGTTTCCGGCTCATCCTCGATGGGTTGAACCCGGAGAGGATCCTGCTGGCGCACGAGGCACTGGGCATCGGCCGGGTGGCTCTGGATCGTGCGGCCACCTACGCCAGCCAGCGTCGGGTCTTCGACCGTCCGATCGGGCAGAACCAGGGGATCCAGTTCCCGCTGGCCGAGGCGCTGGCACACCTCGACGCCGCTGAGCTCGTGGCTCGCAAGGCTGCCTGGCTCTACGACCGTGGGGAGCCCTGCGGCCGCGAGGCGAACACGGCCAAGATGCTGTGCGCCGACGCCGGGTTCTTCGCTGCTGATCGAGCGGTGCAGACCCATGGGGGATTCGGCTATGCGCGGGAGTACCACGTGGAGCGTTACTTCCGCGAGGCGCGTCTGATGCAGATCGCACCGGTCAGCCAGGAGATGGTCAAGAGCTACCTGGCGACCAAGGTCCTCGGGCTGCCCCGCAGCTACTAGGCGTCACCTGCGGCAACGAGGGCCGGGCATGGTTTGCTCGTTGCGGCTCCCGGTGCTGCCGGGCGATGGCATCGGGCCCGAAGTGATCCGTGAAGGCCTTCGGGTCCTGCACGAGGTCGCTGCGCTCGATGGTCTGGACGTCGAGGTCATCTCCATGCCAGGGCGCCGAGCACTACCTCGCCACCGGTGAGCTCGCGACCCCGGGTTCCTCGATGAACTCGCCCGCTGCGATGAGCTCTACCTCGGCGCGGTCGGTGACCCACGGGTCGCTCCACGGGTCCTGGAGGCGGGGTTGCTGATCGCGATCAGCCGGTACTTCCAGATGGACATCTCGGTGCGCCCCTCCCGGCTCGCCAGGTCGGCCCTGACACCGCTCAAGGGCGACATCGGTTGGTGATGGTCGAACATTCGAACGCGGCGGCATCCCACGACATGTGGCGGCACATCCTCGAACGACGTGCGCCGGAGGACGACAACGTCGAATCCTGGCGTCTGGTCCCCGACGGGTTCGCCGAACAGATGCTGGTTTCCGGGCGGATCCCGTCAGCGACGGCGCGCTCAGGAGTTCCGGCGGGGCGACAGGGCGATCTGATCCTCGCCGCGATCCGGGACGGCGACATCGCAGGACGGACCTGATCGTGAGTGAGCTACCGAGACATCCCACCGACCTCGTTGGCCTCTTCGCGCTCGGCACCATGGGTGCCGCGGTCACCGAGCGACGCTCGGCGGCGGAGCCGACTCGTCGCCCGTGAAGACCGGGGGGCGCTTCTCGGCGAACGCCGCCAAGGCTTCGGCGCGATCCGCTGTGGTGGCCGCGTGGTGGATGGCTTCGATGTGGTGGTTCGAGGCCTCCGCAGCGCCGGCGTTGGTGGTCAGGGCGAGGTTCTCCTTGGTGGCGGCGATGGCGAACGGTGCCAACGCCGCGATCTGTTGCGCGGCCTCCAGGGCGGCCGCGTCCACGTCCGTTGCGGTCCGGGTGAGGACCCCTATCGTGGCCGCCTCCGCAGCATCGATCGTCCGCGCGGTGAGCAGCAACTCCTGTGCACGCGCGAGTCCGATCAGCCACGTCAGGTGGTGTGTGGGTGACGGTACGGCCACGCGTGGTTCGGGATAGCCGAACTCCGCGGCGTCGGTGCCGATCCTGATGTCCGCGGAGATGGCCAGTTCGCAGCCGAGTCCGAGGGCGGGCCCGTCGATGGCTGCGACGATCGCCACCGGAGTTCGGCGGAACTTGGCCAGGACCCGATGCATGACGGCAGAGCGGTCACGCGCGAACCGAGCAGATGCTCCGCGGGACTCCTTGAGGTCGACGCCGCTGCAGAACCCGGGCGCTGCGGCGCGCAGAACCACGACGCGAGGCGGATCGACGGTCCAGGCGTCCGCGATCTGCTCCAACCGGCGCAAGGTGCCGAGATCGACCGCGTTGCGTGCGTGCGGTCGGTTCAGCGTGATGTGCTCCAGGCCGTTCGCGCGATCGACCAGCACTGTGTCGCTGCTCGTTGCCATCGGTCCTCCGTCCGCTCGTGGTCGCGTCGCTTCAGGCGTCGGCGGACTCCTCGACCGGCGTCGTGAGCATCAAGGCGGAGCGGCGCGCTCGGCCCACGAGCACGCCATCCTGGTTGGTTGCGCGATGCTCGAAGCCGATGATGCCCTGGGTCGGACGGGATCGTGACCTCCGAGCGGTCAAGATCTCCGTTTCGACGTTGAGCGTGTCGCCCACGAAGACCGGCGCCGGGAAGACGATCTCCTCGAACCCGAGGTTCGCGACCGTCGTGGCCTGTGTGAGATCCGCGACACTCAGTCCCACCATCGTCGAGAGCGTGAACAGCGAGTTGACCAACGGTCGGCCGAATTCCGTCTGCGCAGCGAACGACGCGTCCAGATGCAGGCTCTGCGGGTTCATCGTCAAGGTGCTGAACAGCACGTTGTCGGCGTCGGTCACCGTTCGGCCCGGCCGGTGGCGGTAGACGTCGCCGACCGCGAGTTCGTCGAAGTAGCGGCCGCGGGCCACGTGCACCGTCCCGTCCGTGGCGTTCTCTGCGGTCAAGGTCGTCTCCCAGGTCGCGGCGCGGGCCAGGTCGCTTCCACCGAGCTGACCTGACAGTATACGACGGCATCCCCTCCCCGCGCAGGGGAGGTGTCGAGCGATGTGCGTCGAGCCGCCCAGGGAGCGCAGACCATGCAGATCGAGCACGCCGACAGGACCCTTGCTGGGCAGGTCTGGAGCGTCGCGGACGCCGTCGCGGCCTGCCTGGTGGCTGCCGGGGTAGAGCGACTCTACGGCATCCCCGGTGGGGGGACATCG
>SLHP01000037.1 GCA_007136095.1 Nitriliruptoraceae bacterium
GGTCCTCGCCACCCGGGAAGACCGCTCCCAGGCCCTGCCACAGCACCACGACACCCACGAGCCCGACCAGGACGCGCACGATGCGGCGCACGATCGGGCCGCGGTGGTCGAAGCCGCCCCGATCGTGGAGCAGTGCCAGTCCGATACCGAACCCGGCGAGAGCGGCCGCAGGCGTCACCACGTGTGACGCGCCGGTGACCGCCACCGGGTCGTCCAGGCCCGGCCACGGGAAGCTGACGTTGACCAGCCTCCCGGACAACAGCGTGGTCGGTGCGATCAGGACGAGCGACACCGTCACGGCGGCGAGCATCTGCTCGCCGACGGTCAGGCGGGACAGCCACCGTTGCACCCGTGGCTCCAACCACAGGTAGAGCCCGACGAGCGTCGCGCCGAGCAGCCACCCGACGATCATGTCCTCGAAGAAGTGCGCGCCGAGGTGGATGCGCGACCAGCCGATCAGCCCGATCAGGGCGATCATCGCGACCCGCACCGGCCACCCCTTCAGGGACGCCGCAGCCAGCCCCCAGATGGCCGCCGCGTTCTGGGCGTGACCGGACGGCATCCCGAAGGTGTTCTCGGGGGCGAGCTCCAGCGATGGATCCAGGTAGGCCGGACGGGGGGTCGTGGCCGCGAGCTTGAAGATGTTGTTCAGGCTCGCGGTGAGCAGCAACATCGTGCCCAGTCGGATACCGATCCGGCGGTGGATCGCCCAGTACAGCAGCGGGAAGACCAGGAGGTAGAACTCCTCGTCGCCGAGGAAGGTCACCACCGACATCACCGTGGTCAGCCACGCGGGTCCGTCCTGGAGGCCGCGGGCTCGGTCGAGTTGCGGTTCGTAGTGCGACAGGTCCGGCCCACGGACCGCGACGCGCCCGGCCTCCCGCTCCGCGAGGACCTCGACGACGCGGTCGGGGTAGTCCGTCAGGATCCCGTGGGCTCCCGCATCCAGGATCCGGTGCATCTGCTCCTTTTCGTTCACGGTCCAGACCTGGACGTCGACCCCCAACCGCTCGGCGGCCCGGATGAAGCGGGGGGTGACGACCTGGCGACCGTCGAACTCCTCGGGGACCTGGTAGAGGGTGCCGGGTGGCGACCACCACGGATGCAGACCGACCAGGTGCCGGACGTAGAAGTCGTAGGTCTCCGACTCCGGCATGTTGGTCGGCACGCCGGGCAACTGCTCGCGGACCGGCTGGAGGTAGTCCTCGCTGAACGACGCGACGGTCACCGTGTCCTGCCGGTCGTACTCGACGATCAGGTCGATCGTCGGCTGGATGATGTCCGGCCCGCCGTCGGTCTTGAGTTCGATCACGAGGTGGGTGTCCGGGAACGCCTCGAAGACCTCGCTGAGGGCGGCGTGTCGGACGCCCTGGCCACGGAAGGGGGTGTCCCCGTCGTCGTCCTGCCAGGTCGCTCCCGCGTCCAGGCTCTGCAACTCCTCGAGGGTGAGGTCGCGCACCGCCCCCGTGCCGTCGGTCGTCCGGTCGACGGTCCCGTCGTGGATCGTCACGATCCGGTCGTCGGCGGTGATCTGCAGATCCATCTCGAGGGTGTCGGCACCCAGGTCGAGTGCCGCCTCGAACGACTCCATCGTGTTCGGCGGCGCGTGGCCCTGAGCCCCTGCGTGCGCGATGATCGAGACCTCGTGCTCCGCGAAGTGTCCGACCGGTTCGATCGGATCGACCTGCAGCCACGCTGCGCCGATCACCGCCAGCGACAGCACGGTGATGACCGTCAGCCATCGCCGTGACCGCCACCCGCCCCGCACCACGTCCGTGTCTCCCACGCTGCAGCACCCTAACGCCGGGTCACGGACGGTTCACGGTCCAACACCTCGGCGTGCGACCGGCCCCGTCACCGAGGTTCGTGCGGCTAGGCTCCGCCGCGCCGGTGTGCGGTGGCCACCGGATCCCCCTCACGACCCGGAGACCTCCCGTGGCCGACGACCGCGCAACACTGCCCGAAACCGAGGATGCAGGACCGCCGAGCCCTTTCGATCGCTTCTTCAAGCTGCGGGAGAACGGCACCAACGTCCGGACCGAGGTGATCGCGGGGGCGACCACCTTCCTGGCGATGGCCTACATCGTCTTCGTGAACCCGGACATCCTGAGCGCCACCGGGATGGACTTCGGGGCCGTGTTCGTCGCGACCTGCCTGGCCGCCGCGATCGGGACGCTGATCATGGGGTTGTGGGCGAAGCTGCCGATCGCCCAGGCACCGGGGATGGGCCTGAACGCCTTCTTCGCGTTCACCGTGGTGCTCGGGATGGGGATCCCGTGGGAGACCGCGCTGGCCGCCACCTTCGTGTCCGGGATCCTGTTCCTGATCCTCGCGCTGACCGGTGTCCGTGAGCTGATCATCAACGCCATCCCGATGCAGTTGAAGCTGGCCGTCGGTGCCGGCATCGGGTTGTTCATCGCCTTCATCGGGCTGAAGAACGCCGGCATCGTGGAGGCGTACGAGGCGACCGCGGTCACGATGGGCGACCTGACCCGAGGTCCCACCGTGCTGGCGATCTTCGGGTTGCTGATCACGGCGATCATGCTGATCCGCGGCCTCAAGGGCGCGGTCTTCTACGGCATCATCGTCACCGCGATCGTCGGTGTGGTGTTCAACCAGATCGCCGTGCCCGACGCCATCGTCGGGTCCGTTCCGAGCGTCGGCCCGACCTTCGGTCAGGCCCTGATGAACTTCCCGGAGCTGTTCACGGCGCAGATGCTGATCGTGGTGTTGACGATGCTGTTCGTCGACCTGTTCGACACGACCGGCACGCTGATCGCCGTGGCCAAC
>SLHP01000130.1 GCA_007136095.1 Nitriliruptoraceae bacterium
GGCGCCGTCGATGCCGCAGACGGCGCCGCGCTCCCCGCCGCCATCGCCGGCGCCCGCATCGTGCTGAACGCAACCCCACTGGGCATGGCGGGGGAGCGGCTGCCCGATCCGTTCCATGCGCTGGGCCCCGGCCAGGTCGCCTACGACCTCATCTACGACCCGCCCGAGACGCCCTTCCTGCGCTCCGCGCACGGATCGGGCGCGGAGACCCACCACGGCCTCGGGATGCTGGTGGGCCAGGCCGCCGCCAGCTACCACCGCTGGACCGGCCGCCCGGCACCGTTCGCGACGATGTCCGCGGCCGCGATCCACGCCCTCGCCCACCGCCCGGCTCCCACGGACGCGTGAGACGAACCGACGTCCCAGACGTCGGTCCGTTCCACACAGCGCCTCTCGCCCCGCCCCACCCGCCACGGCTGTAGCCAACCGACGCCCCACGCGTCAGGTGACGACATCCGCCGCCCCCGGCCTCTCGCCCTGACCGGGCGCAACTGACTATACTGATCAGACTGGTCAGACACGTCCGGAGCTGCCGATGGAACCGACGCACTTGCCGTTCACCCAGGCCAAAGCGCGCCTGAGTGGCGTCTTCGATGATGTCGTGCGGAACCACACCGTGCGTGTCGTCGAACGACGCAAGTCCGCACCTGTCGTGCTGCTTGAGCGCGATGCCCTGGCCGAGTTGCTGGCCCGGGACTTCCCGTTCACGACCCGGATGACCCGTTCCGAGGATGGGGTCGTGTCCATCTGGCTCAATGAGTTCGACCTCTATGGGCGCGGTGATGACATCCCCGGGGCCCTCGAAGATCTCCTCGACGAGGTCGAGGCCTACGTCGAGGAGTGGGAGGACGACCTCCACCGTGCACCGAACCACGCCGAGCGCCAGTGGTGGGTGCGCCGTATCCAGCTGGCTGACGGCCGTGACGAAGTGCGGGCCATGCTCTTCCCCGTGCCTGGTGATCTGCCAGCGCCAGCCGCTTCGCGACTGGACGCTGTCGCGCAGTGAGGCACCCGACGTGGAATGACATCCGCCGGTTCTGCGAGGTCGACAACTGGGAGCAGGTCCACAGGGCGCGCGGCGCGAAGCGCGGTGACCACGACCGGTTCCGCAAGGTCCTGCCCGACGGCGACATCCTGCGAACCAAGGCGTCACACGGCAACGACGAGATCGGTGATCCGGGGCTCGTCAACCAGATCATCCGCCGCCAACTGCAGGTCACCCACGAAGAGTTCTGGGATGCCGTCGACAACGGCAACCCTCCGGGTCGGTCTCAGCCGAAGGCGTCGGAACCGACGGACGAAGCTCCGGCGCACAGCCTGGAGGACTGGCTGGCGGTCCACCTCACCGTCGTCGTTGGGATGCCGACCGCGGAGGTCGCTTCGTTGACTTCCGACGAGGCGATGGAGCGCTACCTCCAGTGGTGCAACGAGCAACCGCCCAGATAGCCCGGCTGCCCACAAGCTGCTCGGATCCGCAGGGAGTGGCGCGGTTCGCGGCGATTATCGTTGGCTCATGTCCCCACGCAAACTTCTCGTTCGCCTGCGCAGCGGCCAGCATCAGAACGTCCGTTTCCGTGACCTGCAGCGTTTGGTCGCGGCCTGCGGCTTTGAACTGGTTCGAGTCGGCGGCAGCCATCACATCTACGCCCACCCATCTGCTCCTGCGATCCTCAACCTGCAGGAGGTCCGCGGTGTGGCGAAGCCGTACCAGGTCCGTCAGTTCCTCGACCTGCTCGACCGATATGATCTCGGGTTGGAGGGGGAATCATGACTCGCGACCACCACATCAACCTCTTCTACAGCGATGAGGACGGTGGCTACATCGCCGACATCCCGGATCTGCGTGCTTGCTCCGCCTTCGGCGCGACGCCGCAGGAAGCATTGGCCGAGGTACTGCAGGCCAAACAGGCGTGGATCGACGCGGCGCACGCAAAGGGACGACCGGTCCCGGAGCCGGCTTACCGGCCACCCCTCCACGCCTGAACCACCCCGGTCCCAGCTGCGCGTGTGGTGAAGCGCCTGGATGTTGAGCGCTTCGTTCTGTGACGCTGGGCGGGGTTGATTCCGCCAGGTTGGGTGTCACGACGCAGCGTTGCCGGACGGGGTTGGGGCTTCGACCCCGCACAACCGAACCCACCATCGACCTTGCCAGGGTGACAGCGCTGCGACACACTCAGGAGACGAGAGGGGCGAATGTCATGTTGAAGCCCGACATCATCATCGACTTCATGCAGGCCGACGTCGACGGGTACAGCACCGTCGCGACGGCCGAGTTGCCGGCCGGAATCAAGGAACACGACCACATCGTGGTTGGCGACTTCGACGCCGATCCCGCCGTGGCGCGAGTTCTCGAGATCCAAGGGGGTAGGACGTCCATCCTGGTTCTGCCCGGTGCTGCTGGAGACAACGCGGCCCTACTTGAACGCAGGTCGACGACTCCCACGACCTGACCTCGGCTCGGCCCCTCGGACGCATGTAGTGAAGCGGCCCGTTCCTAGCCGCTTCACTACATGCGTCGGTGCCGACGGGCGGCCCTCACCCGAGCTCGGACCACAGCACGCCCAGGACCGACGACAGCCCGCGGTCGCTGGCCGCGCACCGGCGCCGCGGGAACGCCACGTCGCACCACATCGGCCCCACGAGGCGTCATGCTGGGGCTCGTGTGACGCTTGGGGCTCAAGTCATGCACCCGTTCGGCCGACGTCGAAGGTGAAGAACGACCCGGATCCCGGCGCGCACGATGATCCATCGTGCAGGCCCGGCCGTCGTGGGGCACTCTCCACCGACC
>SLHP01000245.1 GCA_007136095.1 Nitriliruptoraceae bacterium
CCGTGAGAAGCTCCAGGAGCGTCTCGCGAAGCTCTCCGGCGGCGTCGCGGTCGTCAAGGTCGGCGCAGCCACCGAGACCGAGCTCAAGGAGGTCAAGCACCGCATCGAGGACGCCCTGTCCGCGACGCGTGCGGCCGTCGAAGAGGGCATCGTCGCCGGTGGTGGGACCGCACTCATCCAGTCCGAGGCCGGGATCGACAAGCTGGAGCTCGACGGGGACGAGGCCACGGGTGCACGCATCATCCGTCAGGCCCTGTCCGCGCCGCTGTACTGGATCGCCTCGAACGCGGGCCTCGAAGGCTCCGTCGTCGTCGAGCGCGTCCGCAACATGGAAGCGGGTCACGGCCTCAACGCCCTGACCGGCGACTACGAGGACCTGATGAAGGCCGGCATCATCGACCCGGCCAAGGTCACGCGCTCCGCCCTGCAGAACGCCGCATCCATCGCGGGTCTGCTGCTCACCACCGAGGCGCTGATCGCCGACAAGCCGGAGCCCGAGGGCGAAGGCGGCGGTCACGGTCACGACGGTGGCATGGGTGACATGGGCGGCATGGGCGGCATGGGCTTCTGATCCCGCGCTGATCCACGCACGACCTGGGCGGCCCCGCCGGCGAACCACTGCCGGCGGGGCCTTCCGCTTGTTGCGGGGCTGTTTGGTCGCTCGCGCCGCTGCGCCGCCCTGGCCCGTGTAGCCGGGCGGCCTGGTTCAGGCCGCTTCACTACACGGCTTCGTTCGGTCGGGCCGGACCACGGCGATGCGTGTAGCCGGGCGGCCTGGTTCAGGCCGCTTGCCTACACGCGTCCCGGTCCGTCGGGCCGCCGGTGGTCGTCGCGCTCGGTGGTCGCGCTCGGTGGTCGCGCTCGGTCGTCGCGCTCGGTTATCCACAGCTCCATCGAGGTAGCACGTGACGGCCATGGTCCGGTGCGCGACGCTCCGAACCATGGGATGGGAGCGCGTGGTCGCAGCGAGCATGGCAGCCGGCGGACCGGTGCACGTCCGGGCCGTGGTCGCCCTGGCCGGGATGCAGCCGAGGTCCGTCCTCCGACGCGCGGACCGCGACGGATGGCTGCGCCCCTTCCCGTTGGTCATCGCGCTGCCGGGCACGCGGATGGACGGGCGCGCGTGGGCGCTGGCCGCGGTGCTCCACGCGACGGGCCAGCGTGAGGACCCGGTCACGGACCTGGCCGCGTTGACGCGCTCCAGCGCGTTGGCCCTGCTCGGCATCCAGCGCAGCTTCCCGAGCCGCACGGACGTCGCGATCCACGGGGCGCGCGTCCTCGAGTCCCACCCGCGCCTGTTGGTCGTGCGATCGCGGCTGCTCACCCCGGACGACGTCCGTCTGATCGACGGTGTTCCGGTGGTGGTCGGCCCGGCGTTGCTGCGGCACCTGGCGGCGGTCCGTGACCGTGACGGGCTGCGGCGTGCCACCATCGACCTGGCGCACGCCGGCTTCGTGGATCTGCAGGCGCTGCCCGCCTACCTGGCTGCTCACCCGGGTTTCCCCGGCCGCCAGACACTGCGCCAGGTGGCCGATGATCTGCTGGGGGCGGGCCGGACGGACTCGCCGTTCGAGCTGGAGGTCCGTGAACGGCTCAGCGATGAGGGCATCCTCATGGACCGTGGGCAGGTGCCGCTTCCCGGGCCGCAGCGGCTGCACCTCGACCTCGGCATCCTGGCCATCCGGTTCGGTATCGAACTGCACGGCTTCGGCTTCCATGCCCAGCGCCGGGACCTGGAGCGTGATGCGGCACGGACCAACGCCATCGCGATGCTCGACGATGACTGGCGGGTGCTGCACGCCACCTGGTCGGTCCTGGCGGAAGGCTGGGAGGCGTTCGTCGAGCAGGTCCGGTCAGCCATCGCCGCCCAGTCACAGCGCCACCTCGGCCTCGCCTGGCCACAGCGCGCCCACCTGCGTGGTTGATGGGCTTGATGGGATGGTTTCCCACGGTCCCCGTCGCGAGTCGGAGGCATTGGGCCCAGGCGGCGCTGAGCCGGCCTGGACGCACGGTCGGGGCCCGGCGGCGCCAGTCAGGGCCTGCTCGGATCGGCAGCCACCCGCCCCGGTCGTACCCTGGCGCTCCTCCCCGTCGGTCGGATCCACACCCATGTCCCTGCTCGCCGACCGCTACCTGCTGGCCGAACCCCTGGGGTCCGGCGGCATGGCTGATGTGGTCGCGGCCCACGATCAGCGGCTGGGGCGTGACGTCGCCATCAAGCTGATCCGCCCCGAACTGCTCGCCGATCCGAACAGCCGCGCACGCCTGCTGCGCGAAGCGCGTGCGGCCGCAGCCCTCCACCACCCCCACGCGGTCACCGTCCACGACGTCCACGACGACGGCGAGCGTCCGTTCATCGTCATGGAGCTCGTCGAGGGTGGCTCGCTGGCGGACCGGCTCCGCGAGGATGGCGCACTGGAGCCGGAGGAGACCCTGGCGATCGGTGTCTCGCTGTTGGAGGCGCTCGGGGCGGCGCACGCCGCCGGGCTGGTCCACCGGGACGTCAAGCCATCGAACATCCTGTTCACCCGCGATGGGCGGGTGAAGCTCGCAGACTTCGGCATCGCCAAGGCCCTGGCCGGCACGGATCCGGACCTCACCGCGACCGGGCAGATCCCAGGGACGCCGAGGTACCTCGCTCCGGAGCTCGCCGCGGGAGCTGACGCGTCGCCGGCCAGCGACCTGTACGCGGTGGGCGCGGTGCTCTACCAGTGTGTGACGGGCCAACCGCCGTTCGTCGGTCCGACGCCGATGTCGGTGGTGCTCGCCCACCAGCGTGATC
>SLHP01000239.1 GCA_007136095.1 Nitriliruptoraceae bacterium
CGCCACCGGCTTCATCATCGGCCCCACCCTGTTCGGCCTGCTCACCACCCACCTCGACACCAACACCGCACTGCTGGCCACCGCCACCCCCGCCCTACTCGTCGCACTCATCCCACCGAAGCGCGAGAACCGTCTCAAGCCCCTCGCCCCCAGGAAGCACCGCGGCTCGGCGGAACCGGCCTGACACGCCGCCGACACGGTGGCAGGCTTCGCTCTGGTCACACGACGGCCCGGGCGCACGGCACCCGGGCCGCGCCGTACCGGAAGGCGTTGCGACATGGGCATGGTCATCGTCATCATCGCGGCGCCCCTGGCGATCGCGTCACTGATCTTCGCGCTGTACCACCTGAGTACCCGCCAGGTGATCGCACGGGCGGCTGCGGCTACGGGCCCGGCACGCATCACATCCGGGCGCAACCTGGCCGTCGTCGGCATCGCCCAACCCTGGGAGCAGCCGGGCACCTCCGCGGTCACCCGACAGCCGGTCGTCTGGGCACGGGCGATGCGCAAGACCAGCGGAGTGTTCGGGGACAACGGCGGGAACTACACCCGCCAGGGTCCGAAGATCGCCACGACCTTCATGGTGCGCGACGAGGCCGATCCCGACGCCGCCATCGCGATCGAGAGCGGCAAGATCGGCCTGACCCAGATCATCATCAGGACCCGGCGGTTCAAGCACGACGGGACCTTCATCGCGGCAGAAGGTGATGGCGCCCTGGCGGCGGTGACCGCCGTCTTCGGCAACCTCGGCAGCAACAACCACATCGAGGAGAAGGCGATCTACCCGGGCGAACGGCTGTACGTGTACGGCAAGGTGCGCGAGCGTGACGGCTACCTGGCGATGGGTCGGGGCGCGACGATCGACGATCGGTCCCCTGAGGTCCGTCTCGCCCGACAGACGACCCTTGCGATGGGCGGCCTGGCGATCTGCGGGGTCGCCGCGATGACGGTCCTGCTCGGCTCCTTGCTGGGCGTGGTCTGACCGCCAGCATCAGGGTCCCGCACGCACCGAGCGAGCCCGGTCCCGAACGCTCCAGGCTCAGTCGAGGCTGGCGGTGATGGCGTCTGCCGCAGCGGCCGGATCGTCGGCCCGGGTGATCGGACGCCCGATGACCAGCAGATCGGCGCCGGCCGCGATCGCCGCCGCCGGTGTGGCGGCGCGGGCGTGGTCGTCATCGCCGGAGCCCGCCGGACGGATCCCGGGCGTCACCAACACCACGTCCGGACCGACCGCCGCGCGGACCGCCGTCAGATCCCTCGGTGCGCACACCAGACCGGGCGCGCCCGCCTCGACCGCCAACCGCGCGAGCGTGGGGACCTGACGGTCCGCGCCCGGTTGGTTCATGCTCGCGAGCTGCTCGTCGGACGTGGAGGTCAGCACGGTGACACCGAGCACACGCCCACCGTCCCCCAGCCCGTCGACCGCAGCACGAACCATCGCCGCTCCCCCGCCGGCATGGATCGTGACCAGATCGACCCCCAGATCCGCCAGGCGACGCATGGCCCGCTCGACGGTCGTCGGGATGTCGTGGAGTTTCAGGTCCAGCATGACGGGTCCGTACGCCCCGATCGCGGTCACGGCGGCAGGCCCATGCGCCGCGAACAGTTCGAGACCGACCTTGAACCAGCCCACGTGGCCCTGCAGGCTCCGCGCCAGACCCTCTGCCTCCTCCAGCGTTGGCACGTCGAGCGCGACGATCAACGGGTTGGCCGCCGTCATGACCACGGTTCCACCGTGCCGATCAGTTCCCGGGCGCTGCCGAGTCCACGTTCCGCCAACCACGAGCGCAGTTCCTTGATGAGCCGCTGCCCGACGAACGGATCGACGAACGTGGCCGTCCCGACGGAGACCGCCGAGGCGCCCGCGCGCAGGAACTGCACGACATCCGTCACGGTCCGGATACCGCCACACCCGAGGATGGGGACATCCGGCAGTGCCGTGTGGACCTGGTGGACGTTGCGGAGCGCGACCGGCCGGATCGCCGGACCCGACAGGCCTGCGTAGGTGTTGTAGATCTCCGGCTTGCCGGTGTCCGGATCGATCGCCATGCCCAACAACGTGTTGATCAGGGTCAGCCCGTTGGCCCCCGCATCCACGACCGCCCGCGCGATGGACACGATGTCGGTGACGTCCGAGGTGAGTTTGCCGAGCACGGGCACGTCCGTCTCGCGGCGGACCGCCGTGATGACCTCGGCGCTGTCGGTCGGCGAACAGGCGAACACCATCCCCCGCTCCTCGACGTTCGGACACGAGAGGTTCACTTCGATGGCAGCGATCCCGCCCTTGCCTCGGAGCTTGCGAGCCACGGCCCGGAAGTCGTCCACGGACCGACCGGCGATCGAGACCACGACCCGGGCTCCCTTGGACTGCAACCACGGCAGGTCCTTGGTCAACCACGCGTCGATCCCCGGGTTCTGCAGTCCGATCGCGTTCAGCATCCCCGACGGCGTCTCCGCCATGCGCGGTGTCGGCAGACCCTGACGGGGCTCGAGCGTGACGGACTTCACCACGATCGCGCCCAGTTCGGTCACGTCGTAGAAGCGGTCCATCTCCGCGCCGGCAGCGAAACAGCCGGACGCCGTGAGGATCGGGTTCGGCAGCTTCATTCCGGCCAGATCGACGGCGAGGTCGACACCCGCCTCGGCGACCGCGCGCGGGTCGGTGGGCGGGGTGTACTCGCTGGCGTCGATGCGCCGCACCTCGCTCATGACCTCTCCTCCGAGACCGGCTGCGGCCCCTCAACGGCCCACACGGGGCCTGCGCCGCCGCTCA
>SLHP01000110.1 GCA_007136095.1 Nitriliruptoraceae bacterium
CGCGTGGCGATCGACGCGACGCACGGTGATCCGACGGAGCCTGGACCTCACGACGCACGTGCTCAGCTGTGAACGCACGGGCCAGGTGCGGCCGCACGAGCACTACCCGCCGATGTAGGACATCTCGACTCGTTCGCCGGTCAGGCCGCCTTCGGCACGCAGCTCAGATGCGCGGTCGGACCGTGCCAACCAGACGGCGCTGATCGCGTCGCGCAGCTGCTGGTCCGTCGCGCCGTCACGGATGACGGCACGCAGATCGTGCCCCTTCGCGGCGAACAGGCAGGTGTAGAGCTCCCCGATCGCCGACAGCCGGGCCCGGACGCACGTCCGGCAGAACGGCCGGGTCACGCTCGCGACGATGCCGACCTCGCCGCCACCATCGAGGTAGCGGTAGCGCTCCGCAACTTCACTGCGCCCCGCGCCCGAGGCGACCTCACTGCGCCCCGCGGATCCGCCAGGTTCGCCACCATCGCCAGCGGCAGCCGTACCGACCGGCTCGATCGGCCACCGCGCGTTGATCCGTTCGTGGATCTCTGCGGCCGGGACCACCCGCTCCCGGATCCAGCCGTTGGTCGTGCCGACGTCCATGAACTCGATGAACCGCAGCGCCACCCCGGTGTCACGGGCCCAGCCGGCCAGATCCTCGATCTGATGGTCGTTGACCCCCCGTTGCATGACGCTGTTGATCTTGACCGGCTGCAGCCCGGCAGCCAGCGCCGCGTCCACGCCAGCCAGCACCGCGTCGACGGACAGCGGGGTGTCGGCGGTCTTGCGGAAGGTCTCGTCGTCCAGCGCGTCGAGGCTGATGGTCACCCGGTCGAGCCCGGCTGCAGCAAGCTGGTCCGCGACCCGCGGCAGCAGGATCCCGTTCGTGGTCAGCGCGATGTCCTGGAGGCCCTCGAGCGGCGACAGCAGGGCGATGAGATCCGGCAGGTCCTTGCGCAGCAGCGGCTCGCCACCCGTGAGCCGGAGCTTGTTGACCCCGAGGTCCACGAAGGCGGCCAGGACCCGGGACAGCTCCTCGAAGCTCAGCAGTTCGTGGCGCGGCAGGAACACATGATCCGGGCCGAACATCTCACGCGGCATGCAGTACGTGCAGCGCAGGTTGCAGCGGTCGGTCAACGACACGCGCAGGTCCTCGATCGGCCGTCCGAGACGGTCGATCAGCTTGCCGCCGGTGGTCGTGTCGTTGATCTCCATCGCGGAGCAACGTACCGCTCCGCAGTAGCCTGCGGAAGACGCGGGGAGATCGTGCCCCGCGGGTTGACGACCAGGGTGGAGCCATGCAGATCGAGGTGCGACTGTTCGGCGGGCTGACCGAGCACGCCCGAGCGTCCCGCATCACCGTCGACCTCGACGCCCCCGCCGACGTCGCCGACCTGCGAGCGGCGATCGCGGCCCAGCATCCGCCGCTCGCGCCGTTGCTCGGTGGGGTCAAGATCGCCATCAACCTCGAGGTAGCTGCTGACGACAGCCCCGTCCCCGCCGACGCGCAGGTCGCGCTCCTCCCCCCGGTCGCGGGGGGTGCGGACGATCTCAGCGACACCGCCGACGTCGCGATCCGGACGGGACTCGTGACACCCCCGATCGACGTCGCCGGCGCGCTGGCGGCCGTGAGCGGTCCAGACGTGGGCGGGACCGCGATCTTCCTCGGCACGGTGCGCGACCACGCGCCGGACCTGGACGGGGTCGTGGGGCTGGACTACTCCGCGTACCCGGAGATGGCCGAGAAGGTGCTCGCCGACCTGGCCACGGAGATCGCCACCGACCACCCCGAGGTCCGCGGCATCGCGCTGCTGCACGCGGTCGGTGAACTGGACGTCGGCGATCACACGATCCTGATCGTCTGCGCCGCCGCGCACCGTGCTCCGGCGTTCGCCGCCTGCCAGGACGCGCTGGAACGGGTCAAGGACCACACGCCGATCTGGAAGCGCGAGCGCACGGCCGACGGCAACCACCGCTGGGTCGGCCTGGCCGACCCGTCCGCCACGGCCGACACGCCGCCGCCCGGACCGGGCAGCCGCTCCTGACCGGGGGCTCCCGGCACCCCGAGCCCGAGGATGGTTGGTGAGAGGTGCAGTCCTGCACCTCTCACCAACCATCCCCCGTGACGCGCGACGATCCACGCCAGATCGGGGTCCCCGTTCGCGGTACCGGGTTGCGGTCGCGCCGCGCGCACGCCAGCATCAGGGACATGCCGAGGTTGCTCGTCGCCCACCACACCCCGTCGCCCGCTACCCAGGAGATGCTGGAGGCGGTGCTCAACGGCGCACGCCACGACGCCATCGAAGGCGTCGAGGTGATCGTGCGCCCGGCCCTGACCTGCAGCGAGGTCGAGGTGCTGGAGGCCGACGGCTACCTCCTGGGTACCCCCGCCAACATCGGGTACATGTCCGGTGCGCTCAAGCACCTCTTCGACCGCATCTACTACCCGTGTCTGGACGCCACGGAGGGTCGGCCGTACGGGCTGTTCGTCCACGGGAACCAGGACACCGGCGGTGCGGTGAAGGCCGTCGAGCAGATCGCGGGGGCGCTCAAGTGGCGGGCGGCCGCAGCACCCGTCACGGTGATGGGAGCGCCAGAGCGGGCCGACCTCGATGCGTGTACGGAGCTGGGCGGAACCGTCGCCGCCATCCTGGCCGAGGACCTCTGACCTGAACGCCTCACACCCGAGGTCGCGCGGCCGGTGGCGCGCGCGACGATCCCGCGACGGGATCGCTGGCACAGGATCGCTGGGATGGGTGCTGAGAGGTGCAGTCCTGCACCTC
>SLHP01000071.1 GCA_007136095.1 Nitriliruptoraceae bacterium
GACCTTCGTTCGTTAGTTACCGCGTCATCTGCGGTGGGTTCGGCTTGCTCACGGCCCTCATCCCGATGGCTCTGGGCACCGGTGTGGCGCTGGTGCTCGGCATCGATCCGCGTCCGGCGGTCTTGATCGGTTCGTTCTGGGCCTCGTTCACCTTGATCGCGTACCCGACGTTGGCGAGGTTCGGGCTCACGAAGTCCCGGCCCGTGGCGGCGATCGTGGGAGCCAGCGCGATCACCGACGGGGTGTCGCTGGTGGTCCTGGCGCTGATCGTGGGCGCGGAGACCGGTGACGCCAGCGGTGCCCGCCTGGTGTTCGACATCGCGCTCGGCTTCGGCGTGCTGGGCCTGTACTGCTTCCTCGTGGTCCCAGCGATCGCCCGGTGGTTCTTCAGCGGCCTCGGTCAAGAACGGACCCTGCGCTACATCCTCGTGTTCGTCAGCCTCACCTCGTCGGCTGTGGTCGCCGAACTGGTCGGGGTCGAGCCCCTGATCGGCGCCTTCTTCGTTGGTGTCGGACTGAACCGGCTCGTGCCGAACGCCAGCCCACTGATGGCCGTGACCGACTTCTTCGGCAACGCGTTCTTCATCCCGACCTTCCTCGTTTCCGTCGGGCTGCTGTTCGACCCGAGCGTCATCTCCGAGTGGTCGACGATCCGCCTCGCACTCGGTTTGGTGGCCGCCCTCATCGTCGGCAAGGCGATCGCGGCCTGGGTCACCGGACGTATCTTCGGACTCCAAGGAGCGGAGGTCGGCCTGCTGTTCTCGATGTCGGTCGCCCAGGCCGCCGCCACGTTGGCGGCCACCGTGATCGGCTACAACATCGGCCTGTACGGCAGCGACGTGGTCAACGCGGTGATGGTCGTCGTCGCCGTGAGCCTGATCGTGACCTCGATCGGCACCAACCGGTTCGCCCCCCAGATCCCCCCACCCGTCGACGAACGCCGACGGGCGGGCGAGACGATCCTCGTGCCCGTCCTCGACGAGCTCGACGGGCTTGCGGACGTGTTGCGGCTGGGTCAGCACCTCGCCGACCCCGCCGGCGGACTCGTCCAGCCACTGGTACCGGTCACCTCCGTGCAGACGGCCGATATCACCAGGAGCCGGACGAAGCGATCCGAGGTCGACCGGATGCTCCGCAAGCTCGGGGGCGACGCGGAGACGATGCTGCGGGTCAACCGGTCGGTGTCCACCGGACTCAACCAGGCAGCCATCGAGATCGACGCATCGCTGCTGCTGCTGGGATGGCCCGGTCCTGACGACCTACGAGCCCGGATGATGGGTGCGAACTACAGCGAGATCATCGTGGCCACCTCCGTCCCGGTCGCGATCGCGGCACTGCACCCCGAGGCCGGACAGGGGCGCATCGTGCTCTACTCCGCCGCCCGCGAGCTCGCCCCCGGCAACCTGCCCACCATGACGCTGGCCCTCGAACTCGCAGCGACCTTGTCCCGCCATCGCGATGAGCCGCTGATCACCGGCCCCGTCGCGCCGTCGGTCCTTGAGGCTGCCGGTCTGGCGGTTCCACCGGCGACCGAGCACCGGGAGGGCGCCTCGAGTCTGGAGGAGTGGGCGGCGGCCGTCACGCGGCCGTCTGACCTGCTGGTGGTCCCCATCCACGACACGTCGATCGGGCCGGCCGCGATCCGGGTCCACCACTCGGGCCGATCGGTGCTCGCCGTCAGCCAGAACCCGAGAGTTCCGCGGGCGCCGTGGTGAGCCCCATGAACCTGCCGGTCGGCAGGACGCTGAGCACCTGACCTCGTTGGAGACCTGACGGTGCCGTCGCGCCAGGGACGGTGCCACGCTCACCCTGGAGCGCGAGGGACCTCACCTGACCGGAGGCAGTCGAACACACCGTGGACCACGCGGTGACCGCGGCTCACCCGGATGGGAGACGCCGGGGTGGCGCCCCTCTGAGACGGTCGGGATTCTACGTGGACCGGGTGTTCGCGCTCACCCAAAGCGCGTGGTCGCTCCCGCCCAGAGCTCCTGCCTCGAACGGGGACCGCCATGCCATCCGCAACCGACGCGCACCCACGGGCCAACGGCATCCGCGACGTCCAGCCCTTCCGGCGATCCCCCATCACACCGTGACCCGGGCGGAGCCGCCGGCCTCCTCACGCGACGGGGCTGCGAAGGACGTCTCGGCCGGCGTCACGCTCGGGCTCGTGAGTGTGCCGGACGGGCTCGCGATGGGCCTGCTCGCAGGGCTCAACCCGGTGGCCGGGATGTACGGCTACCTCGTCGGCACGGTCACCGGTGCACTCGCCACCAGCTCCGTCTTGATGTCGGGCAGGTGACCGGGGCGATGGCGGTGCTGATCTCGGACGTCCCCGAGCTCCACGGTGCGCAGGACCCCGCCCGTGCGCTCGCCACACTCGGGCTCCTGACCGGGGCCGTGATGCTCGTGGCCGGCGTGCTCCGCTTGGGCACCCTGGTGCGTTTCGTGCCGAACGCGGTCCTGACGGGGTTCGTGAACGCTGTCGCGGTCAACATCGTGCTGGGCCAACTCGCGAACTTCACGGGCTACCAGAGCGGTCAGGGGAACCGGGTCACCCGGGCGGTCGACACCGTGTTGAGCCTGGGGTCCCTCCACTGGCCGACGGTCTCCATCGGGTCCGCCACGATCGCGCTGATCATCGCGCTGGAACGGACGCCCCTGCGCTCTCTCGGGTTGCTGGTCGCCGTGGCCGTCGCCTCGGCCGCGGCCGTCATGTTCGTGCCGTTCGAGGCGGTCCAGCAACTGCGTGACGTCACCAACATCCCGA
>SLHP01000212.1 GCA_007136095.1 Nitriliruptoraceae bacterium
CTGCCGTGGAGGGTGGTCCGGACCCGGCTGTCGAGGAGTGATCACACGATGGCGCGCCGTGTCCGGGAACTGACGGGGGAGAACGTCGAACGTCTCCCCGGTCCCTGCTCGACGTGCCTGTTCTGGGAGCTCGGGGCGGACTGCCCACAGCCGCGGACCCGCGCGGTTCCGGCCGCCCGACCCCTGGTGGATCGGCACCCGTCCGATCCCGCGGTGCGCAAGCAGGCCTGGGTCTCCGCCCGTGTGCAGGAGGGTTTCCCGCCGGGGCGTCTGGTCCTCCTGGGCGACGAGGTGGTGGCGTTCGCGGCGTTCGCTCCCATGTCCGTCTACGCGCCCCGCGGGCTCATGGTCCCCGCGACGAGCGATGACGCCGTGCTGTTGGCGACCGCCTGGGTCGCGCCGATGCACCGGGGAGCAGGCGTCGGACGGTTGCTGGTCCGCGCGGCCCTGCGAGAGGCGATCCGGATCGACGCCCGGGCGGTCGAGGTCTACGGCGATCGCCGGTTCCACGACCGCAGTTGCACGCTGCCGGCGTCCTGGCTCGTGCACCAGGGGTTCGAGGTCCACGCGGAACACCCGCGGACCCCACTGTTCCGGCTCGACGTGCGTCGCACGGTCCGTTGGGCCGGGTCGTTGGAGCATGCGTGGGAGGAGGTGCTCGGTCGCCTGCCCCACCCGGCGCCGGCGTTGTCACCCGGTCACACCTCCACGGCCACGACCGACGACCGGCCGGGACGAGCCGGCGTCTGACCCGCTAGGCATCTGCGGTATCGTCAGGATCCTCTCGACGTCGAGACACCTCGACCCGTCCCGTTCGCGAGCGTGGACCGATGGGTGGTCCGACGCGTCGCAAGGATCTGCCCGTGGGTGCCTACCGCAGCCTGTTGGCGTCACCGGAAGCCCGGTGGCCGCTGATCAGCTCGACCGTCGCTCGGCTGACGCCGGGCATGATCGTGTTGGCGATGGTGCTCCTGCTCGTCGAGTTCGACTACAGCTATACGGTCGCCGGGATCGTCACCGCCGCGCATCAGGTCGGTGTGGCGCTGGCCTCGCCGCTCCAGGGCAAGCTCGCGGACCGCTTCGGGCCGCCGCGGATCCTGCTGCCGGATGGTCTGGCCTACCTCGCCGGCACCGTCGCGTTCGTCGCGGCCGTCGCGGCCCGTCCGGGTGTGATCGTCCTGGTGCTCCTGGCGGTGGCCACCGGCTCCGTCTACCCCCCGACGACGGCCTGTGCCCGGGTCGTGCTGTCGCGGCTGTTCCCCACCGGCCAACTGCGGACCACGGCGTTCGCGATCTCCACGATCGCCGTGGAGTTGGGGTTCATCCTCGGCCCGTTGGTGGCCGTCGGCGTCGCGGAGTTCGTCGGCGCTGCCTGGGCCGTCGTGGGGGCGGGACTGGCGTCGGGTATCGGCGCGATCGGTTTCGCAGCGACATCGGCCGCCCGCGAGGTCCCCCGCCGTGACCGCAACCGGGATGCGTTGGCTGCGTTGCGCTCACCCGGGATCCGCGTGCTCGTGCTGGCGATCGGTTTCATCGCGGTGGTGTTCGGTGTGCTCGACATCGCCGTTCCCGCGTTCGCGCAACTCATGGAGACCCCTCGTGCCGCGGGCCTGATCGCGTCGATCGCCGCAGGCAGCCTGGTGGGCGGTGTGATCTACGGTGGCCGCCAGTGGCCGGGCAGCATCACGACGCGCCTGTGCGTGCTGTCGGGCGTCTTCGCCGTGGGGCTGTTCATCATCCCACTGTCCCTGGCGTCGATCCCCGTGTTCGCCGTCGCGCTGTTCTTCAGTGGCGTCTTCCTCGGACCGACGACCATCGCCGCGTTCGAACTGATCGACGACCTCGCGATCCGCGGGACGCAGACCGAAGCGCAGCAGTGGACACAGGCCGCGGTCCTGCTCGGTTTCGCCCTCGGTGCGTCGCTGGCGGGCTTCGCGGTGGATGTGGGCGGCCCGGGTGCGGCCTTCTTCGCAGGCGCCGTCTGCGTGACCATCGGTGCGTCGATGATCACGCTTCGGCGCGCGCGACTCGTCCCGGCGGACATGGCCGACGCAACGACAACCGGTCATCCCGAACCCACGACCACGTCGACGGGCGGGCTGACCGGCGTGTCACCACCGGTGCAGCGTGGTCCGCTCCCCGAGGCCGCGCACGTGCTCGCTCCCGGCTCAGAGGATCGTGGCCGGTGAGCCATCGCTCGACGCGGGGACCGGGGCGTGGTGTTCCGGGGCGGTCGAGCGGCCCAGCAGGAACGTCACCGTGGCGTCGACCAGCGCGGCTGCCACGAGCCGCTGGTAGGCGGGGTCGGTCAGCAGGACACCTTCCTCGGGATGACTGAGGAAACCGACCTCGATCACGACCGCCGGTGCGCGTGACCTCTGGAGCAGCGCGAGCGCTGACGCATGGACCCGACAGTGAGCGGTGCCGGTCACCTCGACCACTCGGTCGACGGCGAGCTCGGCCAGCGCCCGCCCCCGGTCGGAGACGAACCCGTCCGTCCCGAAGTGGTACCCGGCCACTCCCCGTGCAAGGGGGGAGGGGTCCTCGTTCATGTGGACGGACAGGATCACCTCGGCATCCTCGAGGTTGGCGTGTTCCGCCCGATCCGATGGTGCCGGCGAGGTCCCCGGGCCCCGGCTGAGCACGACATGGGCGCCGAGGGCGGCGAGTTGCCCCTCGACCACGGACGCGATCTGCCAGGTCAACGTGGCCTCGCGGACGCCGTCCGGGCCGGTCGCGCCGGGATCGTCCGGCCCCCGTCCCGGATCCACCATGATCCGGGCCCCGGCCAGCGATTGCCGGGGTGCCCGTCGGAGCTGTTCGCGTTCCCGGACGGCGTAGGCCGGAGCGGCCTGGTGTTGGCGGTGCAGTCGGGTCAGACCGTCGATGGTGGTGGGACCGGCGATCCCGTCGACGGTGATACCGATGTTCAGTTGGAACTCGCGGACCGCATCGAACGTCTGTCGACCGTAGAGCCCGTCGTCGTAGCCGCTGTCGAAGCCCAGGCGGCTGAGCCGCCGCTGGAGCTCCCGGACGTCGTCGCCGTGGAGCAGCGGGCGGGTGACATACAGCATCCGGTCCCCGAGTCGGACGGAGGCACCCACGAGCGTGCGCCACGTGTCCTCGCCGACGATGCCGTCCGACGGCAGGCCCCGGACCTGCTGGAAGGCGCGCACGGCGGCTTCTGTGGCCCCATCGAAGATCCCCCGGTCGTCCGGGCACGCGAAGCCGAGGTTCTCGAGGCGACGTTGGACGTCTTCGACCTCGGGACCCGTACGGCCGCGCCTGATGTATTCCATGGCCGCGAGCTTATGCGCGCTGCAGCGCGGCCTGGATGCGGCCGGGAGGTCCGGGGTTCATGCGGTCATCCGCCTCCCGGGGCCGACCTCAGCCGGTGTAGTCGGCCAGGTCGGACATCAGGGCGGCCTTGCCCTTCGCCCCGACGATCTTCTTGTCGAGCTGCCCGTCCTTGAAGACCATCAGCGTCGGGATCGACATGATCCCGTACTGCCGGGCGGTCCCGGGGTTGTCGTCGACGTCGATCTTCATGACCTTCAGGTTGTCGCCCTGTTCGTCGGCGATCTCGTCGACGATCGGTGAGACCATCTTGCACGGTCCGCACCATTCGGCCCAGAAGTCCACGAGCACGGGCCGGTCGGAGGCGAGGACCTCGGTGTCCCAGTCGCTGTCGGTTACGGGAGTGGCACCCATGGGTTCTCCTGTCGGGTGGTTGTTCGGAGCGTCTGGCGGGGAAGCTACTGGTGCGAGGCGTCGCCGCCCGCAGCCAACCAACGCTCGGCATCCATCGCAGCGCGGCAGCCGGTGCCGGCCGCGGTGACGGCCTGGCGGTAGGTGTGGTCCATCACGTCGCCGCAGGCGAACACGCCGGGCACGTTGGTGTGGGTGGTGGGCTGGTCGACGATCAGGTAGCCGTCATTGTCGGTCTCCAGCGTGCCGTCGAACAGCCACGTGTTGGGGATGTGACCGATGGCCAGGAACAACCCGTCGCACGGAAGATCGCTGAACTCGCCGGTCTGGGTGTCCTTCAGCGTGAGCGACGAGACCTTGCCATCGGATCCGTTGACCTCGGTCGGGATGGCGTTCCAGACGAAGTCGATCTTGTCGTTGGCGAACGCACGGTCCTGCATGATCTTGGAGGCACGAAGCTCGTCGCGGCGGTGGACGACGGTGACCTTGGCGGCGAACTTGGTCAGGAACATGGCTTCCTCCATCGCCGAGTCCCCACCACCGACGATGACCACGTGCTGGTCACGGAAGAAGAAGCCGTCGCACGTCGCGCAGGCTGAGACGCCCGAGCCCCACAACTCGGCCTCGCCGGGGATGTCGAGGCGGCGGGGCTTGGCGCCGGTCGCCACGATCAGTGCCTGGGTGCTGATCGCGTTGCCCGACGCCGTTTCGAGCGTGAACGGACGCTGTTCGACGTTGACCTTGACGATGTCCTCGGTGATGAAGGTGGTGCCGAATCGTTCGGCCTGGGCCCGCATCTGCAGGATCAACTCCGGACCCATGATGCCGTCCGCGAACCCGGGGAAGTTCTCGACATCGGTGGTCAACGTGAGCTGACCGCCGGTCGGCCCGCCTTCGATGACCCCCTCGATCACGAGCGGTTCGAGGTTGGCACGGGCCGCGTACACCGCGGCGGTCAGGCCAGCGGGTCCGGATCCGATGATGGTGACCTGGTGGGTGGTGTCCGTGGATGACATCGACGACCTCAAGGGGGCGGGAAGGACAGGAGAACGGGTATCCGAGCGATTTCCGTATCGTAGGCAACCAGCGCGGGCTCGTGGACATTCCCGGACGCCGGGGACGGTGGCCGGCCCCGGCGTCACCGGGAGCCGGTCACCGCTGGGTGAAGAGGCGGACCTCGCAGGTGTTGCGATCGACGATCCATGCCTCGCGCCGCGTGAGCCGCCCCGACTCGGGGTCCTCGGTGACCAGTCCGAAGACGATGGCGTCGTCTCCGTCGAACACGACGAGTTCCGCGTACGTCGGGATCACGTCGGGGGCGTCCGCCACCAGCAACTCGAGGCAGGCCCCGACCTGCGCGCGGTCGGTGGGGGACAGGTCCGCATCGCCACGCAGTTCGGCGGGCTCACGCTGCGGGCCCGGAGCATCCTCCGCGGTGGCTGCGCCGCTGTCATCGGCGTCCGGGCTCTCGGCGGTGGCATCGTCCACGGGGCCGGCGCCCAGCGCCTGCGCGAAGGACGTCGCGAGGTCCTGAGCTGCGCTGACCTCGAGGTTGCGGGCTGCGATCCCGAAGGCGTCCGGATCCTCGAGCAGTCCCTCGATGTCCCGGTCGTCGATGGATCGGTCCCCGCCGAGCAGGAGTGGACCGTCCGCGACGGCATCGTCAGCCATCTCGTCCGTCTCGAACGCCTCCTCCTCGATCGCGTCGAGCGACTGCGTCTGGAAGGCCTCATCCCCGTCGTCCGTGCCGCCGAGCACGCCGGTGAACACGAGCCCGGCACCTGCGAGGACCAGGATCGCTGCGGCGGCCCCGGACACGGCGGTGACCCATCTGGGCAGACCCGGACCCGAGGCCGTCCGGGCACGGTGTGTGGCGAGTTCGTCGGTGGCTGACCCGGCCGCCCCGGGGGGATGGTCCAAGGTCTCAGCCAGGTGCTCGCCGATCGCGGCGTCCAGACGTTCCTCGAAGCCTGCCGGGGGGTCCGCCGGTGGGATCGCGATCAGGTGGTCGTCCGCCGCACGCATGGCGTGCAGGTCTGCGCGCAGGGCGGGATCCCGGGCAAGCTCCGCCTCGAGGGCGGCGTGCTCGTCGGGATCCAGCTCACCGGCCAGGTAGTCGGCCAGTCGCACGGCGCGGTCCACGGGTGCTCCGGTCAGGGGGAAGTTGCGGGAAGAGTGGGGAGGTCCGGCGAGGGTGGGACGTCGCATCGACCGATCGGGTTGCGCCGATCGGGTGTGCATCATCGGGCGTCAACCGGCTGGCGGCCCCCGGGGTTCGGTCGTCGGTGGGGCCCCGGTCGGGTGCGGCTCGTCGGTGGCCGGTGCCGTGTGGTCGGGGTGGTCACGGTCGCCGTCGGCCAGCAACCGTCCGAGCTGCTGCCTGGCCCGTGACACCCGGCTCTTGACCGTTCCGACGGCCAGGTCGGCGATCTGTGCGGCCTCGGCATACGAGAGGCCGTCCACGGCCACCAGGAGCAGGAGCTGGCGTGACACCGCGTCCAGTTGCCGCAGCGACTGACCCACGGTGGCCAGCGCCGCGTGGCTCTCGATCGGGTCGTCCTCGTCGGGAGCATCGAGATGTTCGAGGATGTCGGCGACGGATGTGGACGGACGGCGCGCGTCGTACCGGACGTGATCCGTGCAGACGTTGCGGGCCACGCGGTAGAGCCACGTGGACAGCTTCGCATCGCCACGGAACCCCTCGGCGTGGCGCGCCAGCCGGATGAAGGTCTCCTGGACCGCCTCCTCAGCGTCGGCGGGGGAGCCGAGCACCCGGACACAGACCGCGAAGAGTCGGTGTCGGTAGCGAACGACGAGTTCCTGGAACGCGGCCTCACGGGATGCCCGGGACCGGTCCGCGCTCACGTAGGTCGCGACGAGTTCCTCGTCACTCGCGTCGCCGGCGTGAGCCGTCCGTTGCCCCGCCATCAGGAGGGTCCGCGGAACCGGACCTCGGCGACCTCGGCCAGGTAGTCACCGGCGCTGTCCGCCGACAGTCCGGTGACCCAGACCATCCAGTACCGCTGGGTCGTCGGACTGAGCTGGAACGACTGCTGCGGGCGGATGTCGGTCTGCGCCGCCCGGATGTCGCCCCATCCGTCCAGGCCGTCCTGCTCGTCAGGGAGCTCGTCGGCCGCGTAGAGCTCGACATCGATGCCGCCACGCATCAACTCGATCGTGATGGACCTGACCTCCACCGGTTCCCCGAGATCGAAGACCAGGCCGATGCCCGGCTTCTGGTCACCGAAGGTGCGGTCTGGATAGGTCCGCGTGGTCCAGGCCGTCTGCGGATCGCCGTCGGCCGCGCGTCCCACCAGATCGGCGTTGTCGCCGCGACCGGGTGCCGTCGGGTCGAAGACCTCGGTCTCGACCACCTCCCAGGGGATGGCCTCCGGTGGGGGTGTCGGATCTTCGTCACGCAGCGCCTGCGTCGCGAAGTAGGCGACGAGTGCCAGCACGAACCCGCCGATCAGCGCAGCGGCCAGCCGCCGCGCGTACTCCTGACGGGTGCTGGGCATGGATCCGGAGTAGGGACGCTGGTCGAGCGGTGCCAGATCGGGGGTGGACGTGGGGCTCGGCCCCGACAGGCTCGCGGTGACGTCGCTCGGTTTGCTCGTCACCAGCGCTGCCAACGCGGACGCCAGCACGCTGCCATCCGCATAGCGATCGGTCGGGTCGCGCTGGGTCGCGCGCGCAACGATGTCGTCCAGAGCGCGCGGGACGTCTGCACGCAGTTGGCGGGGCGGCAGCAGATCATGGCTCAGACGCATGGCGGCCGTCGCGGTCGGGGTGTCGCCGCTGAACGCGGGGCGACCCGTGAGGCACTCGTGGAGGACCACCCCGAGCGCGTAGATGTCCGCGCGGGCATCGACCTCGGCATCCTGCAGTTGCTCCGGAGCGACGTAGGCCGCGGTGCCCACGACGGTGCCGGGGTTGGTCAGGGTGGCGTCGGTTCCCGTCAGAGCCTTGGCGATCCCGAAGTCGGTGACCTTGACCGTGCCGTCAGCCGCCAGCAGGATGTTGGCCGGCTTGATGTCACGGTGCACCAGCCCGTGTCCGTGCGCGGCGCCAAGGGCCGAGGCCACCTGTTCGCCGATCGCGGCGACCACGATGGGGTCGATCTGTCCGTGCTCGCTCATCACCTCCCGCAGACTGGGCCCGTCCACGTGTTCCATGACCAGGTAGACGAGGTCGTCATCCCGTCCGGTGTCGTAGATCCGGACGGCGTTGGGGTGACTGAGCTTCGCCGCACTGCGGGATTCACGTTCGAAGCGTTCAACGACCGTGGTGTCGTTGGCGTGGTGGGGGTGGAGCAGCTTGACCGCGACGTGCCGGGCGAGGTGTTGGTCGTAGGCCAACCAGACGATCGCGGCACCGCCTGAGGCGATCGGCTCGAGCAACTCGTAACGCTCGCCGAGGTGGGCGCGGTCGGGCCAGGCCCGGCTGGTCGGCGTCCGCGGATCATCATCCCCGACGATGGTGTTCGCGTCGTGGTCGACCCCGCCGAGGCCGTCGGCGTCCCCGCCGTCGTCGGTGCTCCCGCCGTCGTCGGTGCTCCCGCCGTCAGCAGCGCCCCCGCCGGCAACGTCGGCTCCCTCGGCATCTTGATCCGAGTCGAGCGGGGCACCTCGTCGTTGTGCCACGGGTCAGGGCGCGAGCGGGACGGTGCGTGCGGTGCGGGCGATGGTGATCCCCTCCAAGCGGTCGAACCGGTGCAGTGCCAGCGTCGAGGCCTGCTTCTCGAGCATGAAGGTCAGTTCCGAGTCGTCCTCAGCCGGGATCACGTCGGTCACCTCGATCCCCTGCTCCGCCGCAGTCGCCAGGCCGGCCTCCGCGGCATCGTCGATATCTCGTCCATCACGATACGCCGTACGTGTGGCTGCGGCGACCTGACGCGCATCCTCGTCCAGGGACAGGTGGTTCACCGCGATGCTCACGCCCTCGAAGCCCACGAAGGCGACCACCACCATGACCAGGACCAGTTGCACCAGCCATCGAGAGATGATGTCGCCGTCCTCTTGCCTCCACATGAGCATCCCCTCACCGCCTCCGCGGGGTCAGTATGGCCGGTCGCCCTGCGGATCACGACCATCCTCGTCGGAGACGAGCTCGAGCGGGGGTGATCCATGGCGTCGTCGGAGGCCACCGATGAGCAGCAGGATCACCACCACGGAGCTGATGCCGGTCAGGGCGGGCCCGGAGATCGCGGTCGAGCGCACGGTGAGGGTCGTGCTCTGCAACTCGACCGCGCCGGAGGGGTCGGTCACCCGAACAGTGACGGGGAACGTGCCGGTCGAGAGTGCTTCGGTCGCGAACGAGACCGTCGTGCTGCTGTCCTCGTCGAGCGTCAGGACCTCGGAGCGCCGGCCGTCGGGCCAGACCAGTCGCCCCTGCGACGCCACCTCGATCTGCAGGTTGATCGGACCACCGCGGGTCCGTTGCAGGGTGATGGGCACCTGTCCACTGTCGGAGGTCAACGTCACCGACGCGTCGGAGATCCTGACCGCCCCGAACAGGTCGCTGACCGCGCGACGCACGTCACGGACCAGCGGCTCTGCCGCCGCCTGGTCATCCGACCGCAACCACTGCGAGGTGGACCGCATCAGCGCGTCCTGCAGGGTCGTCCGATCGCGGCCACCGATCGTGGACGCTCCCTCGGTCAACGTGGTCTGTGCCGCCTCGAGCTCGATGATCGCGGCGTCCAGCTCGGTTGCGAACCCGGAGGGGAAGTCGGGAGCCTCGGGGGCACGGAGCTCGAGGTCGGCCGGTGAGCGTCGTGCGTCGGTCGCGGCGGCCTCGGGAGAGGTCAGCTCCAGCCAGTTCGCGTCCTGGAGCTGTTCGAGGACGAGCGTGGCGACGTCCAGACCGGGGTCCCAGTCCGGCCTCGGCATCAGCAGCAGGGTGCGGCCGCTGGTGCTCGGCGCCTCGAAGTGGATCATCGCGGTTTCGGCCATGATGCGCTGCGAGGCGGCGACCGGCCCTGCGGCCACGTCGGGCTCGCTCACCAGCTCGGTCAGGTACGGGTCGGCGACCATCGCGGTCAGGGCGCGACCTGCGGGTGACTGCAGTTGGTGCAGAGTTGGGCCCAGATCCGGGTCGAACTCGGCATCGGGCAGGATGGTCGCGTCGTAGGGGACGAGCAGCTGCTCACCGGGGATCAGATCGAGCACCGGAGCCGTGACCGGTCCATCCATCAGATGGACCACCCCGCTCGGTGACCGATCGAGCTCCAGCTGCAGGCGTTGCCGTGCGACCGATGCGGCCTCACTCGCGAGGTTGCGTGACGGAGCGTTCCCGGTGGCGTGGAGGGCGGATAGGTCGGCGGACGCGTAGCTGCCGCTGATGGGCGCGTAGGGCGATGCGCCGGCCACGTCCCGTAGCCGGCGGAGTGCATCGTTCGCCTGCCTGGCTTCCTCATCTTCGGTTTCGACCTGTCGCGGCTCGACGTTGCCGCCGTCGAGCCGCTCGCGCAGGATGAACCCGTTCGCCTGGTCGCGGAGATCCTCGAGCAGGTGTGGAGCGGGTGCCAGAACCACCGGCGGGCCCGATGCGACCTCCAGGGCCCGCACCAGCGAGTCCAGCCGTTCGCCGGTCCGTATCGACCGCCCCCCACCCGCGTCGTACTCGCCGCCCGCGATGCGCCACGGAGCCTCATCGATGGGCCACACCATGACCGTCTGGATCGGCTCGGGTGGTCGGTTGGTCAACCACACCACGGCGGTCACGACCTCGTCCAGCACCTGGGTCCCGCGGGTCACCGAGATCCGGACCGGATGGACCCCGCCGTCCGCAGCCCAGGCGACCTCGGACGGATCGAACTCCTCGGCGATGCCCGCGACCTCGCCACCGGCCAACGTCCCGCCATCCGCCAGTGCCGGATCACGGATCGTCAACGGATCGGTCGCCAGGTCACCGTTCAACGCCTGCCGCAGCATGCTGCGTGAGGTGACGGCCGGATGGATCTCGGTGACCAGTCGGAGTGCCTGGAGGTCCTGCTCGCCGCGGTTCTCGATGAGGACGCGCAGCGCCATCGAGGTCGTGGGTTCCGGCACGTTCTGTGGATCTCGGTCACCCTCTTCGGGCAGGTCGACGCTTCCCGGGCCGAGCACACCGGTCAACCCGGAGATCGACAGGCGCACGTCAGGGAGGTCGTCGGTGTCCTGTGCGGTCGCCGGGAGGACGAGCGCCACGAGCGCCACGAGCGCCACGA
>SLHP01000066.1 GCA_007136095.1 Nitriliruptoraceae bacterium
TCAGGTCCGGCCAGACGGCGCGTGCGCGTCGGCGGCGACGGGGCTTGGGCCGTCCGACGAGTCGACCTGGAGGGTTCCTGTCGTGAAGCGTCTCTTGAAGTTGGGGGTGGTGACGTCCGCATTGATGGCCGTGACTGCCGCGCCCGCGTTCGCCCAAGATATGACCATCGAAGATCTTGCGCTGGCGACCATCGTGCTCTACCTGATGGTCGCGACCGTCCTGGTCTTCATCATGCATGCCGGGTTCGCCATGCTGGAAGCGGGGATGACCCGCACCAAGAACGCGGCGAACATCATCGGGAAGAACCTGATGACGATCTCGCTCGGGATCGTGGTGTACTACGCCATCGGGTGGGGGTTGATGTACGGCGAGCAGGTCGCGAGCCTGTTCGGCACGGACAACTTCTTCCTCATCGGCGACACCTACGACCCCGACGGAACCCTGGAGATCGACTTCGCCTTCCAGGCGATGTTCGCGGCGACCGCCGCGACGATCGTCTCCGGTGCGGTCGCGGAACGGATGAAGTTCGGTGCCTACGTCGCGGTCGCGATCGTGATGACCGGTCTGATCTACCCGATCGTCGGCGCCTGGACCTGGGGTGGCGGCTGGATCGACCAGCTCGGCTTCGCCGACTTCGCCGGCTCGACGATCGTGCACATGACCGGTGGCGTCGCTGCTCTGGTCGGTGCCGCGTTCCTCGGACCGCGCATCGGCAAGTTCGACCCGAAGACCGGCAAGGCCCGCGGTATCCCCGGCCACTCGATGCCGATGGCCGCGCTCGGGACCCTGCTGCTGTTCTTCGGCTGGTTCGGGTTCAACGGCGGCTCGGTCCTCGAGCTCGATGGTGAGTTGATCGGCTTCGTGATCGTGAACACGGCGCTCGCCGGTGGTGCCGGTGGTGCCACGGCCGGGATCTTCACCCGCCTGAAGAACGGCAAGTGGGACGTGGCCATGATGGCCAACGGCATCCTGGCCGGTCTGGTGGGTATCACCGCCGGTGCCGACTCCGTGGCACTCGAGATGGGACTGTTGGTCGGCTTCCTCGCCGGGCTGCTCGTGGTCGTCTCCGTCACCATGTTCGACTCGCTGAAGATCGACGACCCGGTCGGTGCCATCAGCGTCCACGGCACCTGCGGCATCCTCGGCACCCTGTGGGTCGGACTCGTCGCGATCGACGGTGGTCTGTTCACCGGCGGGGGCGCGGAACTGGTCATCGCGCAGGTCATCGGGATCGTCGGCGTCGCTGCCTGGGTCGGGATCAGCTCGGCCATCCTGTTCGGCGTGCTGAAGGCCATGGGCCAGCTGCGCGTCTCCGAGGAGGAGGAGATCGAGGGCCTCGACGTGCACGAGCACGGCGTCGCCGGCTACCCGGAACTGGCGTCCGGAGGCAGCTACAGCTCGAGCTCCTGAGTTCGACGACCGGTTGCCGAACCTCGACCGGTCGATGAGAGGCACGGGCGGGACCGGCACCTTCACGGGTGCCGGTCCCGTTGCGGTCATGGACGTCGGAGCCATGCCCCACCGCCGACGAGAGGACGTGCACCGCGATGTCGGAGCCTGACGATCTGCAGCTCGAGGAGGCACGCCGAGCCTTCGAGAGCCTGGGTGATCCGGACGCGCCGGACGACGGGACCCGATCTGCAGACCCGCACCCGCCCGGGGAGGTCAGCGAGACGTGGGACGCTGACTACGATGCATGGCCGGACGTGGGGGCCTCACCTGCCTCCCCGCGGCAGGAGCGTGGTGTGGACAAGCAACAGGAGTACGTCCTTCGAACCGTGGAGGAACGTGACGTCCGTTTCATCCGTCTGTGGTTCACCGATGTGCTCGGGTTCCTGAAGAGCGTCGCGATCACCGCTGCTGAGTTGGAGAACGCCTTCACCGAGGGCATCGGGTTCGACGGCTCGTCGATCGACGGGTTCGCGCGGGTCCAGGAAGCCGACATGCTGGTCGTGCCGGATGCCTCGACGTTCCAGGTCCTGCCGTGGAGGCCGGAGTCACAGGGCGTCGCCCGCATGTTCTGCGACATCCTCACGCCGGACGGGCAACCGTTCGCCGCCGACCCCCGCCACGTGCTCAAGCGCACGCTGGAGCGCGCCGCCGAGATGGGCTTCACCTTCTACGTCCACCCGGAGATGGAGTTCTTCCTGTTCAAGGGCCAGGACGACCCGACACCCCTGGACAACGGGTCGTACTTCGACATGACGCCGTTGGACGTCCAACAGGACTTCCGGCGCCAGGCCATCAACATGCTGGAGCGCATGGGGATCTCGGTCGAGTTCTCCCACCACGAGGTCGCGCCCTCCCAGCACGAGATCGACCTACGGTTCGCCGATGCGCTGACGATGGCCGACAACATCATGACCTTCCGGCTGGTGGTCAAGGAGACGGCGTTGCAGCGGGGCATCTACGCCTCGTTCATGCCCAAGCCCATCGAGGGCGAGTGGGGCAACGCGATGCACCTGCACCTGTCGCTGTTCGAAGGCGACAGCAACGCCTTCGACGACCCATCCGATGAGTACCGCCTGTCGCCCATCGCCCGCATGTTCACCGCGGGGGTCCTGCGACACGCCCGTGAGATCAGTGCCGTCACCAACCAGTGGGTCAACTCCTACAAGCGTCTGACCGCCCGCCTCCACGGGCCGCTGCCGTCCGGCGAGGCACCCGTGTTCGTCACCTGGGGTCGGTCCAACCGCAGCGCTCTGGTCCGCATCCCGATGTACAAGCCCCGCAAGGGCACGTCCACGCGCATCGAGTACCGCGCTCCCGACCCGGCCTGCAACCCCTACCTCACCTTCGCCCTGATCCTGGCGGCGGGGCTCAAGGGCATCGAGCAGGAGTACGTCCTGCCCGAGGAGTCCGAGGACAACGCCTTCGAGCTCACGCCCGCAGAACGCGCGGCCGCGGGTATCGAGCGGCTGCCGTCGAGCCTCGGTGAGGCGCTGCAGATCATGGAGTCCTCGGAACTGGTCGCCGACACGCTCGGCGAGCACCTGTTCTCACACTTCCTGGCCAACAAGCGGCGTGAGTGGGAGGAGTACTCGGCCCACGTCACCCCGTTCGAGCTCGAGCGCTTCCTGCCGACGCTGTGACGTTCCGATGACCGCCCGACCGAGGTCTCTGCGCGCCCGCCTGGCCGCGGCAGGGTTGGATCCTGGCCGGGCGTGGCCGGAACTCGAGGCCGCGGGACTGGTCACCGACGACGGTGAGGACATCGCCCACGGGCTCCTGCCGATGATCAGCGAGGCGACCGATCCGCAGGATGCGGTGACCTGCATCACCGCGTTGGCCACCGAACAGCCCGGGCTCCTCGGCCGGGTCGCCGACGACCACGACTGGCTGGCGAGGATCGTCGCGGTCGCCGGCGCCTCCCGCCCACTCGGGGATCTGTTGGCGCAGCATCCTGACGCGGTCGCCGCGCTACGCACGCTGGATCAGGTGGATATCGAAGCCACCGCGAAGGCGGTCGCCGAAGCCGTCCGTGCATCCGACGATCCCCGGGTCCAGTCCTCGGGCATCGCGGCCACCCGCCGCGCTGCAACCGCCGACATCGCGGCGCGGGACCTGACCGGTGCCGCCGGCGTGGAGGTCATCGCGGATGAGCTCGCGGGTCTGGCGCAGGGCGTCCTGACCGGCACGCTCGAAGCCGTTCACGACCAGGTCGCGGGTCCGGACCACGCCGTCAGGATCGCGGTGATCGGGATGGGCAAGCTCGGGGGTCTCGAACTCAACTACGTGTCCGATGTCGACGTGGTCTTCGTCCATGAGCCGCTTGCTGGCGTCAACGAGGATGTCGCGGCCCACGAGGCCACCGAGGTCCTCACGAAGCTGCTCGAACTACTCAACGCCTCGACGACGATGGGGCGGGCCTACGAGGTCGACCCGACCCTGCGTCCCGAAGGTCGCTCCGGGGCCCTGTCACGCACGATCCCGTCCTTCGTCGCGTACTGGGAACGGTGGGCCAAGACCTGGGAGTTCCAGGCGTTGATCAAGGCGCGACCCGTGGCCGGTGACATGGACCTCGGGGAGCGCTGGCTGCGCGCGGCCGAGCCGTTCGTGTGGCCCGACGACCTGGACCCGGAGGTCATCGCCGAGATCCGCCAGATGAAGGCCAGGATCGAGACCAAGCCGGAGGTCGTGCGGCACGGTGGCCGGCAGGTCAAGCTCGGCCCCGGGGGGATCCGGGACATCGAGTTCGCCGTGCAACTGCTGCAACTCGTGCATGGACGGGGGGACCGGTCCCTGCGTCTGACCGGGACCCTGCCCACCTTGGCGGCACTGGTCGCCAACGGCTACGTGGACGACGAGGATGCCCAGCCGTTCGCCGACGCCTACCGGCAGCTGCGCACGATCGAACACCGGCTGCAGTTGGCGCACGAGCGACGGACCCACACGATCCCGAAGGACGATGCCAACCAGGAGTGGTTGGCACGGTCGCTCGGCTATCGACCCGACGGTGATCAGGCGGCGCGGGTCGCGTTCCTCCGGGACCTCACCCGCGTCCAGGGCGAGGTCCGGGAACTGCACGCCAAGCTGTTCTACCGGCCGCTGCTGGAGGCCTACGTCGAGGTGCCGACGACGACCACCGGTGTCAGCGTGCCGGGTGAGGTCACGGCGATGGGTGCGAAGGCCGCCCAGGAGCGACTGAAGGCGCTCGGGTTCCGCGACGGTGCTGCTGCCCTGCGCGATCTGGGCGCCCTGACCGCCGGGTTGTCACGTCGCGCACGCACGGTTCGGGCGGTCCTCCCGGCGATCCTCGACGTGCTGCAGGACACGCCCGATCCGGACCGCGGTCTGTCGTCCTTCCGGGACCTCGTCGAGGCGCAGGGTGACCGCGGCGAGCTGCTGTCCCACCTCCGCGACCACCCGCCGGCCTCCGAACTGCTCGGACGCGTCCTCGGTACCAGCCGGGTCGCGGGGGAGTTGCTCGTCGGACAGCCGCAGGGCATCGAATGGCTCCAGGACGAGGGCCTGCGCGAGCACGCCCGCACCCGTGACGAGCTGGTCAAGATGGCCGTCGCTCGGCTGCACTGGCAGGACACCGACGCGGCTCTGCGTCGCTTCAAGCGGCTGGAGCTGCTGCGGATCGTCCTGCGTGACCTGTCCGGCGCGGCGGAGATCGGTGGCGTCGGCCAGGAGCTCACGGCGCTCGGGGAGGCCTGCCTGGTCGCGGCACTGCGGGCCGAGTTGCGGGCCCAGGCACGTCGGCTCCGGCTGGACTCTCCGGACGAGCTCCCGGTCAGCATCGCGATCATCGGGATGGGCAAGCTCGGTGGCCGGGAACTCAACTACGTCTCCGACCTCGACGTCCTGTTCGTCCATGAGGTGGTCCCGGGGGCCGATGACGAGCAGGGGGCCACCAAACTGGCCATGGAGATCGTCAGCAACGTCATGCGGTCGCTGTCGGCCATCACCGCGGAGGGCACCGCCTTCGAGGTCGACGCCGACCTGCGCCCGGAGGGACGGTCGGGGGCGCTGTCCCGGTCGCTCGAGTCCTACCAGGGGTACTGGCACCGGTGGTCCGACCCCTGGGAGCACCAGGCGCTGATCAAGGCCCGACACGTCGCCGGAGATCGGGACCTCGGGCAGCGGTTCGTCGAGGTCGCCCGCGAGCTCGCCTATCCGGCCGAGAACCCGGATGCCGTGCTCGCGCCGATGCGGCGGATGAAGGCGCGTATCGAGAAGGAGCGCATCCCCCGTCGTATCCCCGCCGAGCGCCACCTCAAGCTCGGACCCGGTGGGCTGTCGGATGCCGAGTGGACGGTGCAACTGCTGTTGCAGACCAACGGTGGCAGGGCCCGCTCGGTGCGGTCCACCTCCACGATGGAGGCGCTCGACGCGCTCCAGGACGCCTCGATGATCGGCCACCAGGATGCCGTGTGGCTCCGGGACGGGTACCGCTTCCTCTCGGAGTTGCGCAACCGCCTCTACCTGCTCCGCCACCGCGACGTGGACGTGATGCCGTCGGCACATCCCGATCTCGAGAAGCTGGCGCGGTCGATGGGCTACGGCCGTGGGCGGTGGCAGGAACTCGAGGAGAACCGGCTCCGGCACGCCCGTCACGTCCGGCAGGTCTGCGAGCGCGTGTTCTACGGCATCGAACCCGGGACGTCCTCGACGGGCTGGTGACGCCGAGCCGGGCTCCGCGGTGCCGTCACAACACGAGCTCCCGGAGATGGTCCAGCCCGACGGGTCCGGATCCGAGCACGTCGGCGTGGAACGCCTTCAGGTCGAACCTGTCACCATCGCGCTGCCGACGTTGGTCGCGCAGGCGCAGGATCTCGCGCTGTCCGATCGCGTAGCTGATCGCCTGCCCGGGCCAGCCGAGGTAGCGGGTCACCTCGCTGATGGCGTAGTCCTCGTCCAGTCCACCGATGTCCATCAGGGCCCGCACGGCGACCTCGAAGCTCCAGGGCTGCCCGGCGGCGAACGGCGCGGACGCGGGGATGTCCCTCTCCAGGTGCAGGCCGATGTCGATCACCACCCGCAACACTCGCAGGAGTGACGACGTCAGGTAGCCGAGTTCGTAGGCCGGGCGTTCGAGGAAGCCGAGTTCGTCCATCAGGGTCTCGGTGTAGAGGGCCCAGCCCTCGCCGTACCCCGGGTTCCAGATCAGCAGCCGATGGGCGCGTGACAGCCGATCGGCATGCATGACCTGGAGGCCGACCTGCAGGTGGTGCCCCGGGAACCCCTCGTGGTAGGCGGTGGAGACCTCCTCGAACAGTGGGACCGAGGTGCGCTCACCGAGCGACCACCAGATCGACCCGGGTCGGGTCAGGTCCTCGCTCGGTCCGACGTAGTAGGCCCCCAGAGCGCCACCCGGTGGCGCCAACTTCACGTCCACGTGGCGGATCGGCGGGGGGACGTCGAAGTGCTCGCCCGACAACGCCTCGAGCGCGATGGTCTGACGTTCCTGCATCAGGTCGCGGAACCGCTCCGGGGAGGGTGCCGCTTCACCGGGATCGGTCCGCAGGTGCTCCAGGACGTCGGCCAACCCGGCATCCGGAACGATGCGTGCAGCGACCGTGCCGGCGCGATCCAGGAGCGCGCGGAGTTCCGTCCAGGCCCAGTCGTAGGCCTCATCGATGTCGAGGTCGGTCCCAAGCAGGCCATGGAGGGCTCGGCGGTGCCGCTCGGGACCCACGGCATCCGCGGCCGGGGCCGCCGGCAGGTAGACGGTCTCCAACCAGTTCGCGGTGTCCACGGCCGCCCGTCGCAGTGCCGGCAGGCTCCGCATGAGCCGTTCGGCCAGGTGTGGAGCCTCGCGGCGCAGGCGATCGATGCGGCGTGGGAAGGCCCCGTCATCGGCGACCGCGTCCCGGAGTTGCCCGGCCACGCTCTCGGCCTGGCGACGGGCAGCCATGATGTCACGAGCCATACCCACGTCCAGACGTCGCCGCCAGGCTGCCAGCGCGTCGGGCAGCCCCTCCAGCCGCTGCGCGAGGGCCTCCTGGCCGTCCGGTGTCGAGGTGTCCTGTACCTCGAGGATGTTGCGCATCTCCGGCACGGTGGATGCGATGTGGCTGAGGTCCCGGAGCGGTTCGCCGTGAACGTGGTCATCGATCAGCGGGTCGAGGTGGTCACGGAGTACGCGGATCGCGAGTCGCTCCTCGACGTTGCGTGCCGTGGGAAGTGCGTCGAGTTGCGCGCGTGTCCGCTGCAGCTGATCAGCCTCGGCGGCGACCCCCTCGGGTCCCAGGTCGCCCCACCGGTGATCGTGTCCGTCGACGCCGATGTAGGTGGCCGACATCGGTGACAGTGCTGCGGTCTCGTCGACGAAACGGTCGGCGAGTTCGAAGATCGGGTGATCGGTCGGCACGGGTGCCTCGGGGTTGACGGCGGCCAGCCAGGGCTGCTGAACCCTAACGCGAGTCGTGGCGGTGGCTGGAACGACGAGAGACCGTCGTGGGGTCCGGCGTCAGGAGCCAGAGGTGCGAACGCGTAGGCTACGGGGGTCGAAAGGTGCCAAGGTGTGGCGTGAGGGGTACGTCTCCGGTGGGAAGACGCGGTTCTTCGTCCGTGCCCTCGGGTCGCCGTCCTGGGATGTCCCTGATGGCGATGCGCCCCGCGACGACCTCATCGTCCTGCTGCACGGCTGGCCCGAGGACGGGTCGTCCTGGCGCCTGGTCGCCCCGACCCTGGTCGAAGCCGGCTACCGCGTGGTCTGCCCGGACCTGAAGGGATTCGGCCGGTCCGATGCGCCGCGGCACGGGTACGACCCGGAGACACTCGCCGACGAGATCGCCCAGCTGATCCGCGGCCTGCACGCCCGCCGGGCCGTGGTGGTCGGCCACGACTGGGGCGGTGCGGTTGCGCTGTCGACGGCGTTCCGTCATCCGGGACGGGTGCGGGCTCTGGGTGTGGCCTCGTCACCCTTCCGGCAGGTCGACCTTCGGGCTGCCTGGCACATCCCACTGCTGAACGTCCCGCTGGCGCCCCAGGTCGCCTTCAAGCTCGCGGGAGGACCGCTCACGCGCGTTGCGATCCGCTACTCGTCGGTGGTCAAGGAGCCGTTCACCCCGGAGGCGATGGAGCGCTACGTCGCTGCGGTCACGGCCGACCCGGCCGGCTGGCTGGCCTACTACCGGACGTTGTCACGCCGAGCGGTCGTGGACGGGGCCTTGCGGCGTATGCGGCGCGCGGCGCCGTTCCTGCGGAGCCCCGATGGGGCCCATCGCCTGCGGGTCCCGGCGATGGTCCTCTGGGGCGAACAGGACCGCGTGACCCCGTTCCACCTGGCCCCCAAGGTGGCGCGCGACCTCGATGCCACGCTGGTCGGGATCCCTGGGGTCGGGCACTTCGTGCACGAGGAGGCACCTGAGATCGTTGCGGACACCATCCTGCAGTTGACCCGTGCCGCGGATGTCGCCGAGGAGGCCGCCAGACAACGATCAGAGGAGCACGCATGAGGATCGCGGTCCACGTCTTCGATGGTGCCGAGGAACTCGACTGGGCGGGTCCCTGGGAGGTCCTGGCGTACTGGGCGAGCGGGCCGGAGGACGATGTGCAGGTCGTGACCGTCTCAGACGCTCCCGGGCCGGTGACCTGCGCCAAGGGGCTGCGGGTCCTCACGGATCACACCTGGGCGGACCTCGGACCGATCGACGTCCTGATCTACCCCGGCGGACGCGGTACCCGCCAGCACATCGGAGACCCGACGATCCGGCAGCGGGTCCGGGCGTTCCGCGAGGCGGGCACGCTGATGATGAGTGTCTGCACAGGATCACTGGTGTACGCCGATGCGGGACTGCTCGACGGCCGGCCCGCGACCACCCACTGGTCGACACTCGACCGCCTGGCAGAACTCGGCACGGACATCGAGGTGCGTCCCGACGATCGGTTCGTGGATGCCGGTGAGGTGATCACCGCAGCCGGGGTCTCCGCCGGCATCGACGCGGCCCTGCACCTGGTCGCGCGTCTGTCGTCGGTCGAACGGGCCCGCGAGGTCCGGCGCGGGATCCAGTACGACCCGGAGCCGCCGGTGTGAGTGGGGGGTCCCTGCCGCGAGGTGTCGTGTTCGACTGCGACGGCACGATCGCCGACACGGAATCGCTCTCCAGCCGTGCCTGGGGCCACACCCTCGCGACGTACGGCTACGAGCCGACCAGCGAGGACTTCGACGCGGTGATCGGTCACCCGTTCCGGCAGAACTGGGCCTACTTCTCCGCACGGGTCGACCTCGGCGAGCAGGACCGGTTCCGGGCATCGCTGCGCGAGCGTTTCATCGACCTGTTCGACCGGGAGTTGGTGCTGTACCCCGATGCGATGGCAACGATGCGCCAACTGCACGCCGCGGGGGTCCCCATCGCGGTCGCGTCGTCCTCCAGCCACGGACACGTCGAGCGGGTGCTGGACCGAGGCGGGCTGACCTCGCTGGTGGGTGTGATCGTCGGGGCGGACGACGTCGAACGGCACAAACCGGACCCGCAGCCCTACCTGACGGCTGCGGATCGGATCGGGGTTCCCGCTCCCGACTGTGCGGCGATCGAGGACACCGCCGTCGGCCTGGCGGCAGCGAACGCCGCCGGGATGTACACCGTGGGTATCGTCCGCGCCCACGGCAGTCCTGCCGGGCTGTCCGCCGCGCACCGGGTCGTTGACGAACTCACCGCCGATGCGCTCCGACCGGGCGGACGCGGACGGCGACCCGAGACCACCTCGACCGGGAGTTGACCATGGAGGCCATCGATCTGGGACTGCTGGTCCTGCGGGTGCTCGTCGGGGTCACGTTCTCGCTCCACGGGTTCCAGAAGCTGTTCGGCTGGTTCGGTGGGGGAGGGCTGTCGGGAACCGCATCGTGGTTCCGCTCCCTCGGGTTCGGTGACGGGCGGATCGCTGCGGTCATGGCCGGAACGAGCGAGGTCGTCGGTGGACTCGGCCTCGCGATGGGGCTGCTCACGCCGTTCGCAGCGGCCGCGATGATCGGGACGATGACCACCGCGGCGCTCGTCAACAACGCCTCGAAGGGGTTCTGGTCCGCGGGCAACGGCTGGGAGTTGAACGGCTACCTGATCGTGATCGCCTTTGCCGTCGCGATCACCGGGCCGGGTGCGTACTCGCTCGACGCGGCGCTCGGCCTCGAGGTGCTGTGGGGTCCCGTGCCGGCCGTCGCGGCGCTGGTGGCGGGTGTCGCCGGGGGATGGCTGCGCTGGACCACGCGCACACCGCCGGTCGAGGACTGATCCGGGAACGGTCCGTCACACGACGAGGACCGAGCACCTCCCCAGCGGGGGCGTGATGCTCGGTCCTCGATCGGTCGTGCTGGTCGGTCTAGATATCGTAGTACATCTCGAACTCGTGGGGGTGCGGACGCAGGGCGACCGCCGCCACCTCGTTCTCCATCTTGTACTCGATCCAGGTCTCGATGAGATCCTCGGTGAACACGCCACCCTCGAGCA
>SLHP01000166.1 GCA_007136095.1 Nitriliruptoraceae bacterium
CCATGCCCATCCACCACTGCGACCTGCACCACATACAGGGCCGAGAGGCCGGCGGTCCGACGACTCCAGACAACCTCGTGGCGGTCTGCCGACGCCACCACACCGCGATCACCAACCGGGCCTGGACCCTGACCATGACCGACGACGGCACCGTGACCGTCAGGCGCGGGAACCGCACCGCCACCAGCGACCCACCCCACCGACGAACACTCCACCCCGCATAGCCCGGCCGCCACGAGCAGCCGGGCCCCCACCCACGTCACCAGCCAGGTTCGGACCACCCCCACGGCGCCAAGCGTCGCCAAGCAGGGACCAGCGACGTTCCTACGGTGATCACCGGACGAGACCGACGGGCAGGGTCAGTTCGTGGCGAGCGGGTTGAAGGGCGCACCCACCTCGCGCGAGGTGGCCAGTTCGATGACGGCTACCTCCAGCAGGACGTCATCGGGAAGGTCGGACCCCTTGAGCTCGAGGTCCAGCTCTGCGAGCCGATCGTGGCACCACGCGAGCTCTCCTGGGTTGAACGCCCCGACCAGCGCCTTGATGCGTCGATGCTGGTTCGGGGACATCCCGGCGTCCTTGGGACCTGCCCCGGAGCGGACCCGAAGCAGCTGACGCGATCGGAACGTGATCGCCCCGACCAGCGCGAGCGGGGCCTCACCCGCCTCCAACGCGCCGCGCAACGCAACCAGTGCATCGGACGGCTTGCGTTCGGCGATGGCATCCGCGATCGCGAAGCCCGACGCTTTGCCGTGCCCCTCGATGACGTCCTCGACCTGCTCTGCGGTGATGGTCGCCACGGACGGTGCAGCGGCGCACACCGACGCCACCTGGGAGGCGATCGTGGCTGGCTGGTTCCCGGCATGTGCTCGGATGGCGGCGACCGCGGTCGCGTCGGCCTTGCGCGACAGCCGCCGGAACTCCTCGCCGACCAACCGGTCCCACCCGCGATCATCCCAGTCAGCAGGCGCCTTGACATCCACACGGATGCCATGCGACTTCGCCGACTTCGCGATGCGTTGGACCCGGCCGATGCCGCGCGCCACCAGGACCAGTACCGCCTCATCCGACGGGGCGTCCAGGTAGTTCTCCACCTCGACCTTCAGGTCTCCCTTGACGGTCTCCACACCGCGCAACACCACGCACGTACGGCCGCCGAAGAGCGAGGTGGTCCGCAGCTCCGGCAACTGGTCGAGTTCCGAGACATCCTGCAGATCGACCTCCAACTCCGGGTCCTCGGCGCGCAGCTCGTCCAGTTGACGCTCGAGTTCCCGCTGCAACAACAGGTCGTCGTCGCCGGAGATGAGCAGCACGGGAGTCATACTCCGAGCCTACTTGCAGCGATCGCCCGCGCGGTTGCTCATAGCGATCGGGAACCACCACGCGGAGCGTGCCCTCCAGGTCGGTTCGCCGCACCTCGGTGCCGCGCTGTTGCAGGGCGTGAAGCGTGTCGGGATGGGGATGCCCGTGCCGGTTCTCGAAGCCTGCACTGATGACACCGACGAGCGGGTCGACCGCGTCGAAGAACGCTGGCACGGAGGTACCCGCACCGTGATGGGGAACCAGCAGGAGCTCGGCATGTAACCGGGTGGCATCGCCCGCCAGCAGGTCCGTCTGCGCCTCGACCTCGATGTCTCCGGTGATCAGCACCCGTCGATCACCGTGGTGGACCCGCGCGACGATCGAGGTCTCGTTCAGTTCGCTGCGCGCCCAACGGTATGGACGGCCCGACGGGGGGTGGAGGACCTCGAGGTGCAGGTCACCGACCACGGTGCGATCACCGACGCGTGGGATGCGCACCGGGACGTCACGAGCGTCCGCGACCTCGAACATCTCCTCCAGCTGCGGGATGTCGGTCGGCACCGGGTGGAACCACACGGCGTCGACCCGCACCGCGCGAAGCACGTCGGGCACCCCGCCGATGTGGTCGAGGTGGGGGTGGGTCACGACGACCACGTCGAGCTGGCGTCGCCCGTTCGCCCGAAGCCAGCGGGCAGCCGTGTCATCCTCGCCGGCATCGACCAGGACGCGAGCGGATGGGGACTCGATCAGGAACGCATCGCCCTGGCCCACGTCGATGGCGGTGACCGTGAAGTCGGCCGGCGACAGTCCGCCCATCACGAGGGGAAGTCCGGCGGCAACCAGGCCGGCGATCGTGATGGCCACCGCGAGCCTCGCGGGCCGGGTCCGTCTGGTGGTGAGCACCCACAGACAGCCTCCCAGGAGTGCCACAACGGTGGCCGGACGTGCGAGCTCGGCGGTACCACCCACGCCGGCGAAGGTGTGCGCGGACCACAGCACAACCCGGGCGGGCAGCCCGGCGATCGCGAACAGGGGCGCGCCGAGTTCCAGATGGACCAGGGCCAGCACCGATCCGGTGAAAGAGAGCACGGCCGCGATCGCGGCTGCCGGCACGGCCACGATGTTGGCCAGGACGGACGCCACCGGGACTTCACCGAAGGTGGCGAGGAGCAGGGGAACCACGGCGACCTGCGCGCCGATCGAGATGGAGACGACGTCCGCCAGTCGTCGCGGCATGGGAGGTAGTCGCTCTCGGACGAGCGGCGCAACGACCAGCACACCGGCCGTCGCGGTCGCGGACAGCAGGAGCCCGAGCGACCCCGCGAGACGGGGATCGATCAGCACCAGGAGCAGGACGGCGCCGGCCAACGCGTGCCGCGCATCCCGGGGGACGCCCCGTGCAGCGACCAGGAGGACCAGGAGCGCCATGCTCCCGGCGCGCAGAAC
>SLHP01000095.1 GCA_007136095.1 Nitriliruptoraceae bacterium
ATTTCGCGCACGCGACCGCCTGCACGGTGCTGCTCGTGCGCAAGGACTGGTGGCCCGGTGACGCGCTCGCATCGCGTCTCGCTGACAGCCTGGACCGCTGGGCCCAGCATCATCCCAACCCCGGACACTGGGCCCACTGGCTCGACAACACCTACCGATGACCAGGCCTCCCCGGATGTCGCTTGACCACGGCCCTGCGGGCCAAGGTCCGCGTCGAGGGAAGAGGTCAGCACACAACGAGGATCGGTGACTGCACTTGGCGAGGTTGGCTATTAGACGCTGCGCTTCGAGTGTGAGTGAGGACGACCCCGATCGACGTGGACGAACGGCCGTCAGGTCTCGAGCCTCGCGCTCTCCTTGCTTGGGCAGCACCGCCATCTGCAGTGTCAGTGAGAGGCTGCCGCTGGGCGCATGGAGCGCCGTGCTTCCACGATGGCATGCCATCGTGGGTGTGCTCTCGACACGGCACGCGGGCGGCGGGGCCGAGGGTGGGTATTCGTCGGGCCCCGCGCCCAGCATGCGGCTGTCGCGGGTCAGCTTGCCGTGAGCCCTCCGTCGACGAGATTGGCGCACCCTGAGGAGTACGACGCTTCGTCGCTGAGCAGCCAAACGACGAGGTTTGCGACCTCGTCGGGGGTGCCGTAGCGGCCCATCGGGTTGAGGCTCTCGAACTGTTCGTGCACGGCCTGGGTGTCACCGCCTTCGCTCATGCCGGTCTCGATGCGGTCCATCATGCCCGTCGAGATCGGTCCGGGGTTGACGGCATTGACACGCACTCCGAACTCGGCTGCCTCGATGGCGGCAGCCTTGGTCAAGCCCATGATCCCGTGCTTGGACGCCGTGTAGGGCGAGAGCCCGGCGAAACCACGCAACCCCGCGACCGACGAGGTGTTGACGATCGCACCGCCGTCACCCTGGTCGCGCATGGTGCGCAGGACGTGCTGCAACCCGAGGTACGTACCGCGCAGGTTGACGGCGATCACCTTGTCGAACCATTCGATGTCGGCGTCGACCATGGGCGCGGTGCGGCCCTCGATACCGGCATTGTTGAAGAACAGGTCGATGCGACCGTGCGCATCGAGTGCGGCTTGGACATAGCTCGCAACGCCGTCCTCGGTGGCGACGTCCGCGGTGACGCTGATGGCGTCACCGCCGACCCGCTCGGCTGCTGCTGCGACAGCATCACCGTCGATGTCGACGAGGACGACCTTCGCGCCTTCGGTGGCCAGACGGTTCGCCGTGGCCTCACCGAGCCCACTTGCTCCGCCGGTGATCACGGCGACCTTGCCTTCGATGCCTTTGAGCGACATGACGATCTCCTTGTAGGCGCGCTCAGGCCGGTCCGACCTGGACGCGGGGTGTGAACTCACCGTGGGGCGCGCAGAGCACCCGTGCCAGAGGCGAACGTCACCTTGGCCACGCAGCGCTCTCCGCCGGGACGGCCCCCGGCTGCGACGGGTGTCACTGGCCATCGGCGTGTGCTCGTCGCCGGTCATCAGATCTCCCCGTTGGTGGACACGGGACGTCTCCGCAAACCGACACGAGATCGTGCCGGTGGTGATGCGGTGACTGGCCACAGCGATGCTGCCGGGTTGGCCCCTCCAGTAGCTGGAGTGTCTACGTTCCTGTCGTGATGCACGCACCAGCGACCAGCGCCGCCGCCACCGATCGGATGACCATCGGTGAGCTCACGACGTGCAGCGGCGTTGCCGGCAAGACGATCCGGTACTACGAGGACCGAGGACGAGGGCCTGCTGCGCGACGTGGAACGCACCCCAATCGGGTGCCGGCTCTTCGCTGCACGTCACCTGCGCCGACTGCGCCTGGTCCGGGCGATGCGCTCGGTCGTTCTGCCCCTCGGGGAGGTCAGCCCAGACCTTGATCGGCCACGGGCCTGCGGCGTCGGGTGGCCCGGGGGGATCTCACCCCCGGGTTCCCACAGATCCGTGCGTGGACCTCGGGCCGTTATCCCGAATTCGGGATAGGGGCTATCCCTTTCGGTACAGCGATGGAGTGTCCAGCCCACACAAGCCGTCGTCCGGGACCGTCTGGGGAGCGGTCGCTCACGGCTCGCTCCCCGGGGGCGCGGTGAGCGGAGGGATCGACGATTTACTGCACTGAAGGAGATAGCCCCTTTCGGGATAACGGTCCTCGCGGCGTACAGCTGGGGCCGTTGACCACGGCCCTGCGGGCCCAGGACCGCACGGCGGAAGTGATGATTGCGTGACGAACGGTTGTCGCTCGCTGACCGCAGGATGCCACGACAGGCTCGTTCCTTGCGGATTGTGCAAGATGCAACCCAAGGGTAGACTCATGCCAGGAGGTCTCGGATGGAGATGGAGTACGGCGACGAGGCCACGCGTCAACTCCACCTCCAAGGCATCAGCTACGGGAAGGGCTTCGACAAGCAAGCACTCATGCGGCTCAACCGGATCAAGGCTGCAGTCGATCAGCGCGACCTGAGCGCGCTGCAGGGCAACCGGTTCGAGAAGCTGAAAGGCGACCGCGCGGGCTACTACTCCATCCGCATCAACGACCAGTGGCGCATCACCTTCCGGATCGAGAACAACCGCGCGCTCGACGTGACGATCGAGGACTACCACTGAAAGGCACACGACGATGACCACGAAGGTGAGCTTGGCCATCCACCCGGGCGAGCACATCGCCGATGAGCTTGCCGCGCGCGGGATGACCGCTGCCGACCTCGCCCTCGCCATGGGGGTCGATGCCGGGCGCGTATCGCGCC
>SLHP01000219.1 GCA_007136095.1 Nitriliruptoraceae bacterium
AATGCACCGTGTTGCATAGGCTACCGTGGTTGGCGGGCCACTTCAACGGGAGGCTGGCCACCCATCGAGTCCACCCTGCTCCTGCCGACGTACCGTTCCGCCAGCCCACCACGGCTCGCACAGTCCTCGGCCCGCAGGACCGCCATGAACGCTGGGGGGACAGTCGGCTCCCGGCTGTCATCGCGCCGACGCGGACATACGCCGCGAGGGCCGCTATCCCGAGTTCGGCGTAGCGACCGGGGTCAACGGCAGCCGACGCGGGATCCGCGAACGGCTACTGGCCTGGCGATGCAGAGGTCTGGACATCGAGCCAACCGATCATCGTCAAGCTGGCTAACTCTGTGGCCCGTCGGCCACTGTCAGGACTGCCTGACTGTTGCTCGCCACGTTGAGCGCGAACCATGGGGACAGCGGCGGTGAGGATGCTGGAGCCTTGACGTGCTCGGTTCGTGGTGGGTGTGGTTCGGCCCTTGGGGGTGGGCAGACGACGGCTGGCGGCCTTGACCGGGTCTTGACGCTTGTCGCGCGGATCTTGACCGGGGAGGCGCAGGGTGCAGGTCGATGTCCGGATCGACCGGACGTCGGACCCGGAAAGGGAGCGATCATGACCACGTCGATCACGACACTGAAGGGCATCGCTGCGGCAGCCACCGTAGGGATCGTCGTCGCCTGTGGCGCGGCGCCGGAGAGCGAGGTCTCCAGCATCGCTGCTGGAGAGCCGACCGGCAGCCAGACCACGTCCACGACGGATGACCCCGTGCCGTGGGGTCAGCTGCCGGACGGTGACCGGACCGAACAGACGCACGCCGCACCGACGACCGGCTGCGTCACGGTCGACACCATGCTGCCGTGCTGAGACCGTCCTTGACACGCTCTTGACCGGGCCGGTCATCATCGACGAAGGTCAGGGCGACACGGAGAGGGTTCATCGTGGGGCGCGAGGACAGCACGTTGCAGGTGCACGTGTTGGGTCCGGTCCAGGTGACGCGGGACGGGGTCGGCGTTCCTCTCGGTGGGCCGAAGCAGCGCACGGTGCTCGCGCTGCTGGTCGGGGCGGCCGGCCGACGGGTCGGGATCGATGAGCTGATCCTCGGGGTCTACGGCGAGTCGGCGGAAGCGGGATCGCGGCGCAGTGTGCAGACCTACGTCTCGAACCTCCGCCAGGAGTTCGGGGACGCGATCCGGGGCACGGGGGACGGCTACATCCTCGATCTCCCCCCGTCCCAGATCGATGTCGGTCGGTTCGAGCACGCGCTCCGAGCGGCGGGCAGCGAGCTCGAGCGTGAACCCGACCGTGCCGCCGACCGCCTCCGGGAAGCGCTCGCGCTCTGGCGTGGTCACCCCTATGCCGACGTCGAGGCGTTCGAAGCGCTGGATGCCGAGGTGGCACGCCTTGAGGACCTCCGGTTGGTGGCCATCGAGCAGCGGATCGAAGCGGACCTGGCGCTCGGTCGTCACCGCGAGTTGATCGGAGAGCTCGAAGCACTGACGGCGGAGCATCCGTTCCGTGAGAGCTTCCGGGCCCAGCACCTGCTGGCGCTCTACCGGTGTGGTCGACAGGGTGACGCGCTGGCGGCCGCCGAACGCACACGTCGGTTGCTCGCAGATGAGCTCGGCGTCGATCCGTCGCCGCCCATCCAGCAGCTCGAGCATCAGATCCTCTTGCAGGATCCCGCTCTGGACCTCGAGCCGGTCTCCCGGATCGAACATCGCAGCATCCTGGTTGCCGAGCTCGACGCCGACACCTGGAGCGCGCCGCGCCGCGCCGCCGCCCTCACGCACCGGGACGATCTGCTGCAGCAGCTGACCGGGGGGCAGGGTGCGACCATCCTGGACCTGCGCGGCACCGCCGTGTTCGTCGCCCTTCCCGATGCGACGAGCGCGATCGACGCGGCGTTGGCCGTCGCTCGCCTGGGGGAGGACCCGACGTTCCGTGTCGCCGTCGACCACGGGCCCGTCGAGGTGGGGGACGACGTCGTCACCGGCCCTCCGGTGCAGCGCGGGGCACGGATCGTGGCCCTTGGACACCCCGGTCAGGTGCTGCTCTCTCCCGACGCACACCAGGCGCTGACCGCGGGGGACGCCCATGGGTGGCGCGTGACGGCGCTCGGGCGGCAAGCCATCCACGGTGTCGACGAGGCACTGGCCATCTACCAACTCCATGGCGACGGCCTGCCCGACGCGTTCCCGCCGCTACGTCCTGACCAGCAGCCGCCAGCGGTCCCCAGCTCGCCGACCGCGTCGGTCCCGGGCTACGAGCTACGGGAACGGATCGGATCGAACGGCGCCAGCAGCGTCCACCGGGCCTACCAGGCCTCGTTGGGTCGTGAGGTCGTGGTTCGGGTGTTGGGCCGCGACCTCGTGGCCGATCCCGCGTTCATCCGTCGCTTCGAGGCGGAAGCGCAGCGGATCGCCCGGCTCTCGCACCCGCACCTGGTGCCGCTGCTGGACTACTGGCGGGGTCCGGACGGTGCGTTCCTGGTCCACCCGCTCCTGCGCGGCGGCGATCTCCGCCAGCGGATGGCGCGAGGGACGTTCGACCGTCTCGAGGTGTCGGCGATCCTGGAGCGGATCGCCGCTGCCATCGACCACGCGCACCAGCACGGCGTCCTCCACGGCCGCCTGCACCCCGGCAACGTGCTGTTCGACGATGAGGACAACCTCTACGTCGCCGACCTGGGGCTCGCCGAGATGGCCCCGGCGTCGAGGTCCCCGAGCGTCCACGCCTACACCGCCCCCGAAGCCGTCGGGGACGCGACCACGACCATCGCCAGCGATGTGTACGCCTTCGGCGTCCTGGCCTGGGAACTGCTGGAGGGCCGCCCGCCGCCGCAGGACCGAGATCTCCCGCTGCCGTCCGGCGCCCTGGGTGACCTGCTTGGCCAGGCCACCAGCTCCGTGGTCGATGAGCGACCGGCCGACGTCGCCACGCTCATGACGCAGCTACGCGAACTGCTGACCGGCTCGGAGCATGCAGGTCCCGTCCGCACCGCGACCCGGAATCCCTACCGCGGGCTGGAGCCCTTCCTGGAGGCTGACGCCGGCGACTTCCACGGACGTGACGACTTGGTCGCGGAAATGGCGGACACCCTTGCCGCGCATCCGCTGGTCACCGTCGTCGGCCCCTCGGGTGTCGGGAAGTCCTCGGTGGTCCGCGCCGGGCTGATCCCCGCGTTGCGCCGGGACGCGATCGACGGGTCCAACCGATGGTTGATCACCGACCTCGTCCCTGGTGCGCATCCCTTCGAGGAGCTGGCTGCCGCGCTGCGCCGTGTCGCCGTCGACGCGTCGGTCGATGTCGCCCACGAGCTCCGCGCCGACGACCAGGGACTGATCCGCTGCGCGCAGCTACTCCTCCCACCGGACGGTCACCTGCTGCTGCTGATCGATCAGTTCGAGGAACTGTTCACACAGGCACGGGACGCCGCCACCTGTCGTCGGTTCCTCGACCTGCTGGTGGCAGCGGCCGACGACCCGCAGGGACGCATCCGGGTCGTCGTGACGCTACGCGCCGATCTCCTCGACCGTCCACTGCACGTCCCGGCCTTCGCCGAAGCCATGCGTCGCGCCATGGTGATGGTGCGGGCACCCGACCGCGAGGAGCTCGCACGCATCGTCCGAGAGCCAGCCGTCGGCGTCGGGGTCGAGGTCGAGGATCGGCTCGTCGAGCGCATCGTCGCCGACGCCGGCCGGCAGTCCGGTGCCCTCCCACTGGTCCAGCGGGTGCTCTACGACCTGTTCGCGGACCGGGAGACCGACCGGTTGACCCTCGCCGCCTACGAGGAGCACGGCGGCCTGCAGGGCGCCATCGGCCGCAAGGCCGAACAGCTCCACCTGGGCCTAGCAACCCAACAGCGCGACCTGGCGCGCGAGGTGTTCCTGCGACTGGTCACCGTCGACGACGGCGTCGAGTCCCGTCGTCGGGTCAGGACCCGTGAGTTGGCCCAGCTGGACGCTGACCAGCAGGACATCGATCACGTCCTCGAGCTGTTCGGTCACCACCGCCTGGTCACCTTCGACCGTGACCCCGCAACCCGGGGACCGACCGTCGAGGTCGCCCACGAGGCCCTTCTCCGTGAGTGGGGCCGTCTCCGCGGCTGGATCGAGGCGGTCCGTGAGGACCTGCGCACGCGCCAGCGGATCTCGGCCGCCGCGCAGGAGTGGGAGGACAGTGAGCGGGACCCCAGTGTGCTGCTGCGTGGCGCATGACTCGAGTTCGCAGAGCAGTGGGCCCGCCGTGGCGGGCTGGCTCTGACGGACAGCGAAGGCGAGTTCCTCGCACTGAGCCGCCTGGCCGATGATGCCGAGACCGATCGAGCGAACCGCCGTCGACGGCGGGTGCTGACCGGGATGTCCGCAGCGCTCGTGGTGATGGTCGCCCTGACATCGTTCGCCGTCTTCCAACGTGGTCTGGCCGACGAGCAGGCCCAGTTGACGCGCGCCCGTGAACTCGCCGGCGATGCGAAGCTGGCGATCGACGCGGATCCCGAACGGGCCATCCTGCTCGCGCTGGAGGCGCTCGATACCTTCCGTGACGGCGACGATCGTCCGGTGCCGGAGGCCACGTCCGCGTTGCACGCCGCCCTGCAGGCATCACGCGTCGAGCTGCACCTCGATCACGGCTACCTCGGTGTGGCGTTCAGTCCGGACGGACGTTTCCTGGCCACCGACGCTCGCGACGGGACGCAGGCGCGGATCCTGGAGACGGCGTCGGGCGAGTTGACCGTCGAGGTGGAAGGTCAAGGAGATGTCGGCGGCGTCGAGTTCGCACCCGATGGCGCGTCACTGGCGGTCAGCTACCAGGGCACGGCCGGTAGCCCGGCGGTCGAGCTCTTCGAGGTCGACACGTGGCGTTCGCTCGGGAGCTTCGATGGCCCCGCCGACGACTACGTCAGCGTGCGGTTCACCGACGACGGGCGCTACGTGGTTGCCCACGGGTGGGACGGGCAGGTCGCCGTCTGGGAGGTCGCGACCGGTGAGATGATGCTCGAGCTGCCAGGGGTCATGGGCCTGGACACCGTTGCGGGGACCTCGAGCATCGCGGTGACGGAGGGCGGCGACGAGGTCCGCATCGTCGACGTCCGCGATGGCGCGACCCGGGAGACGTTGGCGACGCCCGGCATCGCCGGGGAGGGGGTCGCCGTCGACGGCGACCGCATCGCCCTGACCTCGTTCAACGCGCGCACCGTCGAGGTCTGGGACCGCGGCACCGGCGAACGGCTGGACGCCTACGCCAACCCCACGCCGCTACACGTGTCCTGGGCCCCGGACGGTCGACTGGTGCACACGGCCAACGACGGCGGGATCCGCCTGGTCCACGTGGGGAGCGACCGGGACGCGCTCCTGCTCCAGGGGCACACCGACGGCGTGCTCCACGTCGCTTTCACGCCGGACGGAGCGACGCTCGCCAGCGTCGGCTGGGCCGACGAGGCCAGGGTCTGGGACATCACCCCAGAAGGTCCGGCCGACCTCGGCAACATCGGCGTGCCCGGGGCCTCCGTGTGGGAGACCGTCCCGGCTCCCGACGGGTCCCACCTGCTGATGAGCGTCACCCGTGCCGATTCCCAACGTCGGATCGACCGGGTCGATCCGAGCTCCGGGGACCTCAGGACGCTCATCGACGGGCTCTCGGAGCACCCACATCACAGTCCGGTCATCGCGTCCGACCTCGCGACGGCCGCGGTGCTCGACGCTGACGGCCACGGCCAGATCATCGATCTTCTCGACGGCGAGGTCCACCTGACGTTGCCACCCTGCACCTCCCCACGTGCCATCAGCCCGGATGGCGCGCGTGTGGTCGTGGACGGCCGCATGGCGTGCACCCCCGTACCCGGCACACCGCAGTTGGCCGATCCCCCGGACGACGCGATGCTGCACGCCGCCGTCCTGGACGCACGGAGCGGGGAACTCCTCCACCACCTCGGTGACCAGCCGATCAACTGGGCCACGTTCGGGCCCGGTGGCACACCGGCGGCCGACCTCGTCGCGGTGTCGGTCAACTGGGACATCATCGAACTCCACGACCTCGAGGCAGGCGCGCTCATCGGAGCCATGCCCATCGACCCGGACTTCACCACGTCGATGTGGTTCTCGGACGACGGGCAGCGGCTGGCCTTCGGCACCCAGTCTGGCCAGGTCACCGTGTTCGACGTGGCCGCCCTGCTCGATGGTGCGACCCTCGAGGAGGCGATCGAGTGGCGCTTCACCGAGCCAGCCGGCGGGGTCGTCTCCCACACCCGCATCGCGGGCGGCTGGCTCGCCACGGGCAACATGGCCGGCCACGTCCGCGTCTATGACCTCGGACAGCAGCGACTCATCAGCGACATCGAGGTGCAGCCGACCGGGCCGGTATCGATCGCGTTCACCTCCGACGCGACCGCCCTGCTCTACGAGGATGGCCGCACGGTGCGCCGGTTCGACTTCGACGAGGAGCGGCTGCGCGTGCTGGCAGCGTCACGCCTGACGCGTGGCCTGACGGCCACGGAGTGCACGCAGTACCGCATCGAAGGTGCTGCCTGCCCGGTGTAGGGCCCCGACGACGCCCTCAACAACGCGATATCGGGGCGTCTTGACCGATCCTTGACCGGTCACACGCATGGTTGCCCGGTGCAGCGTGCCGCACGAACCAGTGAGCCGCCCGGCTCATCTACCGACACGGCACGCCCGATCGGAAGAAGACACCATGCGAACACTGACAACGCGACAACTGGCCGCGCCGTTGCTGGCGCTGGCGCTGGCCCTCGTCCTGGCCATCGCCCTGGTCCCTGGGGGTACCGCCGAAGCCTCGGGCGCATCCGAGGAGCCGCCCGAGTTCGGCGCGAAGGCCCTGGCGGGCCACGCGACGTTCACTGACAACGTGAGCGCCAACTTCAGGGTCCGGTACGACCGTGGACGTGCGCTCAACTCCAACCTGCCCCGGGACGCCTCGACGGTGCTCATGGTCGAGGCGACCTGGCAGCCCGGTGGCACGTCCGGGTGGCACACCCATCCGGGGCCGGCCGTCATCAGCGTGGTCGAAGGTGCGGTCACCGTGACCAACGCCAACGACTGCGTCCCTCGCACCTACGGTGCCGGTGAGGCGTTCCTCGACCCGGGTCAGGGCAACGTCCACATCGCGACCAACGCGAGCACGACCGATGAGGCCGTGGCCTACGCCACCTTCTTCGGCGTGCCGGACGGAACGTCCCCAACCATCTCGGTTCCCCCGGCAGACTGCTGAGTCGGGGTTCGGGGGTGTGATCCATCCTCGGCCGCCAGGCAAGTCACCGTGTCGGGCGGCCGAGGCCCCGTCGACCGGACGACCTGCGAGGGCGGATCTCCACGACGCGAACACGGGAGGGTCAGATGACGATGCACGCACGGGTCATGCGGGTCGAGCTCGGGGATGTCGACCGAGGTACGTCGTTCGTCGGCGACCAGATCGTCCCATCGGTCAGGCAACAGCCAGGCATCGTCGCCGCGTACTGGCTCGCGGACCGCGACAGCGGCGATGGCCTCGCGGTGACGATCTGGGAGAGCGAAGCCGCCATGCTTGCTGCCGATGAGGCTTCTCGTGAAGCGTCACGCAGAGAGGAGAAGGACGGGGCGGTCGAGTCGGCGGAACTTGATCTCTACGAGGTCATCGCCCACCTCTGAGCGCCGCGTACGTTCTCGCGGCCCTCGTGGCCAGATCAACCGAGGCGACGGCAGGCCCGGATGTGACGACCGCGATGCGAGGTCGGCAAACTCGTAAGTCGACGGGAGGAAGCCAAGGCCATGACCGACCCACATGAGGGTGTCACGCTGTCCGGCATGATCCGTACTGGGGTGGCTCGCGGTGGCGTCGCTCCCGTTTACGCGCCCGTGCTCCAGGCCGCGGCCGATGAAGTGGAGGGACGGGCGAGCCTGTACGTCTACGGGTCCGTCGCGACAGGCGCTGCGGTGGTACCGACGTCCGATGTCGATCTGCTGTCGGTGGGGTTGCCCGCACCGGAAGCCGAACGGATCTCGAGCGCGCTATCGGCCAGGTTCAGCGATCTTTGCCGTGAGGTCAGCATCGAAGCTGCCTCCCGTGAGGACCTCGATGCCGAGACGGATGAAGGCTACGGCCTGCGCGTCTTCCTCCGTCATTACTGCGCGCATCTTTCGGGAGCCGATCCGGCCGCTGGGTTTCCAGAGTTCCGGGCGGATGTGCGTGCGGCCCGCGGCTTCAATGGTGACATCGCTCGGTACCTGCACGGGTGGCAGGCAGCACTGGCGGGCGACGCGGACGTGTCAGGTCTCGGAACGCGGATCGCGCGCAAGACGCTGCTCGCTGTTGCGGGACTGGTGTCGCTGCGGGACGCCACCTGGTCAACGGACCGGCGTGCCTGTGCCGCAAGGTGGAACGAACTCGAGCCGGGCAGCCCCGTCGACGTGCTCGTCGCGTGGCTCGACGAACCGCCAGGTGACCGGGATGCGATCCAACGCGTGCTCGAGCGCCCGGTAGAGCGAGTCGTGCGCGCGTTCGAGTCGGAGATCGGACTCTGGGCAACGAGCAGGTCGTGCTGCGTCTGCCGAACCGAGACACCCAGACCGGACCGCTGAGCATCCCGCCGATCCGAGCTGCCACGCGGGTCGGTGCCACTCGCGCACCGCGCACCCCAGTCAGGGCGCTGTCCGAGACAACGCGGACCTTGGCCCGACATGCCAGAGTTGGGCAGGGCTTCGCGTGTCCTCGGAGCAACCGTCCTGCCACGAGTGGAACACCGCGACGCATGTGGCCGATCATGAAGGTCGTCCGCAGCGTCGGCCGCTGTCACGGGTCGAGCTGCAGCGGCTGTTCGACGTGTGCGACGAGGGGGTTGAGGTGGCCGCCGGTGCGCGACGTAAGGGCTGGTTGGCGGCGTTCCGTGACGCGACGATGTTCAAGACGATCTACGGGTGGGGGCTGCGCCGCACGGAGACCGCGAAGTTGGACGTGACCGACTTCTCGACCAAACCGGCGGCGCCGCAGCTGGGCGGGCTGGGGGTATGCCATGTGCGGTTCGGCAAGGCCCAGCGCGGCTCGCCGCGACGGCGGGCGGTGGCCACGGTGATGGCGTGGACCGGCGAGGCGCTGGGCCAGTATCTGGCTGAGGTGCGGCCCCGCTACGGGGTCGAGGGGCATCCGGCGGTGTGGCTCACCGAGCGGGGCGGGCGCATCGCCCCGCGGCATATCGATGAGCGGTTTGCGCTGTGGCGGGACCGGGCCGGCTTGCCCAAGGAACTGTCGGTGCACTGCTTGCGCCACTCGTATGTTTCGCACCTGATCGAGGACGGGTGGATCCGCTGTTCGTCCAGCATCAGGTGGGACACTCGTGGGGATCGACCACCGCGACCTACATCACGGTCGGCGGCGACGCGAAGAACCGGATGCTCACAGATGCGCTCTCGCGGGTGTTCGACGGCGACGACGAGCGAGGAGGCGACACGTGAAACCGAAGGTGGGTTACCGGTGGCATCTACGCCGGTTGATGGCCGAGCAGGGCATGTTCCAGACCACCGAGTTGGTGCCGCTGTTGGCCGAACGGGGTGTTGAGCTGTCTCGTGAGCAGGTCTACCGGCTGGCGGTCAAGACCCCGCAGCGGCTCAACCTTGAGGTGTTGGCTGCGTTGTGCGACATCCTCGACTGCGACCCGGGCGATCTGATCGAGTGTCACCGCGATGATGCCGGCCGGCGCGCTTCAAGCTCCACCGAGCCGGCCACCTCGCCGCTTCCCCGGCCGCGTCGTGCCCGTGTGGCCCGCGACGGTCCGCAGGCGTGAGCGGCGGCCAGACAGGCTGCCCGCCAGAGCATCCGCGGACCACCGGCCGACCGTGTGGTGTGTGTCGTCGTGAGCGGACTCTGGCGACGGTGGTCGCTGCCGAGCCGTCGCTACCGACCGAGATGGTCGTCGGTGCCTTCGACGCCACGGTGACCTCGAGCCGGGCGGTGAGTGTGTTGGCCGACGCGCTCACCGCGGATCCTTACGTGCTGCAGGTGGGTGCCCCGCCGGTGGTGGGCCGCCTCGTGGTCGAGCTCGTCACCCGCGGGTCGACAACGTTCGCCATGCCCTCATGCAGCGTCTGCGGCCGCACCGGACGGCCGCTGACGGCCACCGACCAGGGCGGCATGTGCAGCCGGTGCGCCCACCGTCATGGTGCGACCGCCTGCGGCCACTGTCAGACGGTCAAGCCGATCGCTGGACGCACTGTCGATGGTGCGCCGATCTGTGAACGCTGCCGCCGTCACCTGCGGGGACAGCGCCGCTGCGGGAGTTGCCGCAACGTCGCCGCGATCGCACTGCGGGCACGCGAGGGCCGGCCCGACATCTGCGTGAACTGCTATCGGCTGCCCGAAGCCCTTTGCGGCCGCTGCGGGCAGCATCAGCCCTGCAACTTCGCTGACGGCAACGACCCGATCTGCAAACGCTGCGCACCACGACCCACTGCCGTGTGCGCCCGCTGCGGCGTCGATCGTGCTGTCACCGCCCGGTGGCCCGAGGGGCCGGTGTGCGAGGCGTGCTACCGCACTGCGCTGCACCGGCGCGGACGGTGTGCCGACTGCGGTCAGCAACGTCGTCTGGTCGACCCGGCCGGCCCGGACGCGTCCCGCTGTGCCGACTGCGCCGACGTGCACCTGCCCGGCGACCACGTCTGTGTCGGGTGCGGCATCGAGGACCGTCTCTAAGAGCGTGGCCGCTGTGCACGCTGCAGCCTCAAACGTCGCACCGCCGCCCTGCTCGCCGACGAGCACGGGCGTGTGCCGGTCGTCCTTGAACCCGTCGCTGCAGCGATCGCCGCGGCACGTCAGCCCTACTCGGCACTCAACTGGCTACGTGA
>SLHP01000090.1 GCA_007136095.1 Nitriliruptoraceae bacterium
CACGTCCTGCACGTTCCCCACGCCCGTGTCGACCACCTCGATGTCGCCTTCGACGTCCTGCGCGCGGCCGGTTTCACGACCGTGGCGCTCACCCCGGACCCGGACGCCGTCGATCTCAGGGACGTCGAGGTGGCCGCCCACCGACGGATCGTGATCCTGGTGGGCGCGGAGGGTCCGGGCCTCAGCGAGGATGCGCTCGCGCGGTCCGACGTGCGCGTCCGCATCCCCATGGACGGCGGGGTCGATTCGTTGAACGTGGCGACCGCGGCGGCGATCGCCTTCTACGCACTGCGCTGAGCTGCCCTGCTCGCACGATGCGGATCTGCGCGGCCGAGCGACGCAGATCTGCGCATCCGTTGCGATGACCGGGCCCCAGCTGCGGATCTGCGTGGGTCTGCGACGCAGATCCGCAATACCTTCGGGGTATGAGGATCACCCGCTCGGCCGGTCAGCGCTGCCGGTCCTGCGCTGCCACCTGGGACGATGCGACGGCGCGGTACTGCGGCCGCTGCGGGGCGCAGCTCCCGGGTCGGGTCCGTGCGGCGTCGGCCCGTCACCACCGGACCACCACTGCCCGGTGGACCGGTGGTCCGGGTCGTCCGGCGGCCCTCGCGCTGAGCCTGCTGGCGGTCGCGGTCGTGGTGGGTGGAGCGGCCACGGTCCTGTCCGCCGGCGAGCCGGCGCCGACGGGGGAGCGGGAGGTCGTCCTGCCGGCACCCGAGGAGCTCCCCGCTCCCGGCTCGCCGGACCAGCCGTTGGCCGCGGGACCCGCGCTTCCGGCGGCGTCGGCCTGCGAGCCCGACGGATGTGCGCTCTGGGAGGCGGCCACGGGGCCCGGCGAGGTCACGGTCACGTCGCAGGGCACGGTCTACCACGTGCAGCCGACGGAGCTGACCCGCCTCGACGCCAGCGACGGCCGCGTCGAGTGGCGCCGGTCCCTGCTGGACCGGGAGGGTGCGGACGCGACCGGACACCCGGCCGTGTTCCCCCTCGACCACGATCTGCTGCTGCTGGCGTTCGGTCGCCGCGGCGAGGTGGAGTTCCGCTGGACCGGCGATGGCAAGCTGTTGTGGCAGACCCAGCTGAACGCGTCGTTCGTCTCCTCGGCCCGGCTGGTCGGCGGTGTCGTGGTGATCGCCGGGGCAAGCGCGGAGGGCAGGCGCGCCGATGGTCCGCCAGCCTCGTCCTTCGTCACCGGGATCGATCGGGAGACCCGTGAGGTGCTGTGGCGCCGCGAGGTCGACACCCTGGTCGGTGAGGCCGGCGCGCTGACGCTGGTCCGTGATCTTGGTGGGCGTCTCGCCGGGTTGGATGCCGCCACCGGTGAGCCACGCTGGTCGATGGGTGTGGACCCCGCGGCCGCGATACTGCCGGGGGAGCGGTTCGTGGTCGTCGCCGGCTCACGGTCCATCGGGGTCATCGACGGGCAGACGGGCGATCGGTCGCACACGATCGACCGGCCGGCCGGTGCGGATGGCCGCGTCGAGCGGTACGGGGAGCTGCTCACGATCCGGGCAGGGACCGGTATCGACCCGTCGTCCCGGTCACGCGCCGACCTGATGACGGTGGATGTGACCCGGGCGGAGGCGCCCGTCGAGCGGTTCCCCCGGGCCGGTGGGGTGGTCCACCTCGAGGATGGGCTGGTGATCGTCACCCAGCAGGGCGCCGCCCTCGACCTGCACCGTCTGGACGCGCAGGGCCGGGAGGTCTGGGCACGTGAGATCGAGCTGGCCGATCCCACCTGCTGCTGGCGGATCGAACCCTCGGCCATGACCGACGCCCTGGTGGTCGTCCCACCCCGGCCCGATCGGGAACCGATCCGCGTGCTGAGCACGCAGGACGGCACCACCCGGTCGTCATTCCGGCTGTCGGCGGAACTCCGGGAGAACCCGGATCTGCGGTGGATCGGCCCGGTCGCGATGCGTTTCGACGAGCAGCACACCATCCTGGCCGGCCCGGCGGGCGAGGTGCGACTTCCCGGTCGTGCCACCGTGGTGTCGGCACAGGACCCGCTCCTGCTCGCGACCACGGATGGCCTGGTGGCCATCGACGAGCGCCGGGTCACGCTGTCCGACTGAGTGGCCGCGCCAGGAGGTGGCCCGGCCACGAAGGCGCGTTCCGAAAGGCCCATCACCCGGATGATGAAGGAGATGGTGCGCACCGGCGAAGGGCCCGATCGCCACCCCGTCGAACAGCATCTTCCGATCATCGTGCTGAAGGCCGTGGGGTTCGTGATCCTCGTCGTGCTGTTCCTGCGGTTCCTCGCCTGGCTGTTCTGAGCGACCCGTCGCACCTGCGAGCCCCGACGCGCGCCGATCTCCGGATCAGGGTCCGGGTCCTGCGATCCATCACCGGATCATCGGGACCTGCGTAGGGCTCGGCGGGTTGGCGTGGGCGATGGACGGCGACGCAGGCGCCGTGCCCCGGTACGTACCGGGTCGGCGGGTCGCTCCAGTTCGGCAGGTCGGCCATCAGGGCCTTCCCGCCTGCGGTGTCGTGGCAGCATCCGGTGCGCGCGACGGGCCCGCACGGTGTCGAACGCCGCGAGGACGCGCCGCGGAGCCGGCGTGGCTGCCCGGGCGGTCTTGAGACGGTTCTCGTCCTTCGGTGGGATGAGTGCGACGAGTAGGGCGGGGGTGGCGGTGGCCAGCAGTGCGGTGTTGGTGTCGAGGTGGGTGGTGAGCAGGCCGAACAGGGTGGGGCCGATGATGAAGCCGGTGGCG
>SLHP01000192.1 GCA_007136095.1 Nitriliruptoraceae bacterium
CCGGATGTCCGGTCACAGCAAATGGTCGACCATCAAGCACAAGAAGGCGGCCAAGGACGCCAAGCGCGGCAAGGCATTCGGCAAGCTCATCCGCGCCATCGAGACCTCGGCACGTGGGGCCGGCACCTCGGATCCGGAAGCCAGCCCGTCGTTGGCGCTGGCCGTGCAGAAGGCCAAGGACGCCAGCGTCCCCAAGGAGAACATCGAACGGGCCTGCAAGCGCGGCGCGGGGGAGCTCGACGGGGGAACGACCTACGAGCTCGCCCAGTACGAGGGCTACGGCCCCGGTGGCGTCGCCGTGCTGGTCGACTGTCTGACCGACAACCGCAACCGCACCGCATCGGACGTGCGTCAGGCCTTCACCAAGGCCGGCGGCAACCTGGCCGAGCCGGGAAGCGTCGCGTTCCTGTTCTCGCGGCGGGGGCAGGTCGTGATCGAGGCCAACGGGACGTCAGAGGACGAGCTGATGATGGTCGGGCTCGACCACGGCATGGAGGACCTGGAGGCGCAGGATGAGCAGTTCCTCGCCTGGTGTGATCCGGGCGACGTCCAGGATCTGCGCAAGGCCATCGAGGAAGCCGGCTTCACGGTCGCCGACGCTGGCGCGCCGATGGTGCCGGCCTCGACCGTGCCCGTCTCCGAGGCGGCCCACGCCAGGCAGGTGCTGCGGCTGTTGGACCTGCTCGACGACAACGACGATGTCCAGGAGGTCTGGGACAACGTCGACATCGACGACGACGTGCTCGCCGAGTTGGATGCGTAGGGCGCTCGGACGGCGGTGGTGCCTGCTCGTCGCGCCCCGGTCACGCCGCTAGGCTGCGAACGCACGTTCGGAGCCCGATCCGTGGCGACGACCCGTGGCACCGACGCGCGGCACCGATCCGTGGCGATGAGGAGAGCACCGTGGCCGATGGCCCTGCCGAGGTGGTCGTGCTGGGTGTCGACCCGGGCCTGACCCGGTGCGGGATCGGGATCGTGGTGGGCCCGTCGGGGCGCCCGAGTGTCCGCGATCACCGGTGCGTCCGGACCACCCCGGACACCCCGCTGGAGCACCGGCTGCTGCTCGTGCACGATGGGATCATCGCGGCGATCGAGGAGCACCGACCGACCGCCGTCGCGGTGGAGCGCGTGCTGTTCTCCAACAACGTGCGGACCGCGATGGCGACGGGGCAGTCGGCCGGCGTCGCGCTGTTGGCAGCCGCGCGTTCCGGTGTGCCGGTCACGTCCTACAGCCCGACCGAGATCAAGCTGACCGTCGCCGGGTCCGGCTCGGCGGCCAAGGATGCGGTCGGCCGCCTGGTCGCCGCCCAGCTGGGTCTGGGCGCGGTCCCGGAACCGGCCGACGTCGCGGACGCGCTGGCCGTGGCCCTGACCCACCTCGCGCGGTCGCGGATGGCCGCCGCGGTTGCGGGTACGCCGGCGGCCTCCGCGCTGGCCGAGGCCCACACGCACGCCTCCAAGGCGGCACGCGGTGGGTGGGAAGCGGTCCTCGGAGACCGACTGGAGGGACACCGATGATCGCCCACGTGCGCGGCACGGTCACCCACCGCAGCGCCGGCAGCGTGGTCATCGACGTCGGCGGCGTCGGCTACCTCGTCCATGTCACCGCCGCGGACCACATCCCCGCCCAGGGCCAGGAGGTCGAACTGCACACCTCGCTGCAGGTGCGCGAGGACTCGATGACGCTCTACGGGTTCACCGCCCGCTCCTCGCTGGTGCTGTTCGAGCTGTTGTTGTCGTCCTCCGGGGTCGGCCCGAAGCTGGCGCTCGCCGCGCTCGGCACCCACCGTCCGGACGTGCTGCGCCTGGCGATCGCCGGCGGTGACACGGCGACGCTCACCGCCATCCCCGGCGTCGGCAAGAAGGTCGCCGAGCGCCTGGTCCTGGACCTCAAGGACAAGGTCGGCGGCGACGGCCTGGGGACGTTCGCGGACGCGTCGGGCACGGCTGGGGGTACCGCCGGTGGCGCGGATCCGTCGGTGCTTGCGGAGGTGCGCGATGCGCTGCTCGGCCTCGGGTACTCCGCCAGCGAGGTTCAGGCCGCGATGACCGAACTCGGTGATGCCCGCAACGATCCGGCTGCCGACGCGGCGGATCTGCTGCGCCGGTGCCTGCGCGTGCTCGGCTCCGGGGTCGTCGAGGGGGAGGGGGCGCGGCGATGAGCGACGCTGGTCAGCCGGACGACGGGGTGCTGGAACCCGAGGTGCTGCCGGGGGAGGACCGCCTGGATGCGAGCCTGCGTCCCACCCGACTCGCCGAGTTCGTCGGCCAGGAACGGGTACGACGCCAGCTCCAACTGGTCCTGACCGGCGCGCGACAGCGTGGCCAGGCCGCCGACCACGTCCTGCTGTCCGGGGCTCCCGGGCTCGGCAAGACCACCCTGGCCGCCATCGTGGCCGCCGAGGTCGGCGCGTCGTTCCGGGCGACCTCGGGCCCCGCGATCGAACGCCCGGGGGACCTGGCCGCGATCCTGACGGGCCTCGAACCCGGCGACGTGCTGTTCGTCGATGAGGTCCACCGGCTCCCCCGCACGGTCGAGGAGGTCCTCTACCCGGCGATGGAGGACTTCAAGCTCGACATCGTGGTCGGCAAGGGGCCCGGTGCCCGGTCGATCCGGTTGGACCTGCCGCGCTTCACGATGGTCGGCGCCACCACCCGGACGGGCCTGATCGCCTCGCCGCTGCGTGACCGGTTCGGCTTCTCCG
>SLHP01000012.1 GCA_007136095.1 Nitriliruptoraceae bacterium
GGTAACTGTTCAGGTCTTGGCGCTGTCGGTCGCGAAGCGTGACGCGCAAGACATGGATCTGGAGCTGTTCCCTCCAGAGGTCAGGCGGGTGTGGCTGTGGGCTGGGGGGCGGTGGGCAGCCACGGGTCACCGTTGAACGCCTGGGCGAGTGCGGTGAGCACGTGGACCCGGTTCTTGCGGACGGTGGAGATGTAGCTGCGCAGCGCACAGAACGTCTCGGCGCCGGCCAGGGTGCGCCAGCTTCCGGAGATCTTCTGCTGCAGCTTGATCATGCGGATGTCACGCTCAGCGAGGTTGTTGTCGAACGGGACGGCGAAGTCGACGGCGAAGCGCAGCACGTCGTCGCGGTGATCGTCGAGTCGTCCGAGCAGGTTGGCGGCCTTGGACTTGGCGGTGCGTCCGCGTTTGCCGGAGCGGGGTGGCGGTGGGTTGGCGGCGTGACCGGCGGCCACCACGTTGGCGTAGCGTCGGACGATGCCTTCCAGCGTGGCCGCCTCGAGCCGTACGGCCCCGGCGGCCTTGGCCGCGTCGACGGTTTCCAGGGCCTGGCACAGCACCGTGGCCATGTCGGCGGCCCAGCCCTGTCCGGGTTGTTCGGCCGCGGCGGTGAGCTCGCGGAGGTGGTGGGCGTTGCACAAGCCATGGGCCAGAGCCTGGTAGCGACGGTAGGGCCGCCAGCCGTCGTGCACCGCGACACCGGCGAAGTTGCCCAGCACTCCGGCAGCGTCCATCGCTTCGGTGCCGCGCTTTGGATGCACCGTGTAGAAGGTCCAGCTGCCGGTCGATGCCGAGTGCACCCAGTGCAACCGGCCGGCCACCCGTGCGCCGGTCTCGTCGAAGTGCGCTACCTCGGCACCAGCCAGCGCGGTACGCACCGCGTCGAGGAACGGCGTGACACGCCCGGTGGCCTCACGCATGATCGATGCCAGCGTTCCTACCGACACCGGCGCGGCCAGCACATCGGAGAGCAGCTTCGCGGCACGGTCGTAGGGCAGATGCTGGTAGGCCAGCAGATACACCGCCAGTGCACGGACCTGCGGTCCGTAGCTGGTCGGGCCGCGCGCGGCGGCCGGGAACGCTGCTGCGGTCACCGTCCCACAACTACAACGTCGCTGCTCGACACGATGTTCGGTGACATGCAGCCGCACCGGGGGGATGTCGAACACCTGACGGGCCTGGACCCCAGAAACCTCAGCGTCCTGGAGGCCGGCGTCACACGCCTCGCACGCCTCTGGGGCGTGGACCACCACCGTGTCCGGGTCGGCCACCTTGGCCAGGTGCTTGCCCGGTGCCCCGGGCTGCTTGCCGGGCTTCTGGCCCGAGGGTGTGCGCCGCGACTTGGGCGCAGGCTTGGTGTAGCCCTCCGACGACGGCGGCTTGGAGGAGTTCCGCGGGTTCTGATCCAGCCGCGCGGCCAGATCGGCCACCTGCGCCCGCAGCGCCGCGATCTCGGCATCCTGCTCAGCGACACGAGCACGCAGCGCGGCGTTCTCCGCCTCCAGCCAACTCGTGCGATCCACCCACCAGCTCCTGCCGCATCACCAGCAACAGAAACAACATTAGCCACAGCACCGGTCCGATCGGTGGAACCCCCGCAGCCCCGCCCCTCACCTCACCTCACCTCACACCTGAACAGTTACAACTTGGGTTCCTTGACGGCCGAGATGCTCTCCCGGTGAATGCCTTCCTCCTCGCCGGCATCGGAGAACTGGTGGGCCGTCCAGGCGACGAGGGGATGTTCCGTTTCCGAAAGTGTCTCGCACGGAACCTTGCCCGCTCGGATTTGCCCTCGCTGGTAGGTGTCCTCCACCGAATCGGCAAGGTCTTCGCGCAAGCAGCGCAGCGTTGGTCTTCCCTTGGTACCCATGGTGGCTGACCATAGACGGCCACCAGTTACAGACCCAGCCTTTCGGCCGTTGCTTGATCGACATCAGCCAGGCGGCGGGCAACACCGGTCTCGGCGGCCTCAGCGTGAGCGAAGGTTTCTGCGAGATCCCGCCTAGCGACGTCGCGGCGAGCCTCGAAAGAGACAACATCGCGCATGACGATTCGATGGTGGCTTCCCACCATGTGGCTTGGGAGCTCTCCGGACTCGATCAGCTTGTACACAGTAGGCCGGCTTATCCCTAGGATTTTCGCAGCATCAGCGGGGCTCACTTCCCTGAGGGATCCGCCGATGACGGCTTGCTGGCCCTCACAAAGAGAGTCACGAGCAGCGGCAAGCGCCCGGCCCAGCACAGAGTCAGCGGGCAGCTTCGCGATTGTCTCGTCGAGGATGGAGAACTCATCGGGCGAGACCTGATCGCCTTCAAGTAGTGCGTGAGTCACGTTGACCACCTTCGAAGCAGAGTTGGTCTTCAGGATGCGTGTAGGGGATAGCGAAGAGGACGACGTCCAGCGCTACCCCCAGCTGCACTAACTGTCATCTGTAGTAACAGTAACAGCATCGGCAGAATAAGGCCAGACCTTAGGGATCGCGAATCCAGCCGCTGGTTGTGGACGGCCTCACCCAACCTCAAGCGAGGGGCCATCTCTAGTCGGAGAGGGACTTCGAGCGCTTGGACGCTGCTGTCGGAGCGCTCGCACCGAGGACTTCTGGGCGAGCGGCAAGCGGCACGTTCTACCGAGAGCCCAACGAACACTATGCGCGGTTCGACGGCATCAGGGCTTCTGCACAGTCGCCCAGAACGGGGA
>SLHP01000168.1 GCA_007136095.1 Nitriliruptoraceae bacterium
ATCGGGGTGGCGACGGTGGCCGTGGAGACCGGGCTGGTCGAGGTGACCGAGCCGATCACCACGATCCGGCTGGACACCCCCGCGGGGCTGGTCATCGCCTCCGTCGAGGTGGAGGACGGCGCCGCGGTCGGGGTGACCATCGCCAACGTGCCGTCGTTCCTGGCGGCCCGGGACGCGACGATCGATGCTGGCGGGGACGTCGGCGAGGTCACCGTCGACGTGTCGTACGGCGGCAACTTCTACGCCATCGTGCCCGCCGGCGACGTCGGACTGGAGCTCGGTCCCGGCACCGACCAGGAGGCGATCCGCAAGGGTCTGCTGATCGCCCGCGCCGCCGACCGGCAACTCGGCCTCCAGCATCCGGACGATCCCCGGATCTGCCACGTCCACCACACCATCTTCACGGCACCCGGCGGCATCCTCACTGCGCCTGACGGCGACGGCGCGTCGTCCCGGGGTGCCACGATCATCGAGCCGGGTTGGGTCGACCGCTCCCCCTGCGGCACGGGCACCTCGGCACGGATGGCACAGCTGCACGCCCGCGGCGAGCTCGGCCTCGACGAGGACTTCGTCCACGAATCGCCGTTCATCGGCAGCCGTTTCCTGGGCCGGTTGACCAGCGAGACCACGGTCGGTGACCTGCCCGCCGTCACCCCGACGATCCGGGGTCGCGCCTGGGTGACGGGGATCGGGACCTACCTGCTGGACCCGACCGATCCGTTCCCCGCCGGCTTCCTGCTCAACCAGGGCCGACCCGACGCCCCCACGTCGCCCTCGGCGAGCGACCCATCGTGACGGTGCGCGACACCGCGCCCCGCAGCGCCGATGTCGTGGTCATCGGCAGTGGGCTCGTCGGGGCGTGCTGCGCGGACGAGCTGTCCGCGGTGGGACTGTCGGTCGTCGTCGTCGACCGCGGCAACCTCACGGCCGGCACGACCGCGTCGGGCGAGGGAAACATCCTCGTCTCCGACAAGCCACCGGGACCGGAGCTGGACCTGGGCCGCCTCAGCCGCCGGCGGTGGGTCGAGCTGGCCGACGACCTCGACACCGACATCGAGTTCGACGAGAAGGGCGGGGTCGTGGTCGCGCCCGACGAGGCGTCCGCGGTCGGGCTGGCCGAACTCGCGGCGCGGCAACGCAGCGTCGGTATCCAGGCGGTCGAGGCCACCGGCGCCGACCTGCAGGAGCTCGAGCCGCACATCACACCCGACCTCACGCTCGGGATGCACTACCCGGAGGATTGTCAGGTCCAGCCGATCCTGGCCTCCGCCGCGCTGCTCGGGCGGGCCCGCAGCCGGGGCGCGGCCGTGCTCGGCCAGACGGTGGTCACCGGCATCGAGCTGGATGCGCTCCAGCGTGTCCGCGCCGTGACCACCACGCGCGGGACGATCGCCACCCCCTGGATCGTGAACGCGGCGGGGCCATGGAGCAGCGAGGTCGCGGCCCTCGCCGGCCTGCATCTACCGATCGAACCTCGACGCGGCCACATCCTGGTCACCGAACCGCGCGGGCGCCTGATCCACCACAAGGTCTACGACGCCAGCTACGTCGGAACGCTGACCGCCGACCCCGGCGCTGCGCAGGTCTCCGCCGTGATCGAAGGCACGGCATCCGGGACGATCCTGCTCGGGTCCAGCCGGGAGTTCGTGGGGTGGGACCGTCAGGTCGACGGCGACCTCGTGCGCCGCATCGGGGCGCGGGCCGTCCAGTTGTTCCCGGTCCTGGCGGACGTGAAGGTCATGCGGACCTACGTCGGGTTCCGACCGTGGTTGCCCGACCACCTGCCGGCCATCGGTGAGGAGCCGGCCGTCCCCGGGTTCATCCAGGCCACCGGCCATGAGGGCGCCGGTATCGGCCTCGCGCCCGGGACGGGGCTCGTCGTGCGCGACCTGGTGACCGAGCGCACCCCGGAGATCGACATCACGGCGTTCCGTCCGGACCGCCCCGCCCTCCTGCCGACCCCGGAACTCACCCATGGGTGACCTCGGTGCCCGCCCTGCTGCCGCCGGCCCGGACCCGGACCCCCGCCACTCCGCGGAGGACCTCCGGATCCCGGCCACCTCGGATCCCACGGGCATCACCCGCGGCGCACGGTTCACGTTCCGGTTCGACGGCGACACGGTCACCGCCCACCCCGGCGAGACGATCGCCGCCGCCCTGCTCGCGGCCGGGTACCGCGAACTGCGTCGGACCCGGATCGCCGACCGACCCCGTGGGCTGTTCTGCGCGATCGGCACCTGCTTCGACTGCCTGGTCTCCATCGACGGTGGCGGTCCGGTGCGGGCCTGCGTGACCCCGGTCCGCCCCGACATCGAGGTGGAGGTCTCCCGTGGCGACTGAGGCCGCCACGGCGCAGCCGACCGACGCCGACGTCGTGGTCATCGGCGCCGGTCCCGCCGGCGTCCCCGCCGCCGTGGCCGCCGCGCGGGCGGGTGCGACCGTGATCGTCATCGACGCCGCGGACCGTCCCGGCGGGCAGTACCACCGCCAGCTTCCCCACGACTTCGAGGTGGAGGACCCCGGGGCACTGCACCACGGCTGGCGCGACGCGACCGCAGGGTTCGACGAACTCGTGGCCAACGACCGGATCCGGCACATCGCGGGAACACGCGTCTGGCTCGCGGAGCGATCGCCAGACCGGGTGACGCTGCACACCACCGGCGCACACCGTGGGACCGTCCGGGCGCAGGC
>SLHP01000084.1 GCA_007136095.1 Nitriliruptoraceae bacterium
CCGCATCGTGCGCGTCGCCCGATGCTAACGCCGAAACACGTGGCGGGCGGTGGACCGGTCGTGGGGACGACAGCCTGCGCACCCGACGCACGCCCTGCTCCGTACGACCACCATCGTAGGTCACCGACGCCCGGGACGGGCCGGTTCCTCGCCGAGCGGTCAGACCGGGTCGCCCGCCGGGGCGCGCAGGGTGCGTCGGCGCTGCTGGAGGGCCAGCAACTCACGCTGCACCCGGAGGAGCTCATCGGCGTCGTTGACGTGGTGCAGTTCACCGAGTCGGGCACGCAGCCGCTCCTCCTGCCGGGCGATGCGCTCCGCGAGCAACCGGCGGACCCGCTCCGCGGCGACCAGCGGCGCCACATCCGCCTCACGACGCGTCGACTCGGTGGTCACGTCGATGGCCGGCATCCCGGGATCATCCTCCAGCGCCAGACGCCGGAGGATGCCCCGGGCGGCGTCATCGGCGGCCTGCTCGAGCACCGCATCGAGGTCGACCCCCGGTCCGCCCGCGTCACGCAGCGCGACGAACAGCGTCCGGGCGACGGGATGCTGGAAGTCCGATTCCTCCAGCTCGAACCACTCCTCGGGGAGCAGTTCTGGACGTTGGATCGCGACCCGCAGGGCGTCGCGTTCGCGTTGCGCGACGCTGTGGTCGATGCCACCACCCGCACCTCCACGCCGGTCCGGGTCGCGGATCGTGGTCACCGCCACCCCCTGGTGACGATCCAGCTCGATGTTCATGCGCCGGGCGGTGGCCGCGACGAAGTCGTAGGCCACACCGACACGGTCCGCGACCTCGGTGCGTGCCCATTCGCGGCGGAGGTCCGGATCGGGTTCACGCCCGACGACCTCCAGGGCCGCACGGAGGGCAGCGGTGCGACCACCTTCGGAGCTCATGTCCGCGTCGGCCAGGCGGTGCCCGATCACGAACGGCACGACCGGGGTCGCGTGGTCGACCGCATGCCGCAGCCCTTCGGCACCGACCTCGCGCACCAGGTCCGCGGGGTCGGTCTTGTCCGGCAGCACCAGCACCCTGAGGTCGAGGCTGCCCCCACCGGCTGCCGACAGTTCCCGCGCCCCCTCCCAGGCGCGTTCGGCGGCCTTCACCCCCGCCTCGTCACCGTCGAACGCGAGCACGACCTTGGAGGCGTAGCGTGACACCATCCGCAGGTGCTCGACCCCGACGGCGGTGCCGCACGTCGCGACCGCGTTGGCGAAGCCCGCCTGGTGCAGCGCCATCACGTCGGTGTAGCCCTCGCAGACCAGCACCTGTTCCGCGCGGACGATGTCGGCGCGGGCCTGGGGCACGCCGTAGAGCACCCGCGTCTTCTTGTACAGCGGCGTCTCGGGCGAGTTGAGGTACTTCGGCGGGTCGAAGTCGCCGTAGTCCAGGGCATCGAGGATGCGGCCGCCGAAGCCGATGACGTCCCCGCCGGGATCGTGGACCGGGAACATCAGACGGCCGCGGAACCGATCGCGAAGACCGCCACGGTCGTTGCGCACCGTGACCCCGACGGCGATCAGATCCTCGGCCTTGAGCCCGTCGGCGGTCAGCGCGCGGCTCATCGCCTCCCACTCGTTGGGCGCGAACCCGAGCTCGAAGCGCTTGGCGTCCTCCACCCCGAACCCACGCGCCTTGAGGTAGTCACGCGCGACCTTGCCCTGGTCGCTGTAGAGGGACTTCACGAAGAAGTCCTGCGCCGCCTGCGTCGCATCGACGAAGCGCGAACGTTCCCCGATCGCCCGTCGTTCCCGCGCGGACAGCTCCTCGTAGCGTAGGGAGAACCCGGTGCGCCGGGCGAGCGCCTCCACGGCCTCGGGGAACTCGAGCCCCTCGATGCGCATCAGGAAGTCGTAGATGTCGCCGGATTCGTCGCACCCGAAGCAGTGGTAGAAGTTGCCGTCCGGCGTCACCGTGAACGACGGCGTCTTCTCCGTGTGGAACGGGCACAGGCCCTTGAACGACCGACCGGCCCGCTTCAGGGTCGTGTAGTCACCGACCACCACGACGATGTCGGCCTGCCGCCGCAGGGTCTCGATGTCGTCCTTGACGATGCGACCGGCCACGTCCACCTCCTGGACCGCGACGGTAGTGCTCGCGTCAACCGCCCGGCAGGTCGGTCACCTCGAGGTTGTGGGTAGCCCCGTCGTGGACACCTCAGGCGGGGACGTTGGCGTCGTTCCAGTCCGGGTCGAGCTGCACGAGGAACTCGTCGATGCGCTGCACCTCGGGTACCTCCCCGATCTCGTCGGCGGCGTTGCGAAGCCGCACCAGGCAGGTCAGGAACGGCCGGTTGGACGGCTGCGACCAGCGCACGAACCCGGTGCCGCCCCACCCACGACCGCGGAGCGCGTCGAGCCCGCGGTGGTAGCCGACCCGCGCGTAGGCGTAGGCCTCGATCGTCTCGTCCGCGAGCGCCGCCAGGGTCGCCCATCCCTCGATGAAGGTGGGGTCGTCGGCCACGACGGCGCTCACCGCGGCCTTGCGTGTATCCGCGGATGCCAGCGCGGCCTGCAGGTGCGCGCGTTGCTCATCGGACACGGCGGGGAGCACGGTGTCGTGCCGGTCGGCCAGGGGCAGGTCTGCCACGTCATCAACCTCGAGGTAGTGGGCTCCCGACCGTAGCCCACAGCACGGACCCCAGCGGTCCACGCTCGGGATGGAGTCAGACGGC
>SLHP01000268.1 GCA_007136095.1 Nitriliruptoraceae bacterium
TACCTCGACCTCTAGAAGGTGATGCAGGCTTCCGTGTAGTCGTAGGCGTCCGCCGTCGGACCGGTCACGTTCGCCTCCAGCGTGGTGATCCCGAGCGGAGCCTCGGGGTCGGGCTGCGAGATGACGGCCGTCCGGTTGGCGTTCTCGTTCGGGTCACCACCGAGCGTGGTGGTCGGCAGCGAACCTTCGAAGTCGACCTCCAGCCCGTCGGTCACCGACCGCAGGCCGGCGCGGGTCAGGTCACCGTTCTCCGCGGCTGCTTCCAGCGCGGCGAGCAGCGGGTAGGACCAAATCCACCCGAAGGTGTAGCCGTCGTTGTCCGGCAGCTCACCGTCGAGCGACTCGCGCATGGCATCGTGCGCCGCGCTGTCCCCGTCGAAGTTCTCCCACGGAGCGACGTGGGTGAAGAACGCCTGCAGGGCCGGCGCAGCCGGCGAGTCCAGCAGCGCCGGGTTCCAGGTCGGGACGGAGCCCAGGAACTGGATGTTGGCTTCCGACGCGGCGACCTTCCCGACGATCTCGGCCATCTCGGCCGGACCGGTGGCGATCACCACGACGTCCGCTCCGGAGTTGAGGATGGCGCCGACGGCCTCGTCCTGGTTCTCGACCGCACCGGCGGGCAGGGTCGTGATCGTGTCCGCGATGTCCACGCCGTTGGCCTCGGCCCAGGCGACCGCACCAGCGGCACTGTCCCCGCCGTAGTCACCGGGGTAGCCGACGTGCGCGAGCGTGCCGATCTCCTCACGGTTCTCGACGTACCAGTCCAGACCGATCATCGACTCGACGCAGTAGGAGTAGCCGGACTCGACGATAAGGCCCTTGTCCTGCTCCTCGAAGTGCCAGCCGGACCACCAGGACGCGGGGCCACCGATCATGTCATCAGCGTCCATGTCGGGCAGGATCGCCTCGGTGGTCGGGGTGCCGAGCGTCTGGGCGAGCGCGAGGATGTCGGGCTCGATCTGCCGGTACAGAGCGCTGTGCTCCTGCGGGTCGTAGAGCGTGTCACGCGTATAGGTACGGGCGTCGATGTCGTAGCCACCGATCCCGCCGTTGTCGTTCACGCGGTCCCAGAAGGCGTACTGCCCATCGGTGATCGGCCCACCGAGCGGCGCGAACGGTCCCTGGGTCAGGTCGGACAGGATGCCGAGGTAGATGCAGCCGTTGTCCGGGTTCACCGCGTCGTCGCACGGCTCCTCGGTCACACCGAAGTCCGTCGCGATCTCCGCGGGTGCGGCGTCGTCGGCCGGCTCGTCCGCGGCGTCGTCGTCGGCCGGCTCTTCCTCGGTCGTGTCGTCCGCTGGTTCCGGCGCATCCTCGCCGTTGTCATCGCCGTTGCCGCAGGCTGCTGCAGCGAGGGCGAGCACACTGAGTATGGCGGCTGTACGTCGCCACCGACTGATCTCCCGCATCCCTTGTCTCCTTGTTCGAATCGAAAAGGGTCCCGAACGTGTGAGGGGTTCCCCACACGAAGCCTCAATGACCTCTCAGAGAGGCCATCACGTCCTCCCGGACTGCAGCGAACCGTCACGCCACAGTCTACTACCAACCTCGTAGGTCTTGGTGGCCATGTGGTCGCACCGCACACCGCAGCGTGCGGTCGCACACCGCCGCAGCGTCCCGCCCATCATCAGTACGAGAACGGCCATGCCTTCCAGTAGTTGCGCATCCGTAGCCACAGGCCGAACAGGCCACGCGGCTCCAGGATCAGGAACGCGACGATCAGCGCCCCGAACAGGATCTGGTTGACCTGGAAGATCGTCAGGAACGCGCCGCTGCCCTGTCCCCCCACGAACGGGATGTAGGCCGAGGCGATCTCCACGAACCGGGGCAGCAGGACCACGAACGCCGCCCCGATGATCGACCCGGAGATCGTGGCGACCCCGCCGATCAGGATCACGGCCAGGAACTCGACGGACAACAGCAGCCCGGCCAGGCCCCCGAAGTTCTCCGGGGTGATCTGCCCGAACGCGATGGCCAGCAGCCCACCGCAGATCCCGGCGTAGAACGACGACACACCGAACGCCAGGACCTTGGTCTTGAGCAGCGGCACACCCATGACCTCGGCAGCCACGTCGCGGTCACGGACCGCAGCGAACGCACGACCCGACTTGGACCGGGCGAGGTTGCGGGCCAGCACCGCCAAGATCACCAGCAGCACGAAACAGAACAGGTAGAAGATCGCCTCACGCTCGAAGTCGACGCCGAAGATCTCCTGGCGTTGGTTGAAGTTGAAGCCGGCGATCACCGGCTCCGGTGCCCGTCGCCCGATGAAGCCACCGGTGACGAACTCCCACTCCCGGAAGATGTGTTCCCCGAGGAAGACCAACCCGAGGGTCAGGATCGCGAGGTAGAGCCCCCGCACCCTGGCCGCCAACGGGGCGACCAACAACCCGACCGCCATGGGGACCAGGCCGGCCAGTGGCAGCCAGATCCACATCTCCAGTTCCAGGCCCCCGGCGGTCCGGCCCGGCGTCCCCCCGACGAAGGCGGCGGTGAACGCACCGAGCCCGATGAAGAACGCATGGCCGAGCGAGACCTGGCCGGCGAAGCCGGTCACGAGGTTGAGGCCGATGCCACCGATCGCGTAGATCATGACCACGGTCAGGTTGCCCAGCCACGCCCGGGTCGCGAACGGCGTGAAGGGCAGGATGATCACGGCCAGGAGCAGCGCGAGTGTCCAGAACTTCTTGGCGTTGGTGTTCAGCAGCGCCTGGTCCGCGGCGTAGCGCGTGTAGAGCTCCGGGCGTCCGCGCAGGGTCGCGCGGGCCGCTTTGGGCTCGATGGTGTCGGGAGGAGCGCTCATACCCGGACGACCTCCTTGGTACCGAACAGTCCGTAGGGTCGGACCATCAGCACCACGATCATGATCGCGTAGGGCACCACGATGTCGAAGTTCGACCCCAGCCAGGGCGCGTAGGTCCCGGCATAGGTCCGGGTGAACGATTCGGCGAGGCCGATGATGATCCCGGCGTAGACCGACCCCTGGATCGAATCCAGACCGCCGAGGATGATCACGGGCAGGGCCTTGAGCGCGACGAAGGCGACGAGCGGACTGACCCCGCCGGCCGCCGTGCCGATCAGCATCCCGGCCAACGCCGCCAGCGCCCCGGAGATCGCCCACGACAGCCCGAACATCCGCCCGACGTTCACGCCCTGCGCGAGCGCGACCTCCTGATCCAGGGCGGTCGCCCGCATCGCGAGCCCCACCCGGGAGCGCTTCAGGAAGATGCCGACGATCGCGATGGCGATCATCGAGATCACGATCTTGGCGATGTCGATCTGGTTGACCCGGGCCCCCAGGAAGTCCATCCGTTCGAGGCCCCAGGGGTCGCCGACCACGATGACGTTGGTCCCGATCAGGCGGAACGCCAGGATGAACAGCGCGACGAACACCCCGAACGTGACCATCGCCGCGGCGAACGGGGGCTCACCCACCATCGGCCGGAGCGCGATCCGCTCGGTCAGCGCGGCGACCGCCGCCATCGTGATCATGGAGGCGATCACGGCGACGGGGAACGGCATGCCGAGGTTGAACACGTAGAACGACACGTAGTAGGCGCCGAGGATCATCAGCGCCGGCTGGGCGAAGTTCACCACGTCGGTGGCGCGGTAGATGATGACGAAGCCGACGGCGAGCAGCGCGTAGGTGCTGCCGACCCCCAGGCCTCGGACGATGACCGGGATCAGTTCCTCCACGTGCACACCTCCAGGGTCGTCGTCGCGTGCACGATGGGGTCGGGGGCCGGCGCAGGAGCGGGGGCCGGCGCCGGACCTGCGCTCGGCAGGATGGGACCGCCCATGACGCAGCGGCCGGTCACGCGGCCCCCTCCGCATCCTCGTCGTCGGACGCGGCCCGCTCGCCGGTGTGGACCTCGACGAGATCGCCTCCGGGGTAGGCCGTGCCGTTGCCGTACATGTCATCGACGAGGTGGCCGAACATGTCGTGCATCGACGAGCGCTTGACCTTCTGGGTGGCGGTGAGCTCGCCGTCCTCGTGGTCGAGTTCCTTGGGCATCATGCGGAACTTGCGCACGTTCTCGACCCGGGCGAACCGGTCGTTGGTGTCGGCGATCGCCTTCTGCATCAGCTTGAGGACCTCTTCCTTCTCGGCGAGGTCGCGGAAGGTGGTGTAGGGGATCTTGCGCCGCTGCGCCCAGTCGCCGACCGTGTCCATCTCGATCCCGATCAGCGCGGTGAGGTAGGGCCGCTTGTCACCGATGACCACCGCTTCCTTGATGAACGGCGAGGTCTTCAGCGAGTTCTCGATCTCCGAGGGCGAGATGTTCTTCCCGCCGGCGGTGATGATGATGTCCTTGATGCGGTCGACGATCTTGATGTGGGTGCCGTCCACCCACTCGCCGACGTCACCGGTGTGCAGCCAGCCATCGTCGTCGATGGTCTCCGCGGTCTTGTCGGGCTTGTTCCAGTAGCCGGCGAACACCGCCGGATGGCGCGTGAGGATCTCACCGGTCTCCTCGTCGAGCTTGAGCTCGATCCCGGGCTGGGGCTCGCCCACGGAACCGAGCTTGACGCGTCCCGGCCGGTTGACGGTCGCGACCGCGCAGTTCTCGGTCATCCCGTAGATCTCGTAGATGATGACGCCGATGCCGAAGAAGAAGCGCAGGACCTCCGGCGCGATCGGGGCCGCACCCGAACCGGCAGCACGGACCTTGCGCAGCCCGACCCGGTCACGCAGGGCACGGAAGACCAGCGGGTAACCGATCGCGTACAGCACCCGGGTCTTGACCGAGTGGTTGCCCTCCCGCTCGACGAGCTCGTCACCGATCTTGGTCGCGAGCTTCATCCCGAAGCCGTAGGTGAGCTTCTTGAGCAGCGACGCACTGTTCATCTTGATGTGGATGCCGGCGTAGATCTTCTCCCAGATCCGCGGCACCGCGAAGAACAGCGTCGGCTGGACCTCCTTGAGGTTCGCCTGGACCGTCTCGATCGACTCCGCGAAGTGCACGGTCACCCCGGCCTGCGCGTTGGTCCACGTGGTCGCGGCACGTTCCGCGACGTGGCACAGCGGCAGGTACGACAGGACGACGTCGTCGTTGGTCGGCGGCGGGTTGTAGAAGCCGCCGTCCGCGACCAGGGTCTCCATCGCGAAGGCGACGTTGCCGCCCGTCAGCATCGCGCCTTTCGGCGGCCCTGTCGTCCCGGAGGTGTAGATGAGCGTGACGATGTCGGCGTCCGTGGCATCGGCGGCCCTGCGGTCGATCAGGCTCGCATCGGATCCGCGGTGCTGCCGGCCGCGCTCGATGAAGTCCTGCCAGTCCATGAGCTTCGGGTGGTCGTACTCGCGCACCCCTCGGGGTTCGAGGTAGACGATCCATTCGAGGTCCGGGCAGTCGGCCTCGACCGCGAGGGCCTTGTCGACCTGCTCCTGGTCCTCGGCGATCAGGATCTTCGAGCCCGAGTCCTGCAGGAGGTAGGCGACCTCGGTGGCCGGGTTGGTCGGGTACAGCCCCATCGTGATCGCCCGGACCGCGACGATGCCGACATCGGCGTAGAGCCACTCGGGACGGTTCTCCGAGTGCACAGCGACCCGGTCGCCGGGTTCGACGCCCAGCGACACCAGCGCGTGGCCGACCAGTTGCACGTTGTCCCAGTACGCGGCCCAGGTGATGTCCTGCCAGATGCCGTAGCGCTTCTCGCGCATGCAGACCCGCGCCGGGTCCCTGGTGGCGTGGTCACGGATACGTGCCGGGATCGTCGCGAGCCCCGCGTCGGCGTGCGGTGCGGCCGGTTCGAGTGTCGCAGTCATGAACGTGCCTCCTCGGCGTCCTCGGTGGCCTTTGATTCGGCGATCTCGTCCGCGAGGGTCGGGCCCTCGTCGGCCTCCCCGAGGTAGGCCGCGATGACCGCCGGGTCGCTCTGCACCTCATCGGGTGACCCGAGCGAGATCCGCTGCCCGAAGTCGAGCACCATCACCCGGTCGGCCAGGTCCATCACCAGGCCCATGTCGTGCTCGACCAGCACCATGGCCAGATCGAGCTCCGCACGGATGTCGAGGATGAACCGGGCCATGTCCTCGGTCTCTTCGACGTTCATCCCGGCCACCGGCTCATCGAGCAGCAGCACCTTGGGCTCCATCGCCAGGGCGCGTCCGAGCTCGACCCGCTTCTTCACCCCGTAGGGCAGCATCCCGACGGGGAACTTGCGGAACGCCTCGATCTCGAGGAAGTCGATGATGTCCTCGACGATGCGACGGTTGGCCAGCTCGACGTTCTTGGCCTTCCCGACGTAGAGCATCCCGGCGAGCGTGCCGTACTGGAGGTGCTGGTGGCGGCCGAGCATGAGGTTGTCGAGCACCGTCAGGTTGTCGAACAGCTCGATGTTCTGGAACATCCGCGCGACCCCGAACTTGGCGATCGCGTCCGGGCGCATCCCGAGCAGCGACCGCCCGAGGAAGTCGATCGACCCCTCCTGCGGGCGATACACACCGGACAGACAGTTGAAGATCGAGGTCTTGCCGGCACCGTTCGGGCCGATGACGGAGAACAGCTCGCCCTTCTTGACGTCGAAGCTGACGCCGTCGATCGCCTTGGTCCCACCGAAGCGCAGGGCGAGGTCGGTCACCGTCAGGATCGACGAGCCGTCGGGTGCGTCGACCGCGGTATCGGTCAGCGCCTCGGACAGTTGCCGTGTCGACGCGCTCATGACAGCCACCGCTTCCGTCGCTTGTAGTGCTTGACGTCGCGGAACGACGTCGCACCTTCCTCACGCAGGCCGAGGTAGAACTCACGGACGTCGTCGTCGTCGCGCAGCACCTCGGCGGGTTTGTCCATCACGATCTTGCCCGTCTCCATGATGTAGCCGTGTGACGAGATCGACAGCGCCATGTTCGCGTTCTGCTCGACCAGGAGCACCGAGGTGCCCTGCTCGTTGATCTCGACGATCAGGTCGCGGATCTGCTGCACGATCAGGGGGGCGAGACCCAGTGACGGTTCGTCGAGCAGCAGGAACGTCGGTTCGGCCATCAGTGCGCGACCGATCGCCAGCATCTGCTGCTCACCCCCGGAGAGGTAGCCGGCCACCCCCTTGCGTCGGTCCGCGAGCACCGGGAAGGTCGTGTAGACGCGGTCGAGGTTGGCCTCGATGGTGCCGCGGTCGGCGGTGTGGGCGCCGATGCGCAGGTTCTCATCGACGGTGAACTCCGTCAGGATCCGCCGCCCCTCCATGACCTGGCCCACCCCGGCGGCCACGGTCTTGGGGGCATCGAGGTGGTGGATCGGATCGCCGTTGAGGGTGATCGTGCCCTTGCGGATCTCCCCGCGGTGGATGTCGAGCAGACCGGTGATCGCCCGCAGGACCGTGGTCTTGCCGGCACCGTTGGCGCCCAGCAGTGCCACGATGGAGCCGGTCGGCACGGTCAGGCTCACGCCCTTGAGCACGAGGATGACGTCCTCGTAGACGACCTCGAGGTTCTCGATCGTGAGCACGGACCCTCCCTCACCACGGGCCGTCGCCGACGGCTCGATGCTCTCCCGGCCCGGTTGGGCCCGTTCGGGGCCGGTTGGGCCCGACCGTCCGTCGCGGCACTCCCACCGCCTCGGACGAGCGGAATCGACTCGTGATTCTAACGAGACGATTCCCTGCGGTGCGTTTCGTACCCGCCGCGACCCACCGTGTCAACGACGGGCCCTGGATCGACCGTTGCCGAGCAACGACCCACCTCGTAGCATCCCCGACCGGGGGACGGTGGCCTTCGTGAACATCACAGGAATCGCGACGGGTGACGGGCACGGCCGGGCGACCGGCCTGCCCGGAGACCTGCGCGCTTCGACCGCGCCGGACACCGCGCACTGGCGCGTGCCACCCGGCTGGGAACCCGTCGCCGACATCGCCCGCAGGGTCCTCGACGACATCGACCCACTCGTCGAGCGGATAACCGACGCGGTCTTCGAGGAGATCGTCCCCTACCGCGATGACCTGGTGCCCCGGGAAGACCTGCGCGGGTCGGTCCTGCGCAACCTCGAGGCGTTGATCGCGGGACTGGCGGAGCGACGACCGCCCACCGCACAGGAGCGAGATGTCCGGCGGGAACTCGGCACGCGGCGGGCGCTGCAGGGTGTCGCGGTGGACGCGGTCATCAAGGCCTACCACGTCGGCTACCGGGAGCTGTGGCAGGCGCTGGTCGCCGCGCTGCCTCCCGGCGACGAGGACGCGACCACCAAGCTGTTGTCGGCCGCCACGGTCGTCTGGCAGTGGGTGCACGAGGTCACCGATGCGATCGCCGCCGCCCACGCGGCGACCACCCGCACCCTGGAGGCCCGTGCCGTCGGCGCCCGCCAGCGGTTCGTCGAACTGCTGGCGGCGGGTGACCTCGGCGGGCCGGAGGCACGCCGCCTGGTCCGGGCGCTCGAGTTCGATGCGGCCGGCGGCTTCCAGATCCTGATCATCCGTGGCATCACCGACGACCTCGATGCCGTGGAGTTGCAGCACGCGCTCGAGACCAACCCGGGCCGGCACGCCGTCGCCTCACGCGGTGCCGTGGTCATCGTGGTCGTGCAGGACAGCGACATCGAGGAGGTGGCGACCACGATCCGTCGCGCGGTGCCGGGCGGCTCGATCGCGATCGGCACCGAGCGGCCGGGGCTCCCGGGCGCCCGCGCGAGCCTGGAGGACGCGGAGCAGACGTCGGCCGTCACCGGAACCGGCCAGGTCGTGCGCTTCGAGGACGCGTGGCTGTGGGCCACGCTGGCCGGCGCCGACGAGCGACTCTCCCGGTTGCTGGCAGCCGGCCGGGCCGTGGCCGACGAGCACCCGCACCTGGTCGCCGCCGTGCAGGCCTTCGCCGCGGCCGGCTTCAGCGTCAGTGCCGCCGCCCGCAGCCTGGGCCTCCACGCGAACACGGTCAGCTACCGGCTGGACCGCTGGCACGAACTCACCGGCTGGGACCCGCGGACCTTCGCCGGACTGACCCGGTCCGTCGCCGCGCTGGGGCCGGTCGGTCAGCGTCCGGGGAACGGCGGGAGCCCACCGGGGCCGGAGGGCGGATGACCCTGTCCCGGCGGACCTGACGAGCGGCCCGGAGGTGGCGGGCCCGGCTGGCGCGACCCGGGTGCCGGCGGTGGTGGCGTGCCGGTCCCCGACCCTGACCCCGAGCCGGGGCCATCCGTGCGGGACGATGGCGGCGGGGGCAACGGCGCGTCGGTACTGACGGTGCCGGCGTTGAGGGTCGCCAGACGCTCGATCCGCTCCTTCATGCTCGGGTGGGTGGCGAAGCGTCGCGCCATCTTGGCGGCCTTGTTCCCGCCCTTGGAGGCATCCGGACTCTGGGTGTCGTTGGGTTCCTCGAACCACATGTGGGCGGTCGCGACCTCGAACCGCTGCAGCGAGGTCTGGTCACCGTCGATGCGACGCAGTGCGTTCACCATCGACTGCGGGTCGCGGAGCACCTCGGCGGCGGTCGCATCCGCGAGGAACTCACGCTGCCGGGACACCGCGAACCGGATCAGCTGGGCCGCCAGCGGCGCGAGCACCAGCGCGACCAGGCCGAGGACCAGGAAGATCACCTGCGCTCCTCCACCACCCCCGCCACTTCGGCGGCCGCCCCGCGCGCCACCGAGCCACATCATGCGCACGATCACGTCCGCCAGGAGGGCGACCAGGCCGGCCGTGGCGACCGCGACGGTGACTGCGCGGATGTCGTCATTGACGATGTGGGCCACCTCATGGGCGATCACGGCCCGCAACTCGTAGCGGGGCAGCCGCTCGACCAGCCCGGTGGTCACCGCGATGTGGCTGTCCTCGAGGTTCAACCCGGTCGCGAACGCGTTCGGCGCCGGGTCGTCGACGATGTAGAGCTTCGGCTTGGTCCCACTGATCCCGGCCGACACGCAGACCTCGTCGAGGAGGTTGTGCAGCTCCGGGGCCTCCTGCCGACTGACCGGGCGCGCCTTGGAGGCCCGCAGGGCGATCGACGGACCGGAGCGGTAGGCGATGAACGTCAGCAGCAACCCGATCGCGGTGCCGACCGCCGTGACACCGACTCCGAAGACCGGGTCGAAGGCCGCTTCCGGGGCGAGGATCCCGACGATGACCCAGATCAGGACCGCGATGATGACGACACCACCGGCCAACAGCAGGCGCGTCGAGCGCTTGTTGGCACGCTGGAGTTCGTCGTAGAGGCCGCCTGAGGGCACGTGTCCCTCAGTCGAACGAGACGTCGGGAGCCGCGCGGACCTCGACGGTCTCCACCTCGAAGTACTCGCGGTCCTCGAAGTTGAACGCGCTGGCCAGCACGGAGGTCGGGAAGACCTTGCGGGCGGTGTCGTAGGCGCGCACCGACGCGTTGTAGTGCCCGCGGGACCCGGCGACCATGTTCTCGGTGTGGGCGAGTTCCTCCTGCAGCTGCCGGAAGTTCGCGTCGGCCTTCAGGTCCGGGTAGTTCTCGGTGATGGCGAGCAGCTTGCCGAGCGCCTGGGTCAGGCCGTTCTCGGCTTCCGCCAGCTCACCGGGCGCCTGCACGGAGATCGCCTTGGCGCGAGCCGCGGTGACCTCCTCGAGGGTCTCGCGCTCATGGCTGGCGTAGCCCTTGACCGTGTTCACCAGGTTCGGGATCAGATCATGGCGGCGCTGCAACTGGGTGTCGATCTGGGCCCACGCCTCGTCGATGCGCACCCGCGCACGGACGAGCCGGTTGTACCCCGCGATGACCCACCCCACGAGGGCGAAGATCACCACCAACACGATCACGAGTGTGACGATCATCAAGCGAACCTCCGGCGTTCGTCGTTGCCGTCAGGCTACCCGCCGGACACCGCACCACGTCGGACTCTGCGGTCGGTGGGTCAGCCGGACGTCGCCAGATCTGACGGCGCCTTCTCGAGCGCCTCGGCGAGCAGTTCGTCGAGCGACGCCTCGGCCTGCAGGACGTGCGCCCCACCCGAGGTGACGTGGTTGCGGACAGGCAGGGAGATGCGCTCGACCTCATCCGTGTCGATCCCGCGGTGGGCCCACGCGACGAGGACCGCCCGGCGCAGGGTCATCTGCTCGTCGAGCGTCACCGACCCCTGCAGGCCCCGCGTCACCGAGTGGAGCCGCGCCAGCGACTCGAAGCCGGCGATCCGGTCGGCGACCTCCAGCGCGAGCTCCTGCTGGCGTTCGTCGCGGGTGAGCACGCCCACGCCTGGCTTCCGACGCCACCGGCCGTCGACCAACTCCTGTGTCTCACGGGAGCGGGTCCATGCCAGGGCATCCTCGCCGCTGGCCGTCACACAGCCCCCGGGCAGGGACAGCTCCGCGCGCTCGTCGCGGACAGGATGCTCGGTGCAGATCTCGACGCCGCCGAACGCATCGATGATGTCGATGAACCCGTCGAACTCCACCTCGGCGTAGTGGTCGATCTCGATCCCGGCGAGGTCCTCGACCATGATCGACATCAGCTCCGACCCCGACACGTCGTCACCGCAGCCGTTCAACCCGGCATTGATGCGGCTCATCCCGCCGGTGCACGGGTTGGGCACCCACAGGTCCCGGGGGATCGACGCGATGACGGGTTGGCGTTCGTCCGGGGGCACGACGACGAGCATGATCGCATCGGCCCGGCGGCTCTCCCGGCCCTCCCTGGCGTCGCTGCCGAGCAGCAGGGTGGTCCGGAACTCGTCACCGATGTCGATCGCGTAGTCCGTCTCGATGTCGTCGGCGTCGAACTCCGTCTCACCGAAGCGGTCGCGAACACCCGGCGCATCGCTCCCGGAGTCCTCAGAACCCTCGGAGGATCCGCCGACAGACTGCTCGAGTCGTTCCCGCGCCGAACCGGGGTCGTAGTCCACCCGGTCGAAGGCGCCAAGCTGCCAGGACGCCAGGGCGGCGCCTGCGCCTGCGACGACGAGGCAGGCCGTAGCGATCCCGAGGACCCAACGGGCCTTGCGCGACGCGAGTATGGAGGTTCCTTACCTGGTGACCTGGAGATGTCTCACCCACCAGGGTGGGCCGGACCGCGGATCTCGCAACCCCGCAGACGTACGAACGTCCAGGGCACCGAGGCGGTGTGACCCCCTGCTCACCGTCGGGGTCGGTGGGAGCATCGACCGGTCGACGTTCCCGCGACGACCGTCGTGTCAGCTGGTCAGGAGCTGCACCCCGGTGGTGTGTGCCGCCCACGCCAACGCGCCGCGGAGCGCCGGGTCGTCGAGGGTGCGCAGCAGAAGCAGCTTGGACGTGGTGACGGGCTCTGTGGCTGCCGGACTCCACAACGCGACCGCTCTGCCAGCTGGTCGGGTCGCGGCGATGTAGGCGACGCCGTGAAGCTCTGGCCACCGTGTCGCGATCGCTGCGGCCCAACGTGCGGTTTCGCGGCGTGGCGCGGTCGACAGGTGGCTGCCGGCCCCTGCCCTGGCAGCCCAGTCCGAGGCCAGGTCGAGGACACGCAGAGGACGGGTCAACTCGGCCACCGCGAAGCTTCGCTGGTCCAGACGGTCCAGCACTCGGGTGTCTTGTACGGCTTCGAGGACGCTGGTTGCAAGCGCGGAACTGTCGCCTGTTCCGAGCGGCCCGATCACGTCGAACGGCCCCCCCGCGAGGGTGGGGACCGCGGCGTACGCAACACCATCAACCGTGGGCGCCCCGAACGCGTCGAAGCGAGACGGGGCCGGGACGTCCACATGACGGAACCGGTCCCACCGGGCCGGGTGACGGCCCGTGTGGAAGTACAGCCGCGCCCACAGGGCTCCGGCTGCGAGCTCCACGAGCTCCCCGTCGAGCGGAGTCGGCAACTCGTCTGAGGCCGGCGCGGGCGGAAGCCGCTCCGTCACGTGGCGTCTTGATGCTCGGCTGCGGCCTCGACCTGGTCAGGGTCGAGCCCCAGCGCCACCCACTGCCGCGGCGAAAGCTCAGAGCCGTCGAGGTAGAGCGCAGCATTCGGAGCGTCCCACCACGCAGCGACCGCAACCGGGTGCATACCGACCGGCAACGACCGTTGCGCGCGACGGCCGAGACGTGTCGCCGGCTCGCCACCGCTGCCATCCGGACTGGGTAGCTGGTAGGCGAACACCCGCCACCTGCCGTGGCTGTCCTTCAGGCCGAGCAACTCGACACCCGCAGCCGGGCGGTCTCCGATCACGCGCCTGACGGCAGAAGCGGACACCTTGAGCAGACCTGCGGCGTCATCGACGCTCACCGCGGTGGACCGCATGCGGTGCCACGCCGCGCCACCCGCCAGGTGAATATCCGCGACCGCGAGGTCGGCGGTCGCGGCAGGCGTGTCGATGCGACCCAGCACCTCCGCATCCCCGATGGGCACCGCGCCGGCCGAGACTGCCTCGGCGATCTCGCTCACCACCATGGTGAGTTCGCGCTCCGCTGCGTCCACGGTCGTGCCGGTCGCTTCGGCGTACCGAGCGACCGCGTCGGTCAACTTCAGCGACATGACCCACCCCTCGATCGCGGTTCTCACAGTGAGAGTATACTGTGCGGCCGTGCCCGTGTACGGCGGGCCCGTTTCTTGGGGATGGGGTGGTGCCGGAAGGCTCGGCGCGCGAGGTCGGCAGAGGGCGGTGGTTGCCCTGCGGGCTAAGTCGATACTGCCGCGCGGCACGACCCACTCGGTGGGCTGACCGGTGACGGCAGCGACCAGGTCGAAGTCAGCGTCGTCGTGCAGGATCGTGAGCCCTTCGATGTCTGCGATGGCAGCCAGCACGAGATCGGGGACCCTCATGCCGCGATGCTGCCCCCGGTTCACCAGCGCCACGCGTCGTTCATCACGTCATCATCGCGCAGATCACGCGAGGCCGCAGCGAATCGCTCCAGCGCCGCCACGTCCACGCGTTGCCGGCGCTCGCCGGCCTGCACGCTGGCGCGGAGGGCAGCGTTGACCGTGCCCTCGATGGTGTCCGTGCCCAGGACACGCCGGGCAGCTTCGAGGACATCGTCGTCCACGTCGATGAGCCGTTTCGTCATCACCGCCTCCGCGTAGACGTCATCCGGTCAGTATGCCTCTGCACCAGGCGGGGCATCCGGTCGCAGGATGATGGGCGGCGTGCCCGTGCCCCGGACCAGCGACCCGTGGATCACTCCCACTCGATGGTGCCCGGCGGCTTCGAGGTGACGTCCAGCGCCACCCGGTTGATCGCGGGAACCTCGTTGGTGATGCGCGTGGAGATCCTGGCCAGCACGTCGTAGGGGACCCGCGACCAGTCGGCGGTCATCGCATCCTCGCTGGAGACCGGGCGCAGCACGACCGGGTGGCCGTAGGTCCGCCCATCACCCTGCACCCCGACCGACCGCACGTCGCCGAGCAGCACGACCGGGCACTGCCAGATGTCACGGTCTAGGCCCGCGGCGGTGAGTTCGGCGCGGGCGATCGCGTCCGCGGCCCGGAGGATCTCCAGGCGTTCACCGGTCACCTCGCCGATGATGCGGATCCCCAGGCCCGGCCCCGGGAAGGGCTGGCGCCAGACGATGTCCTCGGGCAGTCCGAGTTCCAGGCCGACGGCGCGGACCTCGTCCTTGAACAGCGAGGCCAGGGGTTCGACCAGGTCGAACTGCAGGTCATCGGGCAGGCCGCCGACGTTGTGGTGGCTCTTGATGTTCGCGGTCCCGCTGCCACCGCCGGACTCGACGACGTCCGGGTAGAGGGTGCCCTGGACCAGGAACTCGACGGTCTCGCCCTCCGCGCCGGCGTCCGCGACGACCTCGCGGGCGGCCTGTTCGAACACCCGGATGAACTCCCGACCGATGATCTTGCGCTTCTCCTCGGGGTCGCTGACGCCGGCGAGGGCGTCGAGGAAGCGTTGCTGGGCGTCGACGACCTTGAGCGACACGCCCGTCGCCGCGACGAAGTCCCGTTCGACCTGCTCGGCCTCGCCCTGGCGCAGCAGCCCGTGATCGACGAACACGCATGTCAACTGCTCGCCGATGGCGCGCTGGACCAGGGCGGCGGCCACGGCGGAGTCGACCCCGCCGGACAACCCGCAGACGGCCCGGGCGTCGCCCACCTGTGCGCGGATCGCGCCGACCTGCTCCTCGATGACGTTGGCCATCGTCCAGGTCGGTGCGCACCCGGCGATCTCGTAGAGGAAGTGCTCGAGGACGGTCTGTCCGTGCTGGCTGTGCATGACCTCGGGATGGAACTGGACCCCCGCGAACCGCCGCGCCACGGATTCGAACGCCGCGACCGGTGTGTCGGCGGTGCGGGCGACCACGTCGAAGTCGGGCGGCGCGGCGGTGACGGTGTCGCCGTGGGACATCCACACCGACTGCTGCCGTGGCAGGCCGTGGAACAGGGTCGACTCGCCGGTCGTCAGCTGCAGCGAGGTGCCGCCGTACTCCGCGATGCCGGTCCGTTCCACGACGCCGCCCAGGGTGGTGGCCATGATCTGGAAGCCGTAACAGATCCCGAACGTCGGGATGCCCGCGTCGAGGATGGCGGGATCGAGGGCGGGCGCGTCCTCGGCGTAGACCGACGCCGGACCGCCGGACAGTACGAGCGCGGCGGGGTTGCGCGCCACCAGTTCCTCGGCCGTGATGTCGTGCGGGACGATCTCCGAGTAGACGCGGGCCTCACGGATCCGCCGGGCGATCAGCTGGGCGTACTGGGCGCCGAAGTCGACGACCAGGACGGTGGGCACGCCCGGGGCGGCTGTGGGTTCGGGAGAGGTCATCGCGGATCCGAGGAGCGTGCGGTGAGCGGGAGGCGTGCCATGCGGCGGACGCGGGCGTGATCGGCGAGAGCCTACGCGCGACGGCTGCGGCCCGTCGGTCGCCAGTCGCCGCTGAGCAGGTGCTTGGCGGTCAGGGCACCGAAGAGGCTGCGTAGATCCCGCTCCGGCACGGGACGGTCGTACTCGCTGAGCGCGGTGGTGAGGCGGCGCCGGTCGATGATCTCGTCCAGGAGCGCGTCGGGCTCGCCCAACGAGCGAACCAGCCGCGGGAGCAGGGAACCGTCGGGACGGGTCCGCCACGCGGCGCTGACCCGATCGGTGGCAGCGACGTCAACCAGGGGCTCGCGTTGCGCCCAGGTGTCGGGATCGAGCAGCGGATCGGGCCCGTCGGCCTCGAAGCGCCACCGACCGCCGACGAACCGGACGCGCGTCAACGCCGGCGCGAGCCGCTGCACGAGTTCGAACACCGCCCGCTGCGAACGCTTGTGGTCGAGCGGGATGTCGCCGAGGTGGCGCAGCACACGGTCGTCGAGGGTCGGCGCCACCTGCAGCGATCCGTACGCGGCGGCCTGCCGGTTGGCGCCGGTCCCACGGCCCTCCCGCAGCCGCAGGTAGGCGAGTTCGTGGAAGCTCAACCGCCCAACCTCGTCGAGCAGTTCCTCGGCCGTGCGGCGGTTGATCTGCTGCTGGGCGGTGCGTGCCTCGTCGCGCAGCAGCAGTGTGGCGTTGTGCAACGCGAGGGCGTCGAGGAAGGTGCGACCCGCCTCGATGTCGGTCACGGGGGGGCGCGGTCCCGTGGCGAGGTTGTCGTACCCACCGAGCAGCGCACCACCGGCGTGGCGGACCACCTCGACGACCGGGTCGAGGCGAAGTAGCGGACAGGGGTCGAACACGTTCGAGGTGCCCTCGCCGTGGAACACCTGCGTGGTCAACTGCCCGGGAAGGTCATCGTGGGCCAGCTCGACGGGCTCGCAGACGTGCTGCGCGGCGATCGCAGCCGCGACCTCGGCCGCGACGATGCCGTGCGGTTCCTCGGCGGCGTGGGGGGTGGTGAGGGTCACCTCGACGTCCGCGGCGGCGTACACGGCGGCGCTGAGCCGCGTGACCGCGTCCCCGGTGAGTTCGATGCGGGGGCGCCTGCCGAGGTGGCCGACCTCACGTGCCGCATCGACCATCTCGGTGGCGATGTGATCGTAGGTGGCGGCGAGTTCAGCGTCCGTGGGCGGGTCGTCGGGCGGCGGTCCCGGGGGCGCCAGGTGTTGTGCCACCTCGATGTTGACGCCGTCCGGGGTGACGCGGGCGCGGGCCCCCGGTGGGAGCAGTTCCAGCCCGGAGAACGGCACCCGATCGTGGGCCAGCCAGCCCCGCGCGCACAACGTCATGAGCGCGTCGGTGTCGTAGGCGATCGGGAACTCGGGCCAGGCGGCCAGCCGCAGCAGCGTGGCACGGTTGGACAGCAGGACGAGCCCGGGACGCCGTGCCAGCAGGATGGGTTCGCTACCGGTGGACGAGGCGGTGACCTCCACCTCGGTCGGCGTCGCGCGTGCCAGGGCCCAGACGCCACCAAGTTCACGGGGATCGAAGCGGCCCTCGTCGCGCGCCTGCCCGAGCGCATCGGCCCAGGACCGGCCGGCAGCCAGGCTGGCCAGGCGCGGCAGCCCGCAGAACGTGTCGAAGGCGTGCTCGGTGTCGCGCGTGTAGCCCGTGATGGCCGTGCGGTCGGCGTGGATCGAGAACGAGGCGCCGATGGCGTGGCCGCGACGCCAGACGGTGCGGTCGTGTTGCCCGGTGGCGAACGGTGTGGTCCGCCGGTGTGCCTCGAGGATGGCGCGTTCGACCGCTTCGGCGCGGGCCTTGTCGGCCACGATGCCCACCACGAACAGGTTCACACGGGTCCTCGCGAGGTGGCTGGCGGCGGTCGGCCTGGCGGGGTGGAGGCTAGTGCTTCGACGCCCGTGTCCCGCGTCCCGCCGCCGGAGCGTCCGACGGCGTCCGCGCCCGTCTCCACGTCGTGACGACGTCGGCGACGGCGGGCACCACCCCACGACGGAACCCCAGGAACAACGCGAGCAGGAGCGCTCCGTACACCGCCAGGCGCAGCTGACCGAGCGGGCGCAGGACCTCGTCGATGACGCCGAGCATGACCGCGCCGACGACCGGGCCCAGCAGCGATCCGATACCGCCGAACGCGATGACGATCAGCACGCGGACGTCGACGTGCGCGAAGGCGTAGGAGGTGGGGCTGATGAAGGCCTCGTGGTGGGCGAACAGCGCGCCGATCAGCCCGACCATCGCCGCACCGATCGTTCCGGCGAGGATCCGGGCCCGGGCGACGTCGACCCCGGCCAGCTCGGCGGCGACCGGGTCGTCCTTCAGGGCGCGCCAGGCCCAGCCGGTGCGCGAGCCCTCGAGCCACCGGTAGAGCGCCAGGAACCCGACCACGACGCCCAGGAACAGGTAGTAGGAGGAGATCGGGCCGCGGAGGGCCGCGCCGCCGGCGTCGACGACCCGGCCGGTCTCGCCACCCGTCAGCGTGCGCAGGCCCTGCACGAGGTTGGTGAACACCAGCGAGAAGGCCAGGGTCACGATCCCGACGAAGATGACGCCGAGGTTGCGGCGGACCGCGACCCAGCTGAACAGCGCCCCGATCGCAGTCGCCAGCACGACGCCGGTGGTCACGGACAGCGCCAGTGGCCAGCCCTGGTCATCGGCCAGCAGCACCGAGGTGAAGCCGGCGACGCCGGCCAGGGCGCCCAGGCACAGGAACAGCTGTCCGCTGCTGCCGAAGATGACGTTCATGCCGATCGCGTAGGCGGCGAACACCAACGCCGTGGTCGCCAGCGACATGAGGTAGCCGGAACCTCCGAGCGCGAGCGGGACCGCCGCCAGGACCGCCGCGGCGATCGCCACGGGGAGGTAGGCGCGCAGCGTGGTGTGGCGGCAGGTCGCGGCGGATGGCGTCGCGCCGTCCGCGGATGGCACCGGCGCCGTCATCGCGCACCCCCGCCGAAGATGCCGGTCGGGCGGATCAGGATCGTGAGCATCGCGACCCCCAGCAGGATCACGAACGTCACGAACGCGCCGATGTAGAACGACGACACGGCGTGCACGATGCCGAGCACCAGCCCGGCGACCAGCGCACCGGAGACGCGCCCGAGGCCGCCGACCACGGTCACGATCAGCGCGAGGATGGTGAAGTCCAGCCCGGAGGTGGCGCCCACCGACGAGATCAGGCCCTGGGTGATCGCGAACAGTCCCGCCATCACCCCGCTGAGGACGAACACGACCGTGCGCGTCAGCGGCAGGTTGACTCCGCACAGTGCGGCGCCCTCCTCGTCCTGGATCACCGAGCGGACCGCCCGACCGAACCGGCTGAGCCGCAGGAAGGCGAGCACGGCTGCGAGCGCGGTCACCGCGATGATCGAGGCGACGACGCTGCCGCTGCGCATGCGGACGCCGAGGATGTCGATGGCGGGCCCCGGGACGGACAGGTTGAGGGCCGTGAACGGGTGGGTGGTGATCAGGATGCCATCGAGCAGGAACGCGACGCCGAGCGTGACCAGCAGGCTCAACAGCACCCGCCGCTCCCCCGTCAGGCGGTAGACCGGACGCAGCAGGGTCGCGTCCAGCAGCCAGGCGAGCGCGGCAGCGGCGGCCACGGCCAGCACGACCGCGACGGGGATCGCGGCGCCGGCGGAGATGGTTACGGCGCCAGCGATCCCGGCGACCACGACCAGTTGCCCGTGCGCCAGGTTCAGCACCCCACCGAGCCCGTAGATCAGGGTGAGGCCGACGGCCAGCAGCGACAGCTGCAGGCCGAAGACGATGCCATCGAGCACGATCGCCATCAGGGACCACCCACGAGCGCGGCCACCTAGGCGATCCCCAGGTAGGCACGCTGCACGTCCGGGTCGTCGCGCAGCTCGGCGGCGGTGCCCTGCAGGCGCACCCGCCCCTGCTCGATCACGTAGGCCCGGTCCACCAGCGCCAGGGCCCGCCCCACCTGCTGTTCCGCGAGGATGAGGGTCAGATCCCGATCGTCACGCAGGATCCGCAACGCGGCGTAGACCTCGTCGGCCAGGGCGGGGGCCAGTCCCGTGGACGGCTCATCCAGCACCAGGACCTCCGGGCCGGCCAGCAGCGCCCGGCCGATCGCCAGCATCTGCTGCTCACCGCCGCTGAGGGTCCCGGCGGCCTGTCGACGCCGCTCCTGCAACCGGGGGAACAGTGCGACCACCTCGTCCACCCGTCCGGGTGCGGGCCGCTGCGGATAGGCGCCCATCAGCAGGTTGTCGAGGACGGTCATGTCGGGGAACAGCCGCCGCTCCGCCGGCACGTAGGTCAGCCCCGCCCGGGCGATACGGAACGTGGGGTCGCCGATGATCGAGCGACCGGCGAGCCGGATCTCACCGCTCCTGGCCGGGTGCAGGCCGCACACCGCCCGCAGCAGGCTGGACTTGCCGGCGCCGTTGGAGCCGATGATGCCGACGACCTCCCCCGGCGCAACCTCGACGTCGATGCCGTGCACCACCTCGATGTCGCCGTACGCGACGTACAGGTCCTCAACCCGCAGCATGACCGTCACCCTGCTGGCCGAGGTAGGCCTCGATGACCCGCCGGTCGCGCAGCACCTCGACCGCGTCGCCCTCGGCCAGGATCCGACCCGCCTCCAGGACGATGACGCGGTCGGCCAGGTCCGTCACCGCACGCATGACGTGCTCGACCCAGATGATGGCGACGCCGAGGTCGTCGCGGATCCCCCGGACGACCGCGACGAACCGGTCGATCTCCGTCGGGTTGAGCCCGGCCATCACCTCATCGAGCAGCACCAGGCGCGGCCCGCCCGCCAGGGCCCGGGCGAGGTCGAGCAGCCGCTTGTCGTGCAACGTGAGTTCGTCTACGGCGGCGTCCGCGCGGTCGTCCAGCCCGAGCCGTTCGAGCACACGCATCGCCGCCTCGTCCGGTGAGAGCTCCTCCTGCACGCCGGTCGGTGGCCCCGTGAACCTGGCCCCGAGCGCCGCGTTCTCCCGCACGCTCATGCTCGGGAACATGCGTGGGGTCTGCAGGACCGTCGCGATCCCGGCGCGGCGGATGCGGTGGGGCTTGGCTCCGAGCAGCTCCGTGCCGTCCAGCGTGATGCGCTGCGCCGACGTCGGCGCGAGCAGACCGTTGATCAGCTGCAGCAACGTGCTCTTGCCCGCGCCGTTCGGGCCGATGATCGCCAGGATCTCGTCCGCAGCTACCTCGAGGTCGATGCCGTCGACAGCGGGCAGTCCGCCGAAGTGTCTGGTGACGCCACGGACCTCCAGCAGCGCGGTCACGGGACGAACGGCTCCAGCGGGTCCGGACGCAGGATCACCTCCAGGTACCAGGGGGCCCCGGGGTTGACGCCCTCCGGCGGGGCCTGTTCGCGCATCACGACGAGCAGGGGTGACGCCTCATCGAGCTCCCCCCACTCGGTCCAGGCGAGGTCCCACGCGTACCCGGGCAGCTCGAAGGTGGTCTCGCGCAGGTGGTCGGCGATGGCCGCGGGGTCGGTGCCGCCGGTCACCTCGATCGCTTCCTGAACCATCAGGACCTGGCCGTACCCGCTGACCGCATCGTCCTCCATGAAGCCGTCGAAACGGTCGTGGTAGCGGGTCGCGAGCTCCTGGTAGTCGTCCGCTGCGTAGTCGGCGCAGGACAGGTCGACGTACCGGTCGTACGAGGCGTCCCCGACCCCCTCGAACACCGCGACCGCCGACGAGTCCGAGCCCGTCACGAACGCGTCGAAGCCCAGGTCCGCCGCCTGCCGGGTGATCGCAGCGGCGCCCGGCGGATGCCCCGTCGCGATGAGCAGTTCCGGATCCAGGTCCTCCAGCCGACGGAGGTAGGTCGTGAAGTCGGTCTCCGGGACGGGCGCGACCTCGATCTGGGGTTCGATGCCATCGAGGGCGCCGACCTGATCCACGATCGCGTCCTCGATCGCCCGGCCCCAGGCATAGTCGGCGATGATGGCACCGACGCGGGTCACCCCTTCGGACTCGATGAACTGCGCGAAGGGGCCCATCGTCATCGGGGCGGCGGGCAGGCAGGTCCGGAACGTGTAGCGGGTGTCCTGCGTCAGGATCGCGTCCGAGCCCGCCTTCACGAGGAACAGCGGGACCTCTTCGGTCTCCGCGATCCGCGAGGTGGCCAGCCCGACGTCGCTGGAGATGATGCCGCCGACCGCGACGACCCCGTCGCGCTCGATCATCCCCCGGAGCGCGGTGACGCCCTCCTCGGGGGTTCCCTGCGTGTCGCGGACGACCAGCTCCAGGGGGCGACCATCGACGCCGCCGGCGGCGTTGATCTCCTCCACCGCCAACTGCATCCCGTTGCGCGCGGGGATCCCCCAGATCGCGAACGGTCCGGTCAGCTCCCCGAGGAACCCGATCGCGATCGGATCACCGTCGGGCTGCGCGTCGTCGTCCTGCGGGTCGTCGGTGGTGTCGTCGTCCGCGGTCGCGTCGTCCTGCGGGTCGTCGGTGGGCTGGTCACCGGCGCCGTTCTCCCCCATGGCGGCGCCGTTCTCCCCGCTGCACGCGGCGGCGAGGAGCAGCAGGATCAGTCCTGCGGCCATCCACGACCGTCCCACGTTGCTCATCCGGTACCTCCCGGTGACGGACCGCCGAACGCGCGCACCGTACGTCACCGGGGCAACCGCACGTCGCCGCAGCGTCCGCGTTCGGCGCGGAGCGTCACCGCGCGCGCGACCGCAGGGTCAGCTCGACCTCGTGGAACCGCGACCGGGTCTCGTAGCCCGTGATCCCCATCGCCCGGCGCAGACCACCGACGAGGTTGACCTGTCCGTCGTCGCGGTGCGCCGGACCGTTGAGGACGACCTCGGTCGAACCCAGAACCTCGACGTGCCCGAAGCTGCCGCGAGGCAGTTCGTGGTGCGCGGCGGACAGCCCCCAGTACGCCCCCCGACCCGGCGCCTCGGTCGTGGCCGCCAGAGCGCGGCCGAGCATGACCGCGTCCGCGCCGCACGCGATGGCCTTGGCCATGTCGCCACCCGTCCGGATGCCGCCAGCGGCGATCACGTGGACGTAGCGACCCGATTCCTCGAGGTAGCGGGATCGTGCGGCCGCGACCTCGGCGATGGCGGTGGCCATAGGCACCTCGATGCCGAGGGCCTGGTGGGTGGTGGACACGCTGGACGCGTCACCGCCGACCAACACCCCGACCGCGCCGGTGCGCATCAGGTGGATCGCGGTCTTCGCCGACGACACCCCGCCGAGCACGACCGGGATGTCGTAGCGCTTGGTGAAGGATTTGAGGTCCAGCGGGTCGGCATCATCGGTACCGACGTGCTGCGCCGTGACCGCCACGCCGTGGACGACCAGCAGGTCCAGCCCGGCCTCCAGGGCCGCGTGGTGCCACCGCTCGACCTTCTGCGGGGTCAGGCTGCCCGCCGCGAACCCGTGGTCGGCCTTGAGCCCGGCGACCCGCTGGCCGATGAGGTCCTCCTTGACCGGTTCGGCGTAGATCGCCTGGAGGCGCTCGGTGGTGCCGGGGCCGGGCGTCAACTGCGAGATCTCCGCGAGCACATCCTCCGGGTCCTGGTAGCGGGTCCATAGCCCCTCGAGGTTGAGCACCCCGAGCCCGCCGAGCCGGGTCAGCAGCCCGGCGGTCGACGGCGAGGTGACCGCATCCAACGGCGCGCCCAGCACGGGGATGTCGAAGTCGTAGGCGTCGAACCTCCACGACACGTCGACGAGCGACGCGTCGCGCGTCCGACGCGACGGCACGAGCGCGATGTCCTCCAGCGAGTAGCCGATGCTGGCGCGTCGCGCGCCGCCGATCGTGGTCTCGAGCACCGGATCCTCCAGCTGTACGACGTGGTCGACGGGTCTGCCAAGCTGCGCTGCCGGAGGGTAGTGGCGCGATCTGTCCCACCATACCCGCGCTCGTCGATCACCCCGATCCGCACCCACCGCGCACGGAAGACGCACGCACGCGCGTTGTGTGCAGCCACACCTGGGACGTGCGGCCGAACTGCGCACGAAACTCGCACGCACGCGTGTTCCGTGCCGACCAGGCGGCACAGACCACCGGTATCGAACGCCGCGGCTCAGGGCCGTGCCCACCCATCCTGCGTCACTATCCACAGCCCAGGCGACGTCCGATCTCCGGGCAGCGGCCGACGCCGGCATGCTTCCTCGATGAAACTCACCCACGACCCGCCGACCACCACCCTGCTGGTCCGGCAGCTTGGCGTCATCTCGCGTCGGCAGCTCCTGGCTCTGGGGTGGACCGCACCGGTCATCGACGGCGCCGTCCGTCATCAGCGCCTCGAGGTCCTCCACCGCGGGGTCTACCGGATGCCCGGCTGTGGCCGGCCACCCCATCAGGACGCCATGGCGGCCGTCCTGCGGGCGGGGCGTGGGGCTCGGGCCACCGGTGCACCCGTCCTGCAGCAGCTCCGGAACCCTGCCGTCGCGCGTGGCGCTCCCGCTCTCACGCTGCTGCCCGCACCCCGGCGGCTCCCGAGCAATCCCGTGCGGTGGCGCCGCGACCTCGGGCCTGATGACGATCACCAGCTTCTCGGACCGGTTCCCGCCACGACGCCAGCGCGCGCCTTCGTCGAGGTCGCGACGGTCTGGACGGCTCGGCGGCGGCTGACCATCATCGATCACCTGCGCTGGGACGGTTTGGCGACCACCGGGTCGATCGGCGACTGCGCAGAGCGGCTCGGTCCCGGGCACGGGGGCGCTCGTGCCGTGCTCGAGCTGATCGCAGCCGGCCACCTGGAGCAGGAGAGCCACGGCGAGCGTGACCTGGCCGCGAGCCTGGCACGGCTCGGACTGGCCCCACTGGTGCGCTGGCAGGTCCAGCTCGCGGTTGACCTCCGGGTCGACTGCCTGCTCGGCGTGGTCAGCGCCGTCCTGGAGTACGACGGCCGGGACCATCACAGCGACGCGCGTGACCGTGCTGCTGACGGACGGCGCGATCGACGGATCGACGACCTGGGTCTGCGGGTCGTGCGGATCACCAAGGACGATCTGCAAGACGACGGCGCTCTCCGAGCGAAGCTGGAGCGCGAACTCGGCATCAACGTCGCACAGTTGGCGAGACTGGCGGCATGAGGACGGCCCAGTCTCCGGAACGATCGGCGCAGGCGGGGTCGCCTGGCACGACCCACGTCCGCAGCCGGGCCCGGGCGAAACACCCCCGAACCCGAAGGGACCGCACATCCCACCGAGCTGCCCCTACGCTGGCTGTTCCTCGGCGACCGACCGACGGACGGATCACGACGCACGGATCCCCGCCACGGTGAAGGCATGTCTGTGAACGACGACCCCGACGACCAGCGGGACGACACCCCCGGCGATCCCCAGGGGCCGACCGGCGCGTCCGACGACGACGCCGCAACTCCACCTGGATCGTCCGATCGCGGTAACGAACAGCCCGCCGACGGATCCGACGACGATGTTGTCGAAGGATCGTCCGAGGATGGCCCCCTCGACGGTTCCTTCGGTTCCGACGACTTCGAGGGCGACGACTTCGATGGCGACGACTTCGATGCTGACGACCCGCTGCTCGATGGCCTCCTGCTCGATGAGCACGAGTTGGAGCACATCCGCCGCGACCTCGACGACCTCGCCGACTTCGAATCTGCGTTCCGTCCCGAGGGCTACCGCGGGGTCGCCGTGTGGTGCCAGGACTGCTCCGAGGAGCACTTCTACCCCTGGGACATGCTGCGCGAGAACCTGCAGGTCCTGATCGAGACCGGGGAAACCCCGGTCCACGAACCGGCGTTCGCCCCCGAACCCGAGCGCTACGTCCCCTGGGACTACGCGCGGGGCTACGTGGACGCGCTGCGCGACACGGGCGTCGACCAGCGCCTGGACGTCGACACGTGTCCGCGCTGCCGCCTGGCCCTGGCCGGAGACGCCGCCCAGGCGAACTACTGCCCGCGCTGCGCCGCCCCGTTGCTCGTTCCGCGCCTGCTGACGGCGCTGCTCGCCGCTGGCGTCGACCCCACGCGTATCGACGCGATCCTGCGCGAGACGGGCCTGCCCGGCTGACAAGCCGCACGTCAGTCGCGGTTGATGGACCGCGTCGGCGCTGTCCCTGGCAACACCCCACCGTGCACCGAACACGCACCTGCGCGCGTTCCGGACCACGGGGCGAACCACCCGCCCACCCCACCGTGCACGGAACACGCGCCTGCGCGTGTTCCGGACCGGCGGCGGAGCAGGTGGACGGGATCAGCGGCCCGGCACCGGCGTGGCGAGGCTCAGATGCGGCGGGCGAGCACGACCCACACGGTGCGGAACAGGATCTCCAGGTCCAGCACGGGCGACCAGTTCACGAGGTACTGCAGGTCGTAGCCGAGCTTGTACTCCGGATCGGTGTGGTACCGGCCGTGGATCTGCGCCAGGCCCGTCAGCCCTGGCGGCAGCTCGTGGCGACGGGCGTAGCCGGGGATCCGTTCCTCGAAACCCGCCGTGAGCTCGGGCCGCTCGGGCCGCGGACCGACCAGGGACATCTCCCCCTTCAGCACGTTCCACAGCTGCGGGAGTTCGTCCATCCGCGTCGCGCGGATCCACCCACAGCCTCGGATCACGCGGGGGTCGTCGCGGTCGGCCAGCCGGGCGCCACGGCCGTCGGCCTCCGCATCCAGGCCCATGGTGCGGAACTTCACCATCCGGAACTCGTCCCCACCGGCACCGACCCGCGGCTGCCAGTACAGCAGCGGTGGGCGCACCACGACCAACTGGTAGAGGGTGATGGCCAGGACCACCGGGACGACGATCGGCGAGGTGACCGCCAGGACCACCAGGTCGAACAGCCGCTTGAATCGGGCGCGGGACCGCGGCATCGTCTGGGCGCGCAGCAACACGAACGGCAGCCCCCCGACCTCACGGATCCGTTCCAGACCGTAGAGGGTCTCACGCGCCGTCACGCGGACGAGCACCGGGATCGCCGCGCGGTCGAACGCCCGGACCTGATCCGGGTACAGGTCGCCGACCCAGGTGCTGGAGACCACGACGACGTCGGTGACGTCAGCGTCCCGGGCGGCATCGATCAGCTCATCCTGATCCGACACCTCGGCGACGACCTGCGCACGTCCACGATCGGCATCGAGGTGGCGGCGAGCCACCTTGACGTCCTCGGGGTCACCGGCGAGCACCACCCGGGGTGGGCCTTCCCGCCGCGTGCGCAGCGTGTGGGCCAGCCACCGGTTGCCGGCCACCCCGATCGCTCCGGCGACGATCAGGACGATGAGGTTCGGGATCGGCAGTGCCAGCGCGACACCCGTCTCGAACCCGAGTACCTGCGCCAGACCCGGAACCATCAGCCGCAGGATCGCGACCAACCCACCGGCCGCCAGCGTCTGCCGTGCGACGCGCGGGAGGGCGGGCGGGGCGCCGAGCCGGGGCTCGCGTTCGTACAGCCCGCCGAAGTAGAGGCTCGCGAGGAACACCGCCAGGGCGATCGCGAACGACGCGTAGTAGGTGGCGAACGAGTAGGTCGGCCAGTCCCACCCGAACCGGATGAGCATCGTGACAAACAGCACCGCGACCAGCACGACGGCATCGGCCACCATCACCAGCCGGAACCCGCGGCGGTTCAGCCGCCCGAGCATCGGCTCCTCGCGCGGGGATCCCGGCGCACCCGCCGAACCGTCAGAGCCGGATGCGTCCGGAGTCGAGGGTGCGTCCGTGGGGTCCATCCTCGCCTCAGTACCCCTGGCCGAGCCACCAGCGCGCGCCGATCCGCTGGCAAGCAGTTCAGGTTCGGCCATCAGGGTGACTCGCCAAGGTTCGTCAGGTGGTGGGAACGTCCGACCAGGCTAGCGGTCGAGCCGATACCTCTCCGAGGTCGGTGCAGCACGTGCCGCATGTCAGACACCTCGCGGCGGACCGAGCAGGAACCCGACGCCCCAGGACAGGTGCATCGTGGCCAGCGCGATGACGACCCCCGGCACCAGCGCCAGCGACGGCACGGCGACGACCGCCGCCACGATCAGCGCCGCGAGGTAGACCGCCAGCGCCGCCCCGATCGGCAGGGCCGAACCGACGACCGCCGACACGACCGCTGCCACGATGAGCCCGACCACCAGCACGGGTGCGGCCAACTGCCGCGGCGCAACCGAACCCTGGTGGGTCCGCACCGTCAGCCGTCGCCACCGTCCGTACTGCAGGTACTGCGCCGCCAGCCCCCGCACGGTGTCCCGCGGCCGGTACGCCACCTGCAGGGACGGCTCGAACCAGACGTCGTAGCCCGCACGCCGCAGGCGCAGGTTGAGCTCGGCATCCTGGTTGCGCGTGAAGCGCGGGTCGTAGCCGCCGACCGCATCCAGCGCGGCACGTCGGAAGACGCCGAGGTAGACCGTGTCGACCGGACCCGCGTTCCCGCCCACGCGGTAGGTGGCACCGCCGGCGCCCGCCGGCGAACGCATCGCGACGGCCACTGCTCGGGCGAAGCCACGTGCGGCGGTCGGCACCTGCGCACCGCCGACGTTGCCAGCACCGGTCGCCGCCAACGTCCGGACCGCCTGCGCGACGTACCCGGGCGGCAGCGCCGATCCGGCGTCGACCCGCACGACCACCTCGCCGGAGCTGGCGGCGATGGCGGCGTTGAGGGCGTCGGGCGTGCGCCCGCCCGGATTATCGACCACCCGCACGCGGTCATCGCCCGCGGCCGCCGCAGTGGCCGCCTGACGGGTGTCGTCGTCCCCGGCGGCGACCACCACCTCACCGACCTCTTCCTGGGCCAGCACGGAGGCGATCGCGTCTCCGACCGCGTCGGCCGCGTGCAGGGCCGGGATGATCACGCTGACCGACGGGTCGTCGCCGAGCGGTGGGAGCGGTTCAGCAGCAGCACCGTCGGATCCCGGAGGCGGCCCGGTCATCGGCCGCGCCCCCACCTCGACACGCCGGGGCCCGCGGCCCAGCGGACGAGCAGGGCCACGAACGCCGCGCCGGCGAGGTCCCAGTTGAGCTCGTCGCGGACCAGGGCGTGGCCGCGCTCGGCGATGGCCTCGCGTTCCGTGGCGTCGGGGCCGGCCAGCCGCCGGACGGCGAGCTCGACCTCGTCGACGGCACCGACCGGCACGACAACACCGACGTCACGCGAACGGACGAACGGTCCGGTCACCGGCAGGTCCGTGGTGATGACCGGGACCCGCCGGGAGAGGTACTCGAGCACCTTGGTCTGCAGCGACCCGGCGTGGTTCGGCTGCGGGTGGACGAGCGACAGCCCGGCCGACGCACCCTCGATCGCGGCGAGGGCCCGGTCGTTGGGAGTGAAGCCATGCCAGGTCAGCTCGTCGTGTTCATGGGCCTTCTGCACGCGGGCCTGCACGTCGCGGTCCGCCGGCCCGTACAGGTCGACCTGGATCCCGCTGCCCCGCAGGCGGTGGGCGAGGTCGAGCATCTCGAGCGCACCACGGGACCGGGCGATCCGCCCGACGTAGACGACGCGCCCCGGGCCCGGCGGCGGCGGGTCCTCGGGCGGCAGCCACGGGTAGTTGGGGACCAGCGGATGCGTGCGACGGAACCGGTCGGCGTAGGAGGCCTCGGCGAGCGTGAGGTGGCAGCGCCGCTCCGCCCAACCCTCGGCGCGACGCGCCGCCCACGACGCGAACGGCCGCACCAGCCGCGGCACCCAGGGCCGGTCGATCAGCGACGCGGCGGTGTCCTCGTGCACGTCCCACACGATCGGGGGGCTCCGGCGGCGTCGCGGCAGGACCAGCAGCAGTTCCGGATCGTGGATCAGCACGAGGTCGTGGGACGCGGCCTCGGCCCGCAGCAGCAGGCGGGCGGCACGCAGAGCCGTCAGACGCCGGCGTCCGACGGAGCGCGGCACCTCCAGGGTCCGCACGCCGGGCACGACCGCGGAACGGTCGGTCGAGGTCGCCGCCCAGGGTGCTGCGTAGGTGACCTCGTGGCCCGCATCGCGGAGCGCCCGGATCTGACGGTGGTGGATACGTGCGTCGAGCGGCGTGTGCACCACGGTGACGACGAGGATCCGCATCATCCCCGCCTCCTCGTGCGAACTGGTCCTCCACCCGTCGCGACAGCCGCCGAACGACGACCGATCACCGACGACCTCAGAGGATCACGACGTTGTCGCGCTGGATGCCCTGACGGCGGTAGACGCCGCGCGTGTCGAACACCGTGTCGATGGTGTCGGCCAGCGCCGCGTAGTCGGTTGCATCGTGATCGGTCAGGATGATCGCCAGATCCCAGCTTGACAGGTCGGAATCGGCCAGTATCGCATCGAACCCGTGCCGGGCCAGACGGTCCTGCGGGACGTGCGGGTCCAGGACCCCAAGCTCCGCCCCCCGACGGGCGAGCAGACGCAGGACGTCGATGGACGGCGATTCGCGGTCGTCGGCGATGTTCTTCTTGTACGCGGCGCCGACACCCAGGATGCGCGTGCCGTGCACCGACCGGCCACGGCCGTTCAGCAGGGCCGCGATCCGACTGACGATGTAGTCGGGCATGTGGAGGTTGACGTCCTCGGCCAGGTCGATGAACCGGGTCGCGACCTTCAGTTCCTTGGCCCGCCAGGCGAGGAACTGCGGGTCCAGGGGGATGCAGTGCCCCCCGACGCCCGGCCCCGGGTAGAAGGCCTGGAACCCGAACGGCTTGGTCGCTGCCGCGTCGATGACCTCCCACACATCGATGTCGAACACGTCGGCGACCTGGGCGAGCTCGTTGACCATCGCGATGTTCACGGCCCGGTAGGTGTTCTCGAGCAGCTTGGTCAGCTCGGCCGCCCGGGCCGAGGAGACCACATGGACCTTGTCGACCAGCCGGCCGTAGGCCGCGGCGCCGACCTCACCCGACGTGGCGGTGACCCCGCCGACGACCTTTGGGATGTCGGCGGTGTGGAGCACGTTGCCGGGGTCGACGCGCTCGGGCGAGAAGGTGATGAAGACGTCCTCGTCGAGCTTGAGGCCGGCCCGCTCGATCGCCGGGATCA
>SLHP01000121.1 GCA_007136095.1 Nitriliruptoraceae bacterium
TCACCTTCATCTCCGGCATTTTGCGACAGCCTGGTTGACGGTCGTGACCGATCGGTCACGACCGTCAACCAGGCTGTCGCAAAATGCCGGAGATGAAGGTGAGCGGCTGGCCTCCGGGGCGGGTGCGGGCAGGGGAGGGCTGGCCGTGTGAGGTTGATGGCGGGTGGCGGTGACCGTGCTGTGGCGGGAGGGGTTGGCGGACAACGAGGAGAGGCTCGGCAGGGCTGCGCCGAGCAGGGTGCGGGCGGGTGCGCCGGCGACGGTTGGTTGAAGGAGGCGAAGGGACCCGGCGGCCCTGTCGGGTTTGGCGTGCTTCAGCAGGCCCGGTGAAGCTTGCCGAGGTTGTGGGCGGTCGCCATCAGCGCCCACTCGCTTGCGGCGGCTTCGAGGCCGCGGCGGCGGAACCGTCGGAAGTCGTGGTTGGACTTGGACGCGAAGACAGGCTCGACGGTGTGGGAGCGCATCGCGTAGGCGGCCGCGCCCTCGGCGGTGCGCAAGCGGTGTTCCATCGCCTCGAGCGGGGTCGCGCCCTTGGGCGGGTCGCCCTGGGTGGTGCCCAGCTCACGGGCAGCACGGCGCTGCTTCCAGTCCTTGGTGGTGGCGATCAGCCGGTCGGGGCCATCGCAGGTCGCGTTGTCCTGCGACCAGTAGCCGGCGTCGGCGAGGACCAGACCGATCGGCTCGGTGATGCCTGCGCGTGAGAGCGTGTCATGGGTGGCGTCGACCATCGGCTGGTAGAGCCCGACGTCGTTGGCATCCTGGGAGAGGTGGCAGGCGATGATGATCTGCTGGTCGTTGACCATCGCCTGTGCGTTGTAGCCCTGAACCCAACCGGTCGCGGTGTTCATGATCCGTGACTGCGGGTCGGTGACGTTCGCGCGCGTCTTGGCGGTGTCGACGTCCTGCGCCGCGGCGCGGGCGGTCGCGGTCGCCTCGACGGCGGCCTTGACGTCCGGGTCGGCCTCGACCGCCTCGGCGACGTCAGCCTCGATTGCAGCGGCGTCGATGTCGGCGTCGGGGTCGTCGGCGTGCTCGGCGTTCGCCCGGTGTCTGGCCTTGACGCGGACGGCGGTCTCGTCGGCCTCGGCGCGGGCGAGCGCGGCGTGGGGGTCCTTGGGCTTGCGGCCGCGCAGCTTGCGGCCTGCGGCCGCCTCAACACGGGCCTTGGCGGCGCGTGCCTCGGTTTCGGCGGCCGCAGCAGCATCCTGGGCCTCGATCAGCGCCAACGCCGCCTCGAGGCGTGCGAGCCGGCCCGTCGCCGACGACAGTTGCGCGGGTAGCTCGTCGGCCGCGTACAGCGACGGCTGGCCGTCCTCGTCCTGGTCGGTCTGGCGTGCCTCGGACAGGATCCTCTCGACCTCGCGGCGGATCCACTGCGCGCTGCGGTTCTGATCGAGTGCGGCGTCCGAACCGATCTTGGTCCCATCGACCGCGACCGTTCCCACGGTGACCAGCCCCGCAGCCGCGCACAACCGCAGCACCTCGACGAACACGCCCTTGATAGCGTCCTGGTGGTCGAGCAGGAACCGGGCGATGGTCGCATGGTCGGGCACGACGTCCCCGCAGATCACCCGGTAGGCCGCATCGGTGCGGCACGCGGCCTCGATCCGCCTCGACGAGCGCTGGCCCATCATGTAGGCGTACAGCAGCATCGTGAGCATCATGTCGGGGTCGTAGGCCGGCCTGCCCGGCCCGTCGTTGGGGTGCAGCGCGTGCAGCGCGGTGGTGTCGACCCGCTCGACCACGTCGATCACGAACCAGGCCAGATGGCCCTCCGCCAGCCAGTCCCGCATCGAGACCGGCAGCAGGAACTGCTGGTCGCGCATCCCGCCGATGTAGTGGTAGGCCATGCCCGCACTCCTTGACACCTGTGCAAGCAGTATACATACTGCCTGCACAGGTGTGGAGGGGCGATACCTTCTGCGACATCGATCAAGGAGCGCTCGTGGCCGCCACCGAACCGCCCGTCGAGGCGCTGGCCGAGTTTGAGGCGCTCGCCGGTGAGATCGCCGGGCTCGGACCCGCGCTGCCCGGCACCGTCACCGAGCGCTACACCCGCTGCACCTCCACAGGCTGCCGCTGCCGCGCCGACCCGCCCCAGCCCCACGGCCCCTACCTGGACTGGACCCGAAAGGTCGCCGGCAAGACTGTCACCCACCGGCTCTCCCGCGAGCAGTACGAGCGCTACCAGCCCTGGTTCGACAACCACCGGCGGCTACGAGAACTCACCCACCAGCTTGAAGCCCTCTCGCTGCGCACCGTCGAGACCGCCGAGGGCTGGCCACCCAAAACCTGACCTGGCCCGCCCGCCTGCACCGAATAAACGGCCCCGAACAGGGCCAAACCGGGTTTTGCGACAGCCTGATAGCATCCGTTTCGACGCTGAGGTCGCGACCGTCATGCTGTCCGGCGACCGGCTCACGCAGGGGCTCGGTGCCGTGCACTCCCGCGGGACCGGCCCGCGGGATCGGCAAGTTCAGGCCCCGATCTCGCGCTAGCATCCTCCTCGTCGGACGGCGCCGAGAGGGGAGTGGCTGCGTGGGTATCGCCAGCACGAAGGTCGATCCCGAGCGGGTCACGATTCGCCCCGCCCGGGCGGCGGACCTTCCGATCATCGTGGCATTGCTGGCTCAGGATGAGATCGGCGCGCA
>SLHP01000070.1 GCA_007136095.1 Nitriliruptoraceae bacterium
GCACCGAGCCGCGTGGTGAGATCCTGCCCGGCCTCCTCGGGGTCGCCGCCACCGCCGCCGTCGCCGAGGGCCCAGTACACCATGCCGTCCGGCCCGACGCGGACGTCGCCGCCATTGTGGTTGGCACGGGGCTGACCCACCGTCATCACGGTCCGCTGCGTGTCACCGTCGAGACGACCGTCACCGTCGACGGGGTAAGCGGCGAGGACGCTGTCGCCCGCCGCGTCGGTGTACGACGCGTAGAACTCCTGGCCGTCGGCGGAGAAGGCGATGCCCAACAGGCCGCGCTCGCTGTCCACCGTCGTGGTTCCCGACACGTCGACGACTGGGTCGCCCACGCCTTCAGCGGTCACCGGGTGGACCGTGCCCGCCCGTTCCGCGAGGTAGAGCGTGCCGTCCGGACCGACCGCTCCGGCGATCGGCGAGTCCATCGTGTACGCCTCGACGAGAGCGACGTCCACGCTGAGGTCCGGATCGGGCGCCGGTTCGGGTTCGTCGGCCGGTTCGTCTGCGGGCTCGTCGTCGGGGTCAGCGTCCCCACCGTCATCCGGCTCGTCGGACTCGATGATCTCCGGTGCATCGGGTTCCGGTTCAGCCGCGGGCTCATCGTCCGCGCCACAGGCGGCGAGGACCACCACCGCGGCCAGCACAGCCGCCGTGCGGGACAGCGGGAAGGGACGTCGCGCAGCGAAGATCAGCATGCCCTGAAGGTACCGGCGTGCGACCCACCGCCAAGGCGGGTGCTGTCAGAGGCGCTCCTGCACCTCTCAGCACCCATCGCGCCTCCCGGCACCCATCGCGCCCCCTCGGCCGCTCACCGAGGGAGCCTCGTCAGAAGATCACGCGGGTGCAGAGCAGTTCCGCCGCTTCGGGTCCGATGCCAGGCGACGTGGCATCGTCCGGTTCAGCGCGTCCGGACAGGATCCGACAGAACGCGACGGCGTCCACCTCGACACGAGGCCCGGCCGTCCCCTGGTGGAACCTGCCCCCCGCCGGCCCGGTCAGGGTCAGTTGGACGGGCCGGGCGTGCTGCCGGGCCCACTCCGCGACGACGTCCTCGACGATGCGCCCGTCGAGCCCTGCGTCAAGGTCCAGGGGCGTCGAGGTGGCACGCGTGATGTCCACCGTGTGAAGCCACACATCGCGGGTGTAGACCACATCCATCAGGTGTCCGAGCCGCAGACGCGATGGCATCCCGCTCGCGGTCGAGCCACCGGGATCCATCGGCAGCGACACCCGACGGAGCGGCGCCGGCAGGCGCAGACGACCGCGAACGGCCGCGGGGGCCACGTGGCGCAGTGCGTCGATGCGTTGCTCAGGCGACAGCGTCGCGTGGTCCTGGACCTGCAGATCGTTCGCGGCGTCCAGGGTGTTCCCATCGAACCGGGCCGCGTGACATCGTCCCCAACGCTGCTGTCGTATCGACTCACGGATGGACGCGCAGGCCCGCCCCGCGCCGATCAGATGCCCCACCATGGCGGCGACATCCCAGCCCTCGCACTCGGTCGGCTCGTGCCAGGCGTCCGCATCCAACCGTTCGAGCACCTCGATGAGGCGCTCGTAGGCCCGGGTGGCAACGTCCGCGGCATCGCTCCGCCGCGTGATCGGCACGATGCTGTCCACGTCCCTCGTCGTCTCGAGTTCCATCACATCCTCCTCGTCTGTGCCAGGATCATCTCGGCGGCATCACGGCCGAGTCGCCGCCATCGATCGCCATCGGGGTCGTTGGCGAGTTGCTGGGCGGCCAGCCCGGCCGTCACGGCGGTCACCAGATCGACGGCCTCGGGGGCGTCGATACCCAGTCGCCCGAGATCGTGGGTCATGCGCTCGTAGGTCTTGACGGACACGGCGTAGGCCGCATCGGACGGCCGCCACTCCGGGACCGCACGCGTGAACATCAACTGGTACCGCGGGACGGAGGCCTGGCAGAAGTCGATGAAGGCGGCGATCCGGCCCTCCAGCGCGCTGATCGGATCGCCGACGTCCAGTTCCACCTCGTGCAGCACCTCGGCGAGTTCGTGGTAGCCGGCGGCGAACATCTCGTCGTAGATGGCGGCCTTGTTCTCGACGTAGGTGTAGAGCGAGGGTGCGCGCATCCCGACCTCGACCGCCAGATCGCGCAACGACAGTCCGGCGATGCCATCACGCTCCGCCAGCCACCAAGCGGCGGCGATGATCTCTGACCGGGTCTGCTCGCGCCGCCGCGACCGGATGTCGGTCGGTGTCCTTGCCATCCCCGCGTACCGATCGCTGTTCGTTTTCCCTAACAGTCTTCAGTTTGCGCCAGGACGCACCTCACGTCAAGGACCGTGCGCAGAGATGGCCGACCCGACACGCGCGCCGAGCGACGAGCGCTCTGCGACGAGCGGCGGGCCTGATCACCCGGACGGGCCCGGTCAGGTGTCGGGGAGGTAGCGCTTCATCTCGCGCCGTGCCAGCGCCATCTCGTGGACCTCGTCAGGGCCGTCGGCCAGGCGCAGGGTGCGCGCGTGGGCCCACATCATCGCCAACGGGGTGTCGTCGGACACCCCGCCCCCACCGTGGACCTGGATCGCCTTGTCGAGCACCCACCCGGCCATCTCCGGTGCCACGATCTTGATCGCGGCGATCTCCATGCGGGCGCCCTTGTTGCCGACCGTGTCCATCAGGTGGGCGGCCTTGAGGGTCAGCAACCGAGCCTGCTCGATCTTCACCCGCGACTGCGCCACCCACTGCTGGAACACACCCTGCTGCGCGATCGGCTTGCCGAACGGCTCGCGGACCAGCGCCCGCTGGCACATCAGGTCGAACGCCCGCTCCGCCATCCCGATCAGCCGCATGCAGTGGTGGATGCGTCCGGGGCCGAGCCGCGCCTGGGCGATCATGAACCCGTCACCCTCGTTGGCCAGCAGGTTGGACGCCGGGACGCGGACGTCGACGAACTCGACCTCGGGGTGCCCGCCGTGGCCGTCGTAGTGACCGAACACGGGCACTTCGCGCACGACCCGAACGCCCGGCGTGTCCATCGGCACCAGGATCATCGACTGTTGCCGGTAGGGATCGGCATCGGGGTCGGTGACCCCCATGAAGATCCCGATCCTGCAGCGGTCGCTGGCGGCGCCCGACGACCACCACTTCCGGCCGTTGATGACGTAGTGGTCGCCGTCACGCTCGATCCGCGCCTGGATGTTGCGGGCGTCGGACGAGGCGACGTCGGGTTCGGTCATGAAGAACGCGGACCGGATCTGGGCCTCGAGCAGGGGTAGCAGCCACTCCTCCTGCTGCGCCGGGGTGCCGAACATGTGCAGCACCTCCATGTTGCCGGTGTCGGGCGCCGCACAGTTGGTCGCGACCGGCGCCATCAGGGGGGATCGACCGGTGATCTCGGCCAGGTGGGCATAGTCGAGGTTGGTCAGACCCGCGCCGTGTTCCTCGTCGGGTAGGAACAGGTTCCACAACCCGCGGGACCGCGCCTCCTCCTGCAGTTCCTGCAGGATCGCCGGGTGGTGGTGACGATCCCCGGACGCCTCGATCTGCTCGTGGTACAGCCCCTCGTTGGGGATGATCCGCGTGTCGAGGAAGTCCTGGAGTTCTTCGCGGAGGGCGTTGCCCCGTGCGCTCGGTGCGAGGTTCATCGGGGTACTCCCCTGGTCGGATCGGATGCCGGGTCCGGTGGCGGGCCGGGCATGGTCGGACGCGATTGCTGGTAGCCGGCCACGGCGGCCGTGACGATCTCGCCCGATCGCTGACGCGCTTCGACCAGCGCGGTGGCCGCACCACTGCGGGCCTGCCGCAGCGCCTGCTGACGCGCGACGCGGCGACGCGCCGGCCCGTGTTCGGGATCGAACAGGTACATCACGGCTGCCCCGGCCGCCGCACCGGTCGAGAGGGTCAGCCACGTCCTGAACCGCACGGTTCCTCCCGGATCGTCACCTGGCTCGAGACCTCGACCGCCATCGATCGAGATGTACCGCCCTTGTTCTACCGTCCACGCGACCCATCGTCCAACACGACGGCCAGCGGCGCGGAGTCGGTAGGCTGACCGCGGCGTCCGGTGTTCCGAACACATCCGGTCCTCCGAACGACCGTCCTGCTGCGAGTGCATCGTGACCCACCCATGACCACGCCCCCTGCCCCGAACAGCCCATCGCGGGGCCGCCTACCGACGACGTCGTCGGGGACGATGCTCGATGCCTTCGGTGGCGCCGAGTGGGGCCTGCTGGCGGTCATCGCCGTCGTGTGGGGATCGTCGTTCGTCCTGATGGACATCGGGCTGACCGCGTTCGAACCCGGCCTGATCACCCTGCTGCGCGTCGGGCTGGGTGCCGCCGCGTTGGCGCTGGTTCCCCGTGCGCGCCGGACCCGGATCGACCGCGCCGATCTGCCCCGCGTGGCGCTGCTCGGGGTGACCTGGATGGGGGTGCCGCTGCTGCTCTTCCCCATCGCGCAGCAATGGATCGACTCATCGGTGGCTGGCATGATCAACGGGGCCATGCCCCTGACGACGGCGGCCTGGGCAGCGGTGCTCCTTCGTCGTCTGCCTGGCCGCACGCAGGTCATCGGGCTCACGCTCGGGTTCGCCGGGATCGTGGCGATCTCGCTCCCGGAGATCCCGTTCGGTGCCACGGGTGGCAGCATCGCCACGGCCGGCGGGACCGCGCTGGTCATGGCCGCCGTGTTCCTGTACGGGCTGTCCGCGAACGTCGCGGTCCCCCTGCAGCAGCGCTACGGCGCGCTGCCGGTGCTGTTCCGGGCCCAACTGTTCGCGCTGATCGTCATCGCCCCGTTCGGCCTGTGGGGGATCCGGGGGTCGACGTTCGCCTGGGGTCCCGCGCTGGCGATGATCCCGCTCGGGGTGCTCGGTACCGGCCTGGCGTTCGTCCTGATGGCCACGCTGGTCGGCCGGGTCGGCGGTCCCCGTGGCACCGTCGCGATCTACTTCGTGCCGGTGGTGGCGATCATCCTCGGCGTCATCGCACTACAGGAGCGCATCCATCCGCTGGCCGTGCTCGGGACCGCGTTGGTCCTGGCCGGCGCCTGGATCGCGACCCGCCGCGAGGATCTCCCCGCTCCCCCGGCCGGACGGGCCTGAGCACGACCGTGCATCGCGGCGCCGCCCCGGGGACCGTTACCGCGGATCCGTTCCATCCGCCAGCGCCTGCTCGACGCGCTCGAGCTTGCCGGTGAGCGCGCCCTCGTGCCCCGGCCGATGGTCGAACTTGGCGACGACGCTGACCCGGGGTGCGTGCTCTGCGGCGTACTCGATGCAGCGCTGGATCAGGGCGAACACCTCGGCGGGCTCGCCCTCGACGGTGGTGAACATCGACGAGGTTTCATTTGGCAGGCCGCTGTCGCGGATGATGCGGACGCAACCCGCCACCACGTCACCGACGGAGTCGCTGTCCCCCAACGGGGTCACGGAGAACGATCCGAGCATGCTGCTGTCCTTCCCGGGCGAAAACCCTCAGCTGCCGAGCCACGCGGCGACCAGGCCACGCAACCTCGGGATGTTGACGTTCTTCTCCGCACTGACCCAGACGATCTGCTTCTGCTCCAGCCCGCAACCGGTGGCCAGGTCGCGCTTGCGTCGCTCCCGCGTGGAGGCCTTGACCTTGTCGTGCTTGGTCGCCACCACGGTGAACGGCACCTCGTGGTCACGGAGGAACGCCAACACCTCCAGGTCCAGCGCGGTCGGACCCACCTCGCCGTCGACCAACGCCAGGACCATCGCCAGGGGTTCACGCTCGCGCAGGTAGCGGTCCATGCGCCGTCGCCAGCGTCGACGATCGTCCTTGGACGCCTTCGCGTAGCCGTAACCGGGCAGATCGACCACGGTCGCGCCGGTCGGTGTCACGAAGCAGTTCAGCAACTGGGTCCGGCCGGGTGTCTTGGACGTGCGTGCCAGGCCCTGTTTCCCGGCCACCGCGTTCAGCAGTGACGACTTACCGACGTTGGAGCGCCCGATCACGGCCACCTCGCGGGGACTGCGGGGCAGCCCCTCGACGTCGTCGGCGGACAGCAGGAAGGTCAGGGGCACGGGGGTGGTCATGGATGCAGTGTCGCGCATCGGCGGCGTGTCCGGTGCACCCCCCGTGCAGGAGCGTCGCTCCCTGGACCGGACACGCCGCCACTCACTCCACGGTGACGGCTTCGAGCACGTCCAACCGGGAGGCGCGGATCGCCGGGAGGACCCCGGCGATCACCCCGAAGACCGCAGCGACCACCACGTAGGTGCTCAGCTGTCCGACGGGGACGATCATGCGGGCGATCCCCTCGTCACGCAGGGCCGTGACGAGCGCCCACCCGAGGAACGTGCCGACCCCCACACCGAGCAGGGCACCGAAGACCGACACGAACATCGACTCCCACAGCACCATGCGGCGGGTCTGGCGGCGGTCCATGCCGACCGCCCGCAGGAGGCCGATCTCGCGCGTTCGTTCGATGACGGCCAGCACCAGGGTGTTGGCGATACCCAGCAGCGCAACCACGATGGCGAGTGCCAACAGCGCGATCATCAGCCCGAGGATCCCGGCGATCTGATCCTCCTGCTGCTGCCGGAACTCGGCCTGATCGCTGACGGTCACCCCGGGTGCGACGACCAGGGCCTGATCAACGGCGGCACGTGCAGCCTCGAGGTCGCCCGCCGCGTTGGCCATGACCTGGATGGCGCCCCGGCTCTCGGGTGCGAGTTCACGCAGCCCGTCCAGCGAGACGACGTAGCCGCCCAGCAGCTGTGCCGTCTCGAAGGTCGCCCCCACCGTGAGCACCACGTCACGCCCGTCTGCGGTGACGACCGGGAGTGGATCACCGACCTGCAGATCGCGGTCCGCTGCCACCTCCGCCTGCAGCGCGATCTCCCCGGCATCGAGGTCGGTGATGGAGCCCTCGCCGTCCCCCAACGCGAGCAACTCGTCGATGACGGTCGCCTCCACCGCGAGGATCGTGCGGACCGTGCCGTCGTCCTCGACCTGGCCGAACCGGATGGGGCTGACTTCGGCGATCGCCGGGTCGTCACGCAGCGCGTCGACGACCCCGGACGGGATGTCGCGGAGGCCCGTCTGGTCCCCCTGGACGATCAGGTCGGCACGGAACTGATCGACGAGCGCATCGCTGACGGCACCCTGGATGGATGCGGTGAGGATCGTGACCGCGGAGACCAGTGCCAGCCCGATCATCAAAGCCGAGGCAGTGGACGCCGTCCGGCGCGGGTCGCGGCCGGCGTTGCCACGAGCGAGCTTCCCGGGCACCGAGAACCGGGCCGGGAGCGCACCGAGCAGCCGTGCGACGGGACCGGCCAGCAGCGGGGCGAGCAGCGTGATCCCGATGAACGCCAGCGCAGCACCGACGCCGACGACCGCAAGGGGTTGTGCCATGACACCGGAGAGACCGAGCGTCAGACCGAGGGCCCCCAGCACGGCCAGGACCGCGCCCACGAGAGAACGTCGCAGGAGCGGCGCCGCGGGTTGCGTCGCGGCGCCGCGCATGGCCTCGACCGGCGGTACCCGACTCGCGCGGCGCGCGGGCGCGATCGCGGCGACCATCGTCACGCCGGTGCCGACGACGAAGGCGACCACCACGGTGCGGGCGGCGATGACGGATCCAGAGGTCGGCAGGTCGATCCCGAAGGCCCCGATGAGTATCGGCAACAGCGTGGCCAGCCCGATCCCGAGCAGCAGCCCGATCGCCGAGGCGATGAGTCCTACCGCCAGCGCCTCGACCAGGACCGCGGTCGACACCTGCCGGCGGGAAGCTCCGACCGCGCGCAGCAGCGCGAACTCTCGGGAGCGCTGCGCGACGACGATCCCGAAGGTGTTGACCACCAGGAAGGACCCCACGAACAGCGCGATCCCGGCGAACGCCAGGAGTGCCGTCGTCAGGAAGCCAAGGGCATCTCCGACGTCCGCCTGGTCCGCCGCAGCGCGGTCGGTGGAGGTGGTCACCGATGCGGCGTCGCCGACGGCGGCCTCGATCCGCGAGGCGAGAACCGCCGGATCGACCGTCCCGTCACCGACGACCGCGATCTCGTCGAAACGCCCCTCCTTGTCGAACAACTCGCGTGCGAACCCGAGCTCGAAGGTCGCGATCGTCGCACCCAGCAGGTTGTCCGACTCACCGAACCCCGTCACCCCGACGAGCGTGACCGGTTCCACCCCGTCGGGACCGATGACCTCCACCGTGTCACCCAGCTCGAAGCCGTAGCTTTCGAGGGTCCCGGCGTCCATCGTCACCTCGCCGGGCGCCTCCGGTGCCCGTCCGTCCCGCAGGTTGAGCGGACCGGCGCCGGCACCCTCGACCCAGGAGAAGGCGAGCGTCGGCGCCTGGGGAAGGATCGGTTCTCCGTCCGGCGCCACGAACGCCGCGACTCCCTCGACCGATCCCTCGACCTCGACGACGCCGTCGACCTCAGCGACGGTGTCCAGTAGACCCTCGTCGAAGCTCGGGGGCGGGCCAGCGCCGAAGTCGGCGGATGAGGTCTCGAAGCCCTGCGGGCCCTGGACGAAGATGTCGGCGCCGTCGTAGCTGGTCTCGAACAGCTCGTCGAACGCCGCCTCGATCGAGTCCGTCAGGACGAACGCGCCGGCCACGAACGTGACACCGACCACGACAGCCAACGCGGTCAGCAGGAACCGGATCTTGTGCCCGAGGAGCCCCTTGAGGGCGACACGCAGCATCTCAGTTCGCCTCGGACGGGAGGTCGCCCTCCAGCTGCTTCATCCGGTCGAGGACGCGGCCTGCGGTCGGATCCTCCATGTCATCGACGACACGACCGTCGGCCAGGAACAGCAGCCGATCCGCGTAGCTGGCGGCGGTCGGATCGTGGGTCACCATCACGACGGTCTGCTGCACGGTGCGGGCCGCATCCCGCAGGAACCCCAGGAGCTCGGCACCCGATCGGGAGTCCAGCGCGCCGGTCGGCTCGTCGGCGAACACGACGGTCGGCCGACTCACGAGGGCGCGCGCGGCAGCGACCCGCTGCTGCTGGCCACCGGAGAGCTCTGCCGGCGTGTGCGACAGGCGGTCGCCGAGGTTCAGCGTGTCGACGATCCGGTCCAGCCAGTTCCGGTCGACCTTCTCCCCCGCCAGATCGACGGGCAGGGTGATGTTCTCCGCGGCGGTGAGGGTCGGCACGAGGTTGTAGCTCTGGAAGACGAAGCCGACCTGCTGACGACGCAGCCGCGTGAGCTGCTTGTCATTGAGCCCCTCCAGGGCCGTCCCGTCGATCTCCACCGAGCCGGAGGTGAGGCGGTCGAGCCCAGCCGTGCAGTGCAGCAGCGTCGACTTGCCGGACCCCGATGGCCCCATGATGGCCAGGAAGCGACCTCGAGGTACCTCGAGGTCGACGCCGTCCAGCGCGTGGACCGCGGTCGGCCCGTCGCCGTAGGTCTTCACGGCGTCACGGACCCGGACCGCAGGAACCCCCGAACCCGGGCCGTCGGGGGACGCGATGGCATCGGCCTGTGCACTCATGGGAAGACCCTTCGGGGGATGATCGCTGGGCACGCTACGCAGGCACCGCGCCGGTTCCATCCCCCGGAAGGTCGGTTCCCCGTCCTCCTTGCGGATGACGGGGAACCCGGTCGGGTGGTTCAGTCCCCGCGACGCTTCCGACGCGTGTCGACCCATGCGCCGACAGCGACGAGCGCCATGAGCACTGCGACGCCCACGCCCAGGAAGACGATGAGCGATCCCGGCTCACCGTCGGTGGCGGCGTACAGGGTGATCCCAACCTGACGTCCCAGGAGGAACAGTGCCGGGGCCAGGATCAGGACGGCGGCGGCGCACATCGCCGGATGGGTCAGCCAGTCCGGTAGCTCGATGCCCGAACGTTCGGGGGCCTCGGTCGTCGGTTCGTCGGTCGTGGTGTCCATCTCGTTGTTCGTCATCGTGTGATCTCCTCAGCGATCGCACGGAACGCGGCGATCGACTCGTGGTCGTTGTCGTCGAAGTCACCGTCGGTGCTCGACTTCGCGATCACGACGCCATTGGTGGGGTCGACGTAGACGTACTGGCCCCAGACCCCGATCGCGGTGAACTCGCCGTTCACGCGCCCTTCGGGGACCCACCACTGGTAGCCGTAGCCGAAGGTCCAGGACGAGTCCGGGTTGTCGCCCGGCTCGAGCCGCGGTGCCTCCGGGTTGGTGGATGCCTCGACCCAGCCCTCCGGCAGGATCCGCTCACCGTCCCGCACACCATCGTCGAGGTAGAGTTGCCCGAACCGCGCGTAGTCACGCAGTTGGGCGTTCATGCAGCAGAACCCGATCTCCGCGTCCGTGCGGTCCAGGCTCCAGAACGCGTCGCCCTCCATACCGGCGGGCTGCCACACCTCTGCCTCGAGGTAGCTGGCCACGGGCTGGCCGGTGGCTCCGGTCAGGACGGCGGCGAGCACGCCCGTGTCGGAGCTGACGTAGTCGTTGAAGGTGCCTGGCTCACGGGCACGCTCCAGTGAGGCGTAGTAGTCGAGCATCGGCTCACCGAACCCCATGGC
>SLHP01000131.1 GCA_007136095.1 Nitriliruptoraceae bacterium
CCAGCTGGCGCGCCAGCCACTGGAGCACGGCGGGGTGGGCCCGGTCTTCGTGTGCGAGAACCCGGCGGTGCTCCGCGCCGCGGCCGAGCAGCTGGGCGCCGGCAGCGCACCGTTGGTCTGCACGGAGGGTCGGCCCTCCATGGCCTGCCTCCGGCTACTCGACCGACTGGTGGCTGCGGGCGCCGATGTCCGCTACCACGGCGACTTCGACTGGCCCGGACTGCGCATCGGCGGGGCGCTGCTGGCCGCCACCCACGGCCGGCCGTGGCGCTTCGGCGCCGCGGACTACCTCGACGCGGTTGAGCAGGTCGACCCTCGCTCGCCCCTCGCTGGTCCCGCCGCCACCAGCCCGTGGGACCCCGACCTTGCTCGCACCATGGCGGACGTCGGCCGGACCGTCTACGAGGAGGACGTGCTCGACGTGCTGCTCGGCGACCTCGCTGGATCGGCCCGGTGACGGGTGAAAACCATGACGGGACCCCACCGGGTCTCCAGCGGCCAGTCCACACTCGTCGCATGGATGTGACTGCGCCGCCTGTACGACGGACCTCCACCCGCAGCTGTTCGTGCGCGTCCGGGCGGGCGAGGAGATCACCGTCACGGTGCACGGCCGCTCGTCGGCCCTGCTGGTAGGCCGACGGTGTCGCCCGAGAGGCGATACGTCGTGGTCGGGCAGTGCGGGACCGTGAGGCCGACCTCGCCCCCCGGGACCGAGGATGCCGACTGGGACGGGGACGAAGCCAAGTCCTGGAGCGGACCGTGAGGCGTCGAGAGGTCTGGCTCACCGATGGGGGCCGCGAACCACGCCCGGTCGTCAACTGCGACGGCCTGCACACCGTGTCCCGGTGCAGGCTGACCCACCGGCTCGGGTCCGTTGCTGTCGACTCCCTGGAGGAGGTTCGCGACGCTCTTTCCATCGCCTTGGGCTGCGACCGCCACCGACCCGGAAGCGTCGATCCCGCAACAGGGCCGAGGACCCACTGCGCGGCCTGAAGTGGCGTCGAGGCGCCTCCAGCAGGATGAGGGCATCATTCGAGTTCGAGGTGTCGGTGACCACCGGGGATGCGGACCACGTGTTGTTGCAGGTGCTGCAGGTCGAGGGTCACGCGGCGCTTGCCCGGCTCACCCGGTCACTCGGACTTGAACCGCAAGCCGAACTACCAGGGTCCGTCCAACTCGCCATCGACTGGTTCCCGATGGACCCGTGGGCCAAGGTGATCGAGTGCCGACCCGACCTGGCCGACGGTCTGGTTGCCGATGCTACAGAGTCCGGTCCCGACACCGACCAGGCACGGTCGGCCCATGCTGCGACACCCCGTCCCGGATGCGCTGGTGCGGCTACACGAGGAGCTGTCAGGACTGCGGTAACCGAGCGCCACGGGTCGGCCACGAACATCTCTACCAATGACGCGAACTCCGGGTTCGCCTACGAGCCGGATTCCTCGTCAGCGGCGCGTTCTTGCCGGGCTTCGAGGAAGTAGGTCCCGATCGCCCCCGCGAGGGACGCGAAGACGACGATGGCGTAGATCGAGAGCGCGATGGCTAACAGACGACCCATCAGCGTCACTGGTTCCTGGACCATGTTGGCCGCGATACTGAGGCTGGCCGACCACCACAGTGCATCGCCGAGGCTCGCCATCGCTCCCGGGCGTCCGCCTTCGAGCACGAAGATCAGTTGTCCGCCGCCGAACACCACGACCACGGTCGCGGCCAGCAGGAAATACAGCCGACCGGTCAACAGCACACGGGCGGTTCCAACCGCACGGTAGGACGATGCGACCACGCGGCTCAACGGCAGGACGCGCACCAGGCGCAGCGCACGGAACAGGCGCAGCACCCGCAGCAGAGGCAGTACGAGGAAGAGCACCGACGGCCAGTGGCGCCGAAGGAAGCGGCCCGGGTGCCCGGACACCGCGAGCTTGAGGAGGAGCTCGACCGCAAACAGTGCCCAGATGACGTTGCTGGCGATCGCCAGCACCTCGCGCTGATCGCGTGGCGCGATCAGCTCATAAACCACCAACCCGGCCCACACGACCGCGAGCACGGCCATCGGTATGTCGAGCCGACGCTCGAGCAGCGCGGCCAGGCGCTCGCGCTCCGTCGGCTCCTCGTCCGGATCGGGATCGAGCGTCTGAGCGGTCCCGTCCATCATCGGGACACCACTTGTTCCAGGCGATGGTGGGTCACGACCGCTGTGTCCGGTCGCTCACTACCCGGTGGCCCCACCGTCGGAGTTGTCGCGGCAGTCGGATGCACGCTCCTTGACCTCGGCATGGTTGGACCCTACTGAAAGATCGCGTGCATCGGCAGGACGTCGACCAGACGCTGGAGTGCGATGATTCGCCACGTCAGCACGTGTTTCAGGCTCTTCCGGTATGGATGTGGGCGTGATCACGCTCGGGTCTCCCACGGGAGTGTGAGGTTGATGGGGCCGGCGGAGAGCATCACCAGGGCGAGCGCGGCTCGGGCGGAGTGGAACCCGAACGCTGGGCGCATGATGAGGCGCACGCGCTGGTTGAGTCCCTCGAGGCGTGCGTTGGTGAGCCCGAGCCGGATCGCGGCGAGGATGCCGTCACGGTGTCTGCGGATGGTGCGCCCGGCCTTGATGAA
>SLHP01000022.1 GCA_007136095.1 Nitriliruptoraceae bacterium
ATGCCAGCTGCCGGTCCCGCCCGATCGGACCTCGATGTCCAGTCCGGCCTCGTCGGCCGCTTCACGCAGGGCGGCCTCGGCGGTGGGGGAGCGGCAGATGTTGCCGAGGCAGACGGTCAGGACGATCGGGGCGGTCATCAGGCATCTCCGGTGTCGAGGCCCAACACCACGACGATGCCCGTGGTGCCGGCGGTCTCCTCCAGGGTGCCAGCTCCCGGCGTCGCGTCGGCGACCAACCGTGCAGCCGCCTCGTCACCGGGCCCGTGACGGATCACGGTCGTCTCCTGTCGGTCGGCGTTGCCGATGTCCGTCACGTCGAAGCCGCGGCCCTCCAGGTCCTCGGCGACCGAACCGGCCAGGCCCGCCACCCCGGCGCCGTTGAGGACCGTGACCTGCACGTCCGGTGGGCTGACGGCCTCCGCCACCTCGCCGTCACGCGGCTGGATCTGGTCGAAGATCGTGCCGTTGCGGTGGGCGGCGAACAGGCCCTCGGCCTCGCTGGTCCGCACGTCCAGGATCTGGGCTCCCCCCGAGGTGGTCCGCGGGTCACCCGGCACCGTGTTGGAGATCGACGAGCCCCCGCCGAGACCCCGCACGGCCAGGCCGAGTCGAGCCAGGGACATCGGTCCCATGTTCTGATCGACCCGCACCGCCTCACCACTGTCGCGGGCGAGCGAGGTCAGGCGCAGGGGGTTGAACAGGGTGCTCGGGGAGGCGACCTCGCGGGCGAGCGCGCGGACGAACTGCTGTTGGCGTTCGATGCGCATCAGGTCGTTGTCGATCTTGCGGACGCGGACGTACCCGAGTGAGTCCGCACCATCCAGGCGCTGACAACCGGCCGGCAGATCGATGCCCGCGTCCCGGTCGCTGATCGCCTCGTCCAGGCACAGCTCGACACCGCCGACCGCATCGACCAGGTCGCGGAACCCTCCGAAGGTCATCTCCATCACGTGGTTGATCTCGATGCCCGACAGGTCGCGGACGGTCTGCACCATGCAGCTCGGCCCGCCGATGTTGGACGCCGCGTTGAGGCGGCCGATGCTGCCATCACAGCGGGAGACCCACAGGTCGCGGGGGAACGCCAGCATGGCCACGTCCCCGCCGTCGATGCTCATCACGAAGATCGTGTCGCTGAGGTTGCCGCCCTCGCTGCCGGTGCTGAGCTCGCGGCGTTCCTCCGGCGTGAGGTCATCTCGGCTGTCGGACCCCAGCACGAGGATGTGCATCGGTCCCCCGGAGGTCGCGAGGTTGTCGACGTCCATGCGGGTGACCTGTCCGCTCAACCACAGCGGGAAGGCGACGGCGCCGATCAGCAGGACGGTGAGCAGCAGCGCCAGCAGCTTCGGCCAGCGGCGGGAGCGCGCCGAACGCTCCATGGGTGGACCCCAGTCCTGGTCGAGGTCCGTGGACATGTGAGCTCCGGGCAGACGGCGCGGCGAGGACCGCGGAGGGGTGAAGGGGCCACGGGCCACACCGGGCGGATCGACGCTCGGCGTCCGCCCCGGCGTGTCACGGCCCCCCGTCAGTGTGCCATGTCGACGGCCCGACGCACCTGACGTTCGGCGGCCATCCGAACGGCGGCCGCTACCGTGGGCCTCGGCCGAGCCAGGCCCGCTGGGCAGGGTTCGCTGTGCCGGGCCCGCTGAGCCAGGTCGCACCGGCACCAACGTCCAAGGAGACGCCATGAGCCCGGAACGGGATCGCCAGGCGTTGATCGACCTCGTGCGGCGGTCCGTGATCGGCGACGGTGAGGCGGTCGACACGCCCTATGGGCCACGTCGTGTCGTCTACGCCGACTACACCGCCTCCGGTCGGGCACTGAGCTTCATCGAGGACCACGTGCGCGAGGTGGTCCTGCCGTTGTACGCCAACACCCACACGGAGACATCGGGGACCGGCCGCCAGACGACGCGGTTCCGTGAGGATGCGCGAGCGGTGATCGGGGAGGCGTTCGGCGCGGACGACGACCACGCGGTGCTGTTCGCGGGGACGGGCTCGACGGGAGCGATCGACCGGATGGTGCGCATCCTGGGGTTGCGTCTCCCGCACGAACTCGATCAGCGCTACGGGCTGTCGGCGCGGATCCCGGCGGATGAGCGTCCCGTCGTCTTCATCGGCCCCTACGAGCACCACTCGAACGAGCTGCCCTGGCGCGAAACCATCGCCGACGTCATCACCATCCCAGAAGACGCGGACGGTCACGTGGACCTCGGCGCGTTGGAGGACGCGTTGCTGGAGACCGCGGACCGCCCGCTGCGGATCGGCTCGTTCTCCGCGGCGTCCAACGTGACCGGGATCCTGACCGACACCCGGGCCGTTTCCGTCCTGCTGCACCGTCATGGTGCGTTGGCGTTCTGGGACTGCGCCGCCGCTGCGCCGTACGTCGACGTGGCCATGTCGCCACGCCGTCCGGGGCCCGATGGCGACACCAGCGAGAGCCACCTCGACACCAAGGACGCCGTCTTCGTCTCACCGCACAAGCTCGTCGGTGGTCCCGGGACACCGGGGTTGCTGATCGCGCGGCGGGAGCTGTTCACCAACGCGGTCCCGTCGGTGCCGGGCGGGGGCACGGTCGCCTACGTCAACCCGACCGAGCACCG
>SLHP01000201.1 GCA_007136095.1 Nitriliruptoraceae bacterium
CCGGGATGGTCGAGAGCGGCAGGGCGAAGACGGTGAAGACCACGATGTTGCGGATGGACCGCCAGAACATCACGTCGGTGGCACCCACGACCAGGTCACCCCACCGGAACCACGGCTGGTACCCGGGTGCCAGCGCCGCCGCACTGCTCTGGCCCGCATCGGCGATCGCGAAGTTCAGCGAGAGGATGGTGGCATAGTTCTCCATGCCGACGAAGGTGGGATCGCCGAACGCGTCCCAGTTGGTGACGGAGACGAACAGGCTGAAGATCAGTGGGCCCGCGAAGAAGGCCACGAACCCGAGGACGTTCGGAGAGACGAACAGCAGGCCGTCGAGGGTGTTGGTGGTGCGGGGCTTGACCTTCAGTTCGTAGGCGATGTCGCTCTGGAAGGTGCGCCAGGCCAGGTAGCCGCTGACGAGTGCGATCACCACCAGGGCGAGGGGAACGGGCTGCAGGGTGCGCACGAAGAACGTCGCGAGACCCGGAAGCAGGCCGACCGCGACCAGCATCCCGAGCACCGCGATCCAGGCGACGTAGCGGGCACCTCGACGCAGGCGGATGAGCTTGTTGGTCTGTTCGCCCCACCCGGTGACGACCCACGCCGCGATCGCGGCGAGCCCGAACGGGATACCGCGTGAGAAGGTCTCCCCGAGCGCGTCCAGTCCGACGAACACCCGGTTGAGGTGCAGCAGCACCAGGACGGCGAGGATGAACGTGGTGTAGTCGGCGGCCAGCGACAGCGAACGACCGATCGGGCGGTCGCGTACCAGTCCGGCCACGGCGCCGATGTCCATCGCCAGCACGATCGTTGCGGCCGCGGTCGCGGCGATCGCCACCGGGCCTTCCATGGCGTCGCTGGCCAGCGCGGTCCACAGCGCTCCGGCGGCCGCAAGCAGGTGCAGGACGCGCCAGACAAGCACTGCCTGCAACCAACGACGTGGTTCCAACAACCGGGGCATGTGCCAGTCCGGCAAGGCGATCGTGGCCATCGATCCGCTCCCTTCCCACCCTCAGAGGTGCGCAGCGATGATCACCGCTGCGCACCTCTGAAGCCGGGTGCGGGGCCCGCAGGCCCCGCACCGTTGTCTAGCAGTCGGCTCAGTCGAAGGTCGCGTCCAGCTGCGGACCGACCGTGTCGCGGAACTCCTCCAGGGAGGTGTCACCGGCGATCACGCCTTCGATGGCCGGAGCCAGGATCGAGTCGAAGGCCGGCCAGTCGCCCCGCCACAGCGGACCTTCCGGCACCGAGTTCTCCAGACCGTCGATGAACGCCTGGTTGTTCTCGGGCGGCGTGAAGGTCAGGAACTCGTCGATCGTGTCCGGGTCGTCGACGCGCGACGGGATGTTGGCACCCAGTTCAGCGATCTCCGCCTGGACCTCACCGTCGGTCAGACGGGTGAGCAGTTCGACGGCCTGTTCCGGGTGCTCCGTGTTGGCGTTGACGACGTAGGCGCCCCAGAAGGTCCAGTTGACGGCGCCGTCAGGGCCTGCCGGGATGTTGACGACGTCCCAGTCGAAGTCCGCGCTCTCGCGGTACGCCGGGGTCGACCAACGGCCGGTGAGCTGCATGCCGATCTGTCCGGCCAGGAACGGCGGCTGGCTGTCCTCGCCGTAGGGCAGGGCCAGACCATCGGTGTACAGCCCGCTCATGTACTCGAGCCCGGCGAGCGACTCGTCCGAGGTCACGTTCTGTGCGGTGCGGTCCTCGTTGAAGAAGCTACCGCCGGCGGAGTTGATCCAGATGCCGGGGTTGGCCCACCAGTTGTTCATGCCGAAGCCGAAGATCTCGTCACTGAGTCCGTCGACGGCTTCGCCGACCTGTCGGAAGGTGTCCCAGTCCCAGTCGCCGGCCTCATCGAGTTCGCGCGGGTCGGGTGCGCCCGCCTCGTTGATGAGATCGAGGTTGAGGTACAGCGCGAACGTCGAGACGTCACGCGGCAGGCCCCACAGGGCCGGGCCGGAGGTCTCGGTGTCCGGGTCGAAGGTCAACAGTTCCATCGGGCCGGGGGAGTAGGCGTCGTCACCGGCGTAGCTGTCGCTGGCTTCGGCGAGGTCGCGCACATCCATGATCAGCCCGCGGCTCGCGAAGTCCGCGATGTCCGTCCCGGGGATCCAGAAGACGTCGGGGGCGGTACCACCGGCGATCTCCGTGCGCAGCACGTCCTGGTAGGCCGCGGTCTCCGTGCCGCCTGGTTCGTACTCCAGGGTCGCGCCGGCCCATTCCGCGTCGATCGAGTCGCTGACGTTCTGGTAGACGTCGATCTCGGCCTGGTTGTCCGGCCGGGTCCGCCACCGCAGCGAGACGGCTTCGCCGTCGTCGGCGGGTTCGTCGACCTCGTCGTCGGCGGGTTCGTCCGCGTCGTCGACCTCAGCGTCGGTGTCCGGGTCGGGATCGGCGTCGGTGTCATCTGTGCCGTTGCCGCAGGCGGTCGCGAGCATCGCGAGCGCCGCGAACAGTGCGATCCATCTCTTGGTTCTCATCGGTGTCTCTCTCCCTTTGCGTCGCCTTCGCGACGCCTCGGTGCTATCGGGTGATGTCAGAGCCCGCCATGTGGCTGACCGGGATCACCTCGACGTCAGGAACGGGAGCGTCTGACGCTCCCTGCGCTGCCATCGACACCGCCGCGAGTTGAGCCGCGGAGGTTTCGGGCAGGGTGTCGTTGATGAAGAAGCCTGCCGCTGTTTCCACGGAGGCACGGACCTTCAGCTTGTCCGGGCTGCGGTTGGGCGGCAGGAAGTCGAAGCTCAGGTGCCAGTCGGCGGAGGGTTCTGCCGTGTCGTCAGCTGGCGCCTGCTGGCAGACCATCATGTAGGCGACCGGTCCGTCCGGATAGAGCCGGTCGTAGGTACGTACGACCGTCCGAAGGGCCCTTGCGAGATCGGCGCGTTCCTCCAGCGTGAGGTCCGGCAGGCGTCGTGCGCCGTGGCGCCGCGCGCGGACGTGGACCTCGAATGGCCAGTTGGGCGCGAACGGTACGGCGACCGTGAAGCTCGGGTTCTCTGCGATCGTGCGGTCCGCGGCATCGAGGTCCTGCTGGACGACGGCGCAGCTGAGGCAGGTTTCGGTCACCGTTCGGTGCGCAGCCAGGGCGACGAGGCGGATACGTGCCATCCCAGGCAGGTGGTCGAGGGCGTAGATCTGTCCGTGCGGATGCGACAGGGTCGCGCCGACGTCCTCCCCCCGGTTCTCGAAGACCAGGACGTACCGGTGCTCAGGGACCTCCCACAGGGCCTGGGAGCGATCCACCCAGATCGCGATGACGCGGGCGAGTTCCTGCGAGGTCAGGGTCGCCAGCGAGCCCTCGTGCGTCGGGGTGTAGAGCACCACCTCGCAGCGCCCGTGGGAGGCACGGGTCGCTCCCGCCAGCGCCGGGGCCTCGGGCGGGGCGGCCAGCAGGGTCGGGAAGCGATTCTCGAACACCGCGGCTTCGTAACCGAACGGAAGCTCCGGTCCGCCCGGGCACAGCGGGCAACTCGGTGCGGTATCCGCCAGGGACGGCCGCGACTGGGGACGCTGGTTGCGCGCCGGAGAGATCGCGACCCACTGGCCGGTGAGCGCATCGTGGCGCAGGTGAAGGGCGGGTAAGGCGACACCAGGGGCGTCCTGAGGCGGCTGTTGCCCGTCGTGTTCGCCGTAGACGAACAGCCAGCGGCCGTCGCCGTGGCGGAGGTCATGCCTCGCCAGTGTCTCCATGCATCCGGTGTACGGCATCTTACGTTGATTTGTCAATCGTGGCACCCAACTTACGGCATCGTAAGTGCGCACAACGTACGAGTGCTGTCGTAGGAAGGTGCGAGAACGCGCAAGAGGACTCCCATGTGCCACCGTGCGGTCGGCACGGTCGGCACCGTCGTCACCCGTTGCCACGGTCAGTCGGCGTCGATCCCCGTCACCGTGCGGTCCCGGTGATCGAGCACGATCCGGCGACCACCGCGGTCGAACACCTCGAGGTGGTCGGGCTCCGACCGGCGTCCGGTCAGGTGCTCGAGGACCGCCGCCCATGCCTCCGCCGAGGACGCGCCCAGGTGGACGAGCCCCTGGCGTCCCGCGGCGACGGTGCAACCGTCCAGGGGTCCGCCGACGGCCCGTGCCAGGACCTCGACGTCCGTGGCTCCATCGGTGGTGACCAGGCTCTCCAGCCACGGGCCGGGGGGATACGTCGTGCCGCCGACATCGACCGTGACGGACGCTGCGCCGTCGCGTGGCCAGCCCGACGGGTTCCCGGCCGCATCGACGCGTGCGCCCAACCGCTCGCCGAGCCTGCCCGGCGGCACCGCTTCGTCGATCCAGATCGCGTCGTCGTCACGGTGCAGAGCGCGGGGTCCCAGGACCACGGTGGCGCCGGCGGACAGCGCCGCCTCCAGGCGGGCGAGGCGATCGTCGGTGACCTGCTGCAGCGCCGGTGCGAGGACGAGGTCGTAGCCCGTGAGATCCGCATCCGCCGGAACGATGTCGACGTCCAGTCCGAGCCGTCGGGCCGCGGCGTGCGCGGCGACGAGCAGCGTCCGGTGCGACGCTCCGTGGGTCTGCGGGACGACGTCAAGCAACCACGCGTCCCCGTAGTCGACGATGAGCGCGACGCTCGCGCGACCCCGCTCCAGGACCTCGGGCGGGCAGGCCCGGACCTCCTGGATGAACCGCGCGGCTTCGGCGTGGGCGGTCGCGAACGACCCGTCATGGCGCAGCAGTGCGTCGTGATGCTGCTCCTGTCCCGCGCGGGCGGCCCGCCACCGGAACCACAGCAGGTCCTCGATGCCGTGCAGGGCCGCCTGCCAGCACCACAGCCACACCTGCCCGGGGGGCACGGACGGGTTGTCGCCGGTCCAGTTCACGACACCGGGCTGCTGTTCGATGATCCAGGCCCGGCCACCCTCGTCCCCGACGCCGGCATCCGGCCCCAGCGCCGTGCCACGGGCGAGGTCCAGGACGAACCCGACCTCGGCCGGCCCGCTCAGGCCGTGTGGGTAGATGTCCACGGCGCCGAGCCCGTTCGGGCGGGCGACCGCACGCGCGTCGATGTCGACGTCGCCGAGGTAGAGGTTCGTGTACACCTCGCGGTCGGGTGAGCCGGCGACGATGATCTCGCGCTGCTCGGCGAGGCCCTCCACGGCCTGGTCGGAGGCGAACCGTCGGTGGGCGAGTTCCAGGGACGGCGAGTGGTCCGTCACGGTCGGGACGGGCAACCGCACCGCGTCGAACGACGGGTAGGTACCGGACCAGAAGACCGTGCCCCACGCCTCGTTGAGCGCATCGATGGTGCCGTACCTGACCTCGAGCCACCGCTGGAACGCCGCCTGCGACTCCTCGCTCCAGCAGCGCGCCGAGTCGTGGTTGCCCGGTTCGTTGTCGATCTGCCAGGCCACCACGGCCGGGTGGTTGCCGTACCGCGCGACCAGCGCGCTGACGATGCGCCGTGCCTCCTCGCGGTAGGCCGCTGACGACGGCGAGGTGTGTCGGCGTGACCCGTAGGCACGTCGCCGGCCGTCGGGTCCAACGGACAGGATGTCGGGGCGTTCGCGGGCGAGCCAGATCGGCGGTGTAGCCGTCGGGGTGCCGAGCACGAGCGCCAGTCCGGCATCGGCCAGCGTGTCGATCGCCCGGTCCAGCCACCCCCAGTCGAAGCGACCGCGTTCGGGCTCGATGACGCTCCAGGCGAACTCACCGATGCGCACCCGGTCCAGTCCGAGGTCCACCATCATCGCCGCGTCGGTCGCCCAGCGCTCCTCGGGCCACTGCTCCGGGTAGTAGCAGACGCCGAACCTCATGCGGTGTCCTGTCCGCCGGTCGGCTCCCCGTCGAGCGAGCCCCCGAACGCGTCGTCGGGATCGGCTCGCCAGTCCGCCGGTCGCTCGGCCGGGTCGACCAACAGCTGCCGGGTCCACGTCAGGCCGGCTTCGTCCAGCTGGTGCAGGGGGTCGCTTGACACCGCCAGGCCCCCATGGGCGGCGAGGTAGCCCGCCCAGACCTCGCGACGTTCGACCTCGGGCCGCACGAGGATGCAGTCCGGGTCGTTGACCCACCACCGGCCGTGCTGCCAGGCCCGCGCACGTCCGGCCCGCAGGGCGCCGAGTTGTGAGGGTTGGCTGCTGTCCCCGTCCGGTGGGTCCCACGTCGGGTCGATGTCGGGGGAGATCCGCATCGCGTCGACCTTCCCGATCGACGGCAGCAGCGGCGCGCCGCAGCCGAGCAGCAGCGCGTCGTCGCCGATCCCCTCGCGGACCAGACGCAGCCCCTCGGCGTAGGCCTGCAGTGGCGTGACATCGGCGTGGCGGCGGCCCGGCATCGCGCCGCCGTAGAGGAAGTCGATCTTGTGGTAGCTGAACCCCCAGGCCCGCAGGGTGCGGAACACCTCCACGAGGTGCTCTGCAGCCTCGGGGTGGGTGACGTCCAGCACGCCGATGCGCTGTCCCCAGTGGTTGGGCGAGGCGACCGCGTCGCCCACGAGCCACTCGGGGTGCCGTGCCGCGAGGTCGCTGTCAGCCCCGACCAGGAACGGCGCGGTCCAGATCCCGGCGGACCGTCCGGTGTCCGTGATGCGCGTCGCCAGATCGCCGAGCGGCGACGGGAAGCGGTCCGACCGGCGCGTCAGCCAGTCGCCGATCCCCGTCTGGTAGCCGTCGTCGAGCTGCACGGTGTCGATGCGCAGGTCCAGCACGTCCGCCGCGGCCAGGTTGTCCAGCACGTCCGCCTCGGTGACGTCCTGCCAGTAGCCGTACCACGAACACCACCCCGTCCCCAGGTCGGTGCGGGGGGCAGCGACATCGAGGTTGCGCGCCACGGCGTCGGCGTGCGTCGCCAGGGCGTCCGGGAGCGGTCCCGCCTGCGTGGTCTCGACCATCGGACCGTCGGTGCGCACGACCAGTCGGCCGTCGACCACCTCGGCGCGGATGGAAGCGACGGCGTCGAACGGGTCGGGCGACGACCAGATCGTCACCGGTGCGTCTGGTGTCGGTTGGAGTGCCAGCAGCCCCTCACCCTGGAAGCCGGTCGCCGGGGCGGGCGTCTCCGGGCGGTACGCCATGCTCTGCCACAGCTCGCGCGCCGGGCGGGGCGAGGTCGCGTCCGCCCGGTAGACCCCGGCAGGACTCCACGACTGCCAGCCGTGTTCGTAGACCACGGCGATCCGCGCATCGACGGGCACCTCCGCGATCACGTTCGCGCGCCGGTTCTGATCAGCCACCGGTGCCCCCCAGTTCCGCGAGTTCAACGTCCAGGCCCGTGTCCCGCATGGCCGCGACGATCTCCGGCTCCGCGCCCGCATCGGTCACCAGCAGGTCGATGTCCTCCAGGTCGCAGACGTGCGCCAGTGAGACCTGTCCCAGCTTGGAGGCGTCTGCGCAGACCACGCGACGCTGGGATGCCTGCAGGATGAGCTTCTTGACCTCGGTCTCCGGCAGGTTGACGTTGGTGACGCCCCGGTCCACGTCGACCCCGTTGCAGCCGATGAACGCGGTGCCGACGTGGATGGAACCCAGCACCAGCCCGGCGAGTGGTTCGACCAGCGAGTGCTGCTTGGGACGGAGCGTGCCGCCGGTGACGACCACCGTGAGGTTCGGGGTGGCGTTCTCGAGCGCCAGGGCGATGGTCAGGGAACTGGTGAAGACGGTGACATCGGTCAGGTCCTGCCGGGCCGCCAGCGCGTGCGCGATCGCCGTGGTGGTGGTCCCGACGTCCAGCACGATCGTGTCGCCGGACTCGACCATCCGCGCGGCATGGCGGGCGATGGCGCGCTTCTGCTCCGCGTCGGCCACCTCGGCTTCCTCGAAGGCCCGTTCCATGGTCGGCGCCGGTCGCGGGACGGCGCCGCCGCGGACCCGCCGCAACATCCCGCGGGCCTCGAGCGTGTCGAGGTCGGCGCGGACCGTGACCTCGGACACCTCGAACCGGCTGGACAGGTCGGCGACCCGGACGAAGTCGTTCTCGCGGAGCAGCGCGAGCATGCGGTCACGCCGGACGCGGGCCGGCACGGGGTTGAGCGCTTCGGCCACGATCAGCCCCCGTTCGTTGGTCGGGACGCGAACGTCCACGCATCCGCCACGATCCGGTCGAGGTCGGTCCGCGTGGGCACCCAGCCCAGGAGATCGCGGGCGCGATCGGACGATGCCACCAGCACCGCGGGATCACCCTCCCGACGCGGGGCCTCGTCGGCGGGGATCGGATGCCCGGTCACGCGGCGTGCCGACTCGATGACCTCGCGCACGCTGTAGCCGGCGCCATTGCCGAGGTTGCACGTGAGCGTGCCATGGTCGTCCAGGGCCTCGACCGCGCGGACGTGTGCGTCGGCCAGGTCGAGCACGTGGATGTAGTCGCGCACCGCCGTCCCGTCCGGGGTCGGGTAGTCCGTCCCGAACATCGCGATCCGGTCACGGTGGCCGAGCGCGACCTGCAGCACGAGCGGGATCAGGTGGGTCTCCGGGTCGTGGCGTTCGCCGGAGGTCGGTGATGCGCCGGCGGCGTTGAAGTAGCGCAGGGCCGCGTAGCGCAGGCCATGGATCCGGTGGTGCCACGGCAGCATCTGCTCGATCAGTAGCTTCGAGGCGCCGTAGGCGTTGGTCGGGACCTGCGCGGCGTCCTCGGTGATGGGTGTGCTCGTCGGCTCGCCGTAGACCGCCGCCGTCGACGACAGCACGAACCGGGGCACGCCGTGCCGGACCAGCGACGCGAGCAGGTGCGCCGTGCCCGCGGTATTGGTCGCGAAGAACCGCTCGGGGGTCTTCATCGACTCGCCGGCCTCGATCAGCGCGGCGAAGTGCAGGCAGGCGTCGAAGCCACCGTCAGCGACGACCGGCTCGATCCGCTTGGGATCGGTGACATCCACCTCGACGAAGTCGGCGCCGCCGGCAACCGCGTCGCGGTGCCCGGTCGACAGGTCGTCGGCGACGGTCACCTCGTGGCCGGCTGCGAGGAGCGCTGCGGAGGTGGTCGAGCCGATGAAACCGGCCCCACCGGTCACCAGGATCCGCATGTCCGCCTCCTGCGTCACACTGTCGACTTGCGATTGCTTGCACTACCCTTCGATCCGTTTACGGTAACGCATCGCCGGTCGGAGGTGGCAGATGAGGACGTTCCGTGCGCCGGGGCGGGCGAACCTGATCGGCGAGCACACCGACCACACCGACGGGCTGGTGCTCCCCGCCGCCATCGACCGTGCCGTGACGCTGGAGGCGGACCTCGGCGGGCCGGCCATCGTGCTGCGCTCGGCGCAGGCGGATGGCGAGGTGGTCGTCGCAGCTGACGGGTCGCAGGTTCCCGCTGACGGGTGGGGTCGGTTCGTCGCCGCGGTCGCCGCCGAACTGGATGCCGCCGGGCGTGAACCGATCGGGCTGCGTGGTCAGCTGGCATCCGACCTGCCACAGGGTTCGGGGCTGTCGTCGTCGGCCGCCCTGGAGGTGGTGGTCGCGACCGCGTTGTGCGCAGCTGCGGAGTTCGAACTGCCGCCGCTGGAACTCGCTGCGCTGTGTCGTCGCGCGGAGTACCGGGCTGTCGGTGTGCCGTCGGGGATCATGGACCAGGCGGCGTCGCTGGTGGGCAGAGCGGGGCACGGCGTGCTGCTCGATTGTGGTGTGTTGACCTACGAGCACGTCCTGCTCCCGGAGGACCACGTGCTCCTGCTGATCGACACCGGTGTGCGTCGCCAGCTGGAGACCAGCGGGTACGCGCAGCGGTCCGACGAACTGCAGGCGGCGCTGCCGGCGCTCGGTGGGCGACGACCGGCCGAGGTGGATGTCGGGGACCTCGATCGCGTGCTCCGGGGGGTCGATGCGATCCCGGCGCGTCGCCTGCGGCACGTGGTGACCGAGAACGCGCGGGTCCTGGCGGCCGCCGCGGCGTTCGAAGCGCACGACCTGGCGGCGATCGGCGAGCTGTTCGCTGCCAGCCACGCGAGCCTGCGCGACGACTACGAGGTCACGATCCCCGAGTTGGACGCCCTGGTCGACCTGGCCGGCGAAGCCGGTGCCACCGCGGCGCGGATGACCGGCGCCGGGTTCGGGGGCGCGATCGTCGCGCTGGCTCCCGCGGCCGAAGCCGACCGGATCGGTGACGAGGTCGAGGAGGCCTACCGCCGCCGGTTCCCCGACCATACCCCGATGGTGTTGCGCTGCCTCGCCGCAGACGGCGCCGGCGAGGTCACATGAGGTGCTGGCGCAGCTGGAGGTTTGCGCCCCTGGCAGGAATCGAACCTGCGACGCACGGTTTAGGAAACCGACGCTCTATCCACTGAGCTACAGGGGCGGGTCTGCCGGGAAACTCGCCGGGAAAGTGGACCCGTAGAACACCC
>SLHP01000002.1 GCA_007136095.1 Nitriliruptoraceae bacterium
AGGATCACCGCACGGGCCTCGCCGGGATCGTCCGTGCCCTCCGTCAGGCCGGGCTCCTGACCGACCTGGCGGTGATCGGCCACCGCGTGGTCCACGGCGGTGCCCGGTTCGTGGCGCCAGCACTCATCACCGCGGAGGTGCTGGAGTCGCTCCGCGAGCAGGTCCCGCTGGCGCCGCTGCACAACCCGGCCAACCTGACCGGCATCGAGGTGGCGACGGCGATCCAGCCCGACGTCCCACAGGTCGCGGTGTTCGACACGGCCTTCCACGCGACCCTGCCACCCCACGCCTACCGCTACGCCGTGCCGGAGGAGGTCTACGCCCGCCACGGCGTCCGTCGGTACGGCTTCCATGGGACCTCACACGCCTTCGTGGCCCGCCGCGCCGCGCGCTTCCTCGACCGGCCACTGTCCGACCTCGACCTGATCACCCTGCACCTCGGCAACGGGGCCTCGGCCGCCGCGATCCAGGGGGGGCGCAGCATCGACACCTCGATGGGCCTGTCACCCCTGGAGGGGTTGGTCATGGGGACCCGGTCCGGCGACGTCGACCCGGCCGTCATCTTCCATCTGGTCCGACAGGCGGGCATGACCCTGGACGAGGTGGACACGCTGCTGAACAAGCGAAGCGGGCTGCGCGGCCTGTGCGGGGACAACGACCTGCGGACGATCGAGGCACGGGCCGCCGACGGTGATGGCGCCGCCGAGTTGGCTCTGGAGGTCTACGCCTACCGGGTCCGCAAGTACCTCGGCGCCTACACCGCGGCGCTCGGTGGCCTGGACGCCGTGGTGTTCACCGCCGGCGTCGGCGAGAACGCTGCCGGGGTCCGGGCAAGGATCGCCCGCGGGCTCGAGGTGCTGGGCATCCGCATCGATGCCGACCGCAACCGCGCAGCCAAGGTGACCGATGCCCCGGATGGCGTCGTCGCACTGCACCCGGAGGGCGCAGCCGTTGCGGTCCTGGCCGTCGCGACCGACGAGGAACGCGAGATCGCCGGACAGAGCCTGCAGACCATCCGCTCAGGGTGAGGATGCCCGCTCCGACTCCGGCGGCGTGACCTCCAGCGGTTCGGCCGCACCGCCGGGTGCCGGCAGGTGGTCGGGTCTGCCGGGTTTGCGCAGGACCCCCAGTGCACCCAGTCCCGCGACGAGCAGCCCGAGTTCGATCCACGGCACGCCGGTGGCCGTGTCGGGACGGTGGAGCCCACCGAAGACCAGCAGCCCGAGGCCCGCGGTCGCCAGGACCACGCCGACGCCGGCCCGGATCGCCGACGGCCGGCTCCTGGGCGCACCCGCATGTTCGAAGCGTCCGAACAGGGGGACCAGAGCCGCCAGGGTGACTGAGCAGGCCAGCCACCACCAGGGTCGCTCGAACCACCAGGACGCATCGACCGTCTCGCGGCGGGGCCAGACACCGGTGGGGATCAGCGCGGCCGCCACGATGGCCATCGCCGTCATGTGCCACAGGTACAGGGTCATCGTGAACGACCCGGTCATGGCGACCGTCGCCCAGACACGGGGACGTTGGAGCCAGCGTTCGATCGGACCTCGCAGGGCCAGAGCGAGACCGATCTGTCCGGTCCCGAGCGCCAGCAGCGCGATCGACGGAGGCGAGTTGTTGCTGCGCGTGGCACCGTCGACACCGACCATCGAGAGCGGGTACTCGCCGACCTGGGTCAGCAGGAGCAGCGCCCCGTACCCCGCTACGGCCAGCAGCAGCGACGGACCAGGAGCGCGGGGCAGCCGACCGCTGACATCCTGCTCCCCCTTCGCGACCCGGTCACTGTCGTGCCACAGGTAGCCGGCCTGGTGGACAGCACCCCACACCCACAGGAAGTTGCTCCAGCCCACGATCGGCACACCGGCGTTGTGCAGCAGGTCGACGATCCCTGCGATGACCACGAAGCCGGCCAGTACGAGCCACCCGTACCGCTCGTGGAGCCGGTAGGTGATCGGCACCGCGGTGCACACGAGCAGGTAGGCCGCGAGGAACCAGACCGGCACGATCACGACCTGGGTCCCGAACTGCAGGAGGTTGCGCGACACCCCGAGCACCGCCAGCGCACCCGCCACCGGGATCCAGAGCACGACGAGCGGGAGGATGGGTCGCAGCAGACGCCGGGCCCGACCGCGGACCCAGTCGGCCCACCCGGTCCCCCGTGCTCGCGCGGAACGGATCGCCGCCGCGTTGGCGTACCCACCGACCCAGAAGAACAGTGGCATGACCTGGAAGATCCAGGTCAGCCAGTGCGTCCAGTCCTGCAGGGTCAGCAGGTTCGCGGCCTGCAGTTGTTCGTCACGGACGGTGATGACCGCGAGCAGCCAGTGGCCGTAGATCACGATGAGGATCGACGCCAGCCGGAGCGCATCGGCGTACCGGTTGCGCCCGGCCGGTGTACGGGCGTCGATGTCAGCTGGGGTCAAACTGCCGTCGGACATGGCCGGCAGGGTAGTTGCGGGCCGAAACCTCCGGTGCAGCCGGCATCAGGCGCAGCCGCCTCACCGGACCAACGCCAGTCCCACCGTCAGTCGTGG
>SLHP01000111.1 GCA_007136095.1 Nitriliruptoraceae bacterium
CCCGGACCCGCTCATCCCGGGCCCGCTCATCCCGGGCCCGGCCGGAGGATGGTCGGTGAGGGGTGCAGTACTGCACCTCTCACCACCCATCCCGGGCAACCGGACGGATACGCACGGCCCGGGAGGTCCGCGGGAGGTCAGGTGGTGGTGAAGCGCAGGCCGCGGCTGCCGGGGACCCGGTCGATCGCACCGGTGTCCAGCAGCGCCAGCAGGTCGGCGTGTGCCGCCTCGACGTCGCCGTCGCGATGGGCGCGGTAGTCGGCGACGGTGAACCCTGGCCCGTCCAGCCCGTCGAGGAACGCGACGGCCTCCGCGGGCGGCGAGGCGTCCAGGAGGCCCAGGGCGCGGCAGGAACCGCGGAGCCCGGCGACGACCGCGTCCCCCCACCGCTCCAACCAGATCGAGGCGTCGCGCCGTCTGACCGTGCTGGCGACCTCCTCGTGGTAGCCGAGCGGGTCCTGAGCCAGCGCGATCTCCGGGGCGGCCAGGCCGTGCGGATCCAGGTTCACGGCGCGCAGGGCCAGTCGTGCGGCGGCCCGCGCCAACCGGCCGTTGGCGGCGTCGAACGGGTGGATCTTCAACACCTCGAGGTGGAGGATCCCAGCCGTGACGAGCCCGTGGGCCACCACGCCCGGACCACGGAGCCAGTCGGCGAGGACCTCCAGCGACACCGCGATGTCGGCAGGATCGGCGGTGTGGTACAGGATGCGGCCGATCGAGGCGTCGTGGACCGCCTGCTCGACCTCGCGTGGCCGGCCCGCGCGATCGGGGTGCACGAGCCCGACGGTCAGGCGTGTGTGCAGCTCGGCGAGCGTCCCGACCGGGTCATCGAACAGCTCACCGGCGAGGTCGTCCGCGGCGAACGCCGCCAGGACCCCGCGGGCCTCCAGCGCCTGGAGGTGCTCGTCGGGGACCTCGGTCATGGCGTCGAAGCTCATGTACCAGGAGCTCGCGCGGGCCGGGGGGACCGGTTGGTCGTCCACGGACGGCAGCCCGAGCGCGGCCAGCTGCTCCTCGGACGGCAGCACGTCGACCGGCGACCCATCCAGCTGCAGCGTCGCCAACAGCGCCCGGTCGCGCGTGGCGTCCACGACGCCCGGATCGGGCGCGGTGACGCCGTGCAGCAGATCGGTCAGGGCGGTCACCTCGGCGATGAGGGTGACCAGGTGGGGCGTGCGTCCGAACCGGGGTGGCTGTGGGGCGGACGGCGGCGGTGGGCCGGACGGAGGCGGCTGCCCGGACGTGCTCACTTCCAGGGGATGAGCCGGCGGCCGCGTGCGGCCTCCGTCGCGATCCGTCCGTGGCGCCGTCCGAGCGCGTAGGTGGAGAAGGCCAGCCCGGCCCCGCCGGTCAGCGCGGTGGTGGTCTTGACGACCTGTTTGGTCCGGCGCGCGAACTCGACCATCGGCCAGCCGCGCTGGTTGGCGACCGTCTCCAGCGGACCGTCCGGGTTGACGGCGACGGGGTGGCCGACCATCTCCATCATCGGCAGGTCGGAGGCCGAGTCGCTGTAGGAGTAGGACAGCTGCAGGTCGTAGCCGCGTTCGGCCGCGAGCTTCTCGATCGCTTCGGCCTTGCCCTCGCCGTAGACGAAGGGTCCATCCAGTTCGCCGGTGTAGCGACCGTCGACGACCGCCGACTGGGTGCCGATCCCGCCCTCCATCCCGAGCGCGGACGCGAGCGGCGCGATGATCTCCTGCGGTGAGGCGGACACGATCCAGCAGTCACGGCCGGCTTCGTGGTGCATGTCGATCAACCCACGCGATTCGGGGCGGACCTTCTCGAGGATCCGGGGCACGATCTCCTCGTTGAGCGCGATCAGGTCGGCCTGCTCGATGCCCTCGACGGCCTGCAGGATGCGGTCCCGGACCGATTCGGACCGTTCGTCGGTCGCGCCGAAGAGCTTGAACGAGATGGCCTTGGCGCCATCGGAGAGCAGATCGCCGGTCGGGATGAGCTTGTTCCGCCAGGCGGCGACCCCGAAGTAGAAGGCCGACGACCCACTGATCAGGGTGCGGTCGAGGTCGAAGAATGCCGCTGCATTCGGCGTGGCCACGGGTGGGCTCCTGGGTCCGGGGGCGACCGCGAGCCTAACGCGAGATCCCCAGTTCGGTGCCGGCGATCACGCTCCCTTCCCCGTGGAGCGTGGGCGTCGGTCCGTGACTGGGGACCTTGCTCGAGCAACGTAGGCCCCCGGTGGCCGAACCGTCGAGTCCTCTGTCCACAGGGGCTGTTGATGACGGGGGGAGGGGCGTGTGGACGGGCTGTGGACACCGCGCGGATCGAGGCTCCAACGGGCGGGAAGTTCCGGCATCACCGCAGGTGAGGCGGGTCACGCGTCCGCAGGGCAGTCCACAGGTGCTCCACAGCGTGTGGACAACACCGATCCTGGGGTGGCGCTCGCGGTCGTGCGAGGCTCGCACGGGCTGCCCGTCAGTTCGCCGTCAGCCCGTGCGCATGTGCTACCGCGCGATCCTCGAACGCCGCCGTCGGGTCGCCACGGCGGTCGGTCAGGGCCCGCTCGGGCCGTCCGGATCGCCGTCCCCGCCCGCATCCGCCTCGCCTGTCGTGCGCTCGTCGGCGCTGCCCTCGACCGGGGCGTCGCCGAGCTCACCGAACAGCGCCGAGGCGTCGTCGGGGACGTCGGTGTCGTCGTCCATGCGTTCCAGCCAGCTGCCCGGATCTTCCAACTCGTCGGAATCCGGGAGGTTCTCCGGGTGCGCGAGCGCGCGGTGCAGGCCCTCGGGCCCGAGCGCGCTGCCCACCGTCTCGACGAACCGTTCTCCCGCCGTCTCGTCGGTCGGCTTGATGTCCAGGCCGAGCAGCCCCGCCAGCAGCTCTTCGCCGTCGCCGCGGGTCGCGCGCCGGCGCCGCAGCACCTCCTGGATGCGCCCGTGTCCGGGCAGGCGGTCCGCCACGGCCCGGTCGACCTCGTGGCGTGCCCACGCGCCGACGAGGCACACGACGCCCTGGAGCCGCTCGAGGACGCGCTGCTGTGCCTCGGTCGGCTCCAGGCGCAGCTTCGCCGCCTTCTCCATGGCTGCGCGCAGCTCGTCGGGATCGTCGGGATCGACCCCGACCATCAGGTCCTCGACCATGCGTTGCAGACGTTCGGCATCGACGACGGTGCCGCCGGCGAACTGGGCCACGAGCGACCGCAGGTGGTCCTCCAGCCACGGCACGGCGTGGTACAGGCGCCGGTGGGCGGCCTCGGTCAGCGCCAGGACCACGGCCACCTCGGTCGCATCGAGGTCGTAGCCCTCGAAGGATTCGGCGACGTTGACGGCGAGGTGGTGGGCCTCACCCCGCGGTGCGGTCGGGATCCCCAGGTCGTACTGCCCGAGCAGCTGCTGCGAGAGCTGGCCGATGACCTGGCCGGCCTGCAGGCCGGCGAGCGCCGCGCTGGCGGGGCGCAGCATCTGGCTCATGTCGCCGCCCATCATGTTGGCGACCATCGCGCCGAGCTCCGGCGGGATACCCATCTCCTCGAGGCCCCGCATCGCATCCTCGCCGCCGTCCTGCAGCTCCTGGAACTGCTGGCCGGCGAGTTCGATCAGGGCATCGGAGGTGGCTTCGGCCACGGCTTCGACCATGGGCCGCAGCGCGGTGATCGCGTTGTTCACCCAGGTCTGCCGGCTGCTGACGACCAGGGCGCCGGCGTCCGACGGGGCCGGCAGGCTGGAATCGTCCAGCCAGTGCTCCGCCAGCTGCAGCGCGTTGGCGGCCGCCTGCCGTTCCCCCTCGGTCGGGGAGCGGTCGCCCTCGGCGGCGACCTGCAGGGCGACGCGGGTCGCGAGGTCCCAGTCGACGGGTCCGGTCGGCGTCCCGGTGGCGAAACCTGCCGCTCCGGGGGCGCCCATCGAGCCCATCAGCGCAGACAGCTGCTCCTGCATCTGTGCCAGGGCATCGGGGCCGCCCATCTGTTCCAGCATGGCGCGGAGTTCGGGCGGGAGGTCCCCGAACGGATCATCTTCGGGGTGCATCGGCTCGTTACCCACGGTGCCTGCCTTGTCGCCGGGTGATCGGCCGTCCCGCCGAACCGGCGGGACCGCCGATGGTTGAGGGGGCTACGGTAGGGGGACACACGCCGATCTGGAGCCGACGTGAGCACAGGGAGCGCAGGGTGACCACCATCGCCATCACGGGCGTCTCGGGCCTGGTCGGTCGCCGGCTCGTCCAGGCGCTCGAGCAACGGCCCGAGGTGACCCGCATCGTCGGGTTGGACCGCACCGCTCCGGACGGTCTGACCGGCCCACGGTTCACGTACCGGCCGGCTGACGTCCGCGATCCCGACCTCGACGCCGCGCTGTCGGGGGTGGATGTCCTGGTCCACCTCGCGTTCCAGCTCGACCCCATCCACGACGAGGCGCTGATGCGGGCCGTCAACGTGGACGGGACCATCAACGTGATGGAGGCCGCTGAACGAGCCGGCGTCGGCCACGTGGTCTATCCGTCGTCGGTGGTCGCCTACGGCGCCTATGCCGACAACGACCTCCCCCTCACCGAGGACAGTCCGGTCCGGGGCACGCCCGAGCTCAACTACTCGGAGCACAAGCGCGACGTCGAGTACTGGTTGGCGGACTGGGTCGCGGGCGACCACGCGACCGAGGTGTGCGTCCTGCGCCTCGCGCTGGTGATGGGCCCCGGGGTCCAGAACTTCGTCACGCGGATCCTGGAGGGGCCGAGGTTCACCGCGGTCCGCGACTACACGCCACCGCTGCAGTTCGTCCACCTCGACGATGTGGTGGCCGCCTTCGAACACGCCATCGAGCAGCGGCTCACCGGCGTCTACAACGTCGCCGCGGAGGGCTGGCTGTCGTTCGACGAGATCCTCGAGCTGGTCGATCGCCGGGTCGTGTCGATCCCGGAGGAGTTGGCCTTCACGACCGCGGAACGGCTGTGGAAGCTCGGGATCGGGGAGTATCCGGCCGGGGTCGTGGCCCATCTGATGCACCCGTGCGTGATGTCCCCGGCCAAGCTGGTGGCGACCGGCTGGCAGCCGAAGGTCACCAACCGCGAGGCCCTGCAGGAGACCGTCCGCGAGCACCAGGACTACGTCGCGGTAGCCGGGGTGCGGACCCGCCGGTCGACGATGCGGCGTGCGACCGCCGTCACCGGACTGGCCGCCAGTGCCGCGGTCGTGCTGGCCTGGCGGCGGTGGCGCGGGCGTTCGGCAGCCGCTCATGCGCACGCTGTGCACGCCGATGTGCGGGAAAGCTCAGGTTCTGCCTCCGACTGACCGATACCAGGGCATGTCCCCACCGGTCGAATGGAGCAGTCGATGAGCCACGTGGTCCTGTCGAAGGGTGCGTCTGGAGCGCCCAAGGTCGATGAGGTGAGTTCGCTCGACGAGGCCCTGCAGCAGGTCGAGCGACTCCGCAACGAGGACGGCGCCAGCGACGTCCGGATCCTTCGCGAGGTTCCGATCGAGGTGAAGACCTACTACAAGGTCGTCGCGCTCGAGGACGGTCCCGCCCCGGCGCCGGTCGAGGTGCCGAGCGAGGCCCCCGCGGTCCCGGATGCGCCGCCGTTCGCGCCGGCATCCGGCTCGCGGTCGGATCCGCCGTCGGGATCGGCGGTCCTGGCGCCCCCGCACACGGCGCCCTCGACCACGGTCGCCGACGACCTCGAGGAACTGTCGAGCGAGCGTCGCAGTTCGCTGTTCGGTCGCAGCTGAGCCCCCCGCACCGCCGGTAGCCTGGTGGCACGCCCCCGTCCGGGGGCGTCATGGCGCGGAACGCGCGTCGTTCCGAACACTGGTGGCTGTCGTGCGACGTTGGATCGGACTGCTGGTCCTGGTGGTCGTGGTGTTCGGCGCCGCCGTGCTGAGCCGTGGGGACGTCCCCTGCGAGGTTCTGGCGTCCCAGCCCGCCTGCTACGTCGCGCTGGCCCCCGGGCCGGTCGAGGACTCCCTGGGGATCGTCGACGTCGACGGCGCGGAGACCTTCTCGTCGGTGGGTGAACTGCTGCTCACGACGATCTCGGTCCAGGATTCGCTCGGCCTGGCGACCTGGTTCCAGTCGGTGACCTCGTCGTCGACGGAGACGGTGCCGCGGGAACAGGTCTTCCCGACCGGGGTGGACCGCGACGAGTTGCGTGAGCGCAACCTCGCCGCCATGTCGGACAGCCAGTTGACCGCGACCATCGCCGGGCTGACCGAGGCCGGTTTCGAGCTCGCCCCCGAAGGCGCCCGGATCGTGTTCGTCACCGAGGACGCGGTGACCGACGAACTGCTCGAGGACGATGTGATCGTCGCGGTCGGTCCGGCCCGTGAACCGATCGAGGACAGCGGGCAGGTCGTCGAGGCGGTGCAGGCCAACGATCCGGGCGACCGGATGACGTTCCACATCGAGCGCGCCGGAGAGCAGCAGACCGTCGAGGTCACCCTCGGGAGCTCACCGGAGGACCCGGACGTCGCCTTCGTCGGCGTGCTGCTGATGACCGAGATCGATCTGCCCGTCGACATCGCCATCGATGCGGGCAGCATCGGCGGTCCCTCGGCGGGGATGATCTTCGCCCTGACGATCGTGGACCTGTTGGGTGAGGACGACCTCACGGGCGGCCACGTCGTCGCCGGGACGGGCACGATCGACCGCGAGGGGGCCGTCGGGCCGGTCGGTGGGGTCCGCCAGAAGGTGATCGGGGCGACCGATCGTCGCGACGGGCAGGATCCGGCCACCGCTTTCCTGGTCCCGCGGGCCAACCTCGACGACGCCCGTGGGGCGCCCGTGCGACGCGACATCACCGTGGTGCCGGTCGACGAACTGTCCGATGCGTTGGTGGCATTGGCCGTCCTGCGCGACGGGGGCGAGCCCGAGGGCTCACTGGTGCTCTCCGCGGGCCGCTGACCTGGCTGCTGACCTGTGGCATGGCCGCTCGTGAGGTGGGCGTTTCCACCGCCCCATCGGTAGGCTCCACGACCCGATCATCCGTACGAACTTTCCTCGAGAGGCGATCCTTTGGGCGCTTTCGTCCGCCGCCGACTGGGCACCGTGGTCATCCTGGCCGCGCTCCTGGTCATCTTCAGTGCCAACCGCGTTGCGGTGCTGCTCACCGACTTCTGGTGGTTCGACGAACGGGGGTTCCGCAACGTCTTCACGACGGTGCTGTCGACCCGCATCGTCCTTGGCATCGTGTTCGGGCTGTTCCTGGCCGCACTGATCGCCGTGAACCTGTTCCTGGTGCGCAAGCTGCGCCCGTTCACGATCCCCAACTCGCCCCAGCAGGCACAGATCCAGCGCTACCGCGACCTGGCGGACCCCTACCTGCCCTGGTTGATCGCCGCCATCGCCGTGCTGTTCGGGTTCACCTCCGGTGCCGCGGTCAGCGCGCAGTGGGAGACGTTCCTGTTGTGGCAGAACGCCAGCGAGGTCGGCGTCGCCGACCCGCAGTTCGGTGCGGACGTCGGGTTCTACCTGTTCGAACTGCCGTTCTGGACCCTGCTGCAGACGTGGCTGTTCACCTCGCTGGTGCTGACCACGCTGCTGACCGCCGGTGGGCACTACCTGCTCGGCGGCATCCGGCCCGAGGCCGAGGGTGAGAAGATCCTGCCGTCGGTCAAGGCGCACCTGGCCGTGCTCGTGGCGCTGGCGCTGGGAATCCGGGCCTGGGGGTACTGGCTCGACCGCTACCAGCTGAACTTCTCCGACCGGGGCACCGTGACCGGTGCGTCCTACACCGACGTCAACGCCGAACTTCCGGCGCTGTACCTGCTGATCGGGGTGTCGGTCATCTCGATCGCCCTGGTGCTGTTCGCGATCCGGCGCGCCGGCTTCCTGTTGCCGGGGGCGGCACTCGGGTTGCTGGTCGTCGCTTCGATCATCCTGCAGGGGGCCTACCCCGCCGCGATCCAGCGCCTGCGGGTCGACCCGCAGGAGCTCGCGCAGGAGCAGGAGTTCATCTCGCGCAACCTCGAAGCGACCCGGGCGGCGTACGGCCTGGACGAGGTCGAACTGCGCCCGTTCACGATCGAGGACGACCTTGACGAGGCGGACGTGATCGAGAACGAGGTCACGATCCGCAACATCCGCCTGTGGGACCCGGAGGTGCTCGAGACCACCTACGCCGAACTCCAGGCGCTGCGTCCCTACTACCAGTTCAACTCCGTCGCCATCGACCGCTACGAGATCAACGGTGAGCTGCGCCAGGTGATGCTCTCTACCCGTGAGCTGTCGCAGCTGCCGCAGCAGGCGGACTCGTGGCAGAACCGCCACACCTTCTACACCCACGGCTACGGCGTGGTCGCCTCGCAGGTCAACACCGCGAACCCGCAGGGTCAGCCGGTGTTCATCAGCCAGAACATCCCGCCGACCGGCGCGGAAGAGGTCGTGCCGGGCGAACAGCCCGGTCTGTACTTCGGCGAATCGGCGATCCCGCAGTACTCGCTGGTGCGCACCGACGCACCGGAACTCGACTTCGAGGACCCGGTCACCCAGGAGCAGGTGCTGACCCAGTACGAGGGTGAGGGCGGTGTCGACATCCAGAACTTCGCGCGCCGGATCGCGTTCGCGCTGCGGTTCAACGACTACAACATCCTGCTGACCAACTTCCTCACCGACGACTCGCGCATCATCTTCAACCGCGAGATCAACCAGCGGGTGCAGGAAGTGGCTCCGTTCCTGGAGCTCGACTCCCAGCCGTACCCGGTGGTGCGCAACGGTGGTGTGACCTGGATCGTCGATGCGTACACGACCTCCAACGCCTACCCGTACTCGGAGCGTCGGACGCTGAGCCTCGGCGACCAGCGCAACATCGAGGTCAACTACGTGCGCAACTCGGTGAAGGTGGCCATCGATGCCTACGACGGCACGATGACGCTGTACCGGGTCGAGGAGGATGACCCGGTCCTGGACGCCTGGGAAGGTGCGTTCCCCAACCTGATCACCCCGGCTGAGGAAGCGCCAGAGGGCCTGGCGGCGCACTTCCGCTACCCGCAGGACCTCTTCCGGCTCCAGTCGGACCTCTACCAGAGCTACCACATCCCCGAGGCAGCGGCGTTCTACAACCGCGCCGACGAGTGGGACCTGCCGAGCGACCCGGCCTTCGCAGCCAACCAGGGCACTGGCGACCTCGCGGCAGCCTCGCAGCGACGCCTGGACCCCTACTACCTGCTGATGCGTCTGCCCGGTGAGGTCACCGAGGAGTTCGTGCTGATCCAGCCGTACCTCGCCCGTCAGCGACCGAACATGGTCGCCTGGCTGGCGGGACGAAGTGACGGTGAGAACCTGAACGAACTGTTCGCGGTGCGCTTCCCATCGGACTCCGAGGTGCTCGGGCCCCAACAGGCCCAGGCCCGTATCGAGCAGGACGACGACATCTCGGCCTACATCACCCTGCGTGACCGGGAGGGCTCGAGCGTTATCCGAGGCAACCTGCAGGTGCTGCCGATCGCGGACTCGGTGATGTACGTCCAGCCGCTGTTCCTGGAGAACCCGCAGGCTCAGATCCCGGAGCTCGCACGGGTCGTGCTGGTGATGGGTGGTCGGACCGCGTTCGACCGCACCCTGACCGGAGCCCTGGCGCAGATGCTCAACATCGAGGTGCCCGACGAGTTGCTCGACGACGAGGCCCGTCCCGCGGCCGAAGACCCGGTCGAGGGCGGGGAGCTGGACCCGGACGAAGCTGATCCGGACGACGCACCGGACGCACCCGATCCTGATGGCGACGTCGTGGTGTCCGAGCAGTTGATCATCGATGCGCTGGAGGCGTTCGCCCGCGCCGAGGATGCACTCCGCAACGGCAACCTCGGCGTCTACCAGCGCGAGGTGCGCAACGCCCAGGACCTGCTGGAGCAGGCTGCCGAAGCGCAGGGGATCTCCGTCGGCGAGCTGTTCGGCGCCGACGAGGACGACGGGCCGTCGGACCAGGAACTGCTCGAGGAGTTCGAGGGAACCGACCCGGCACCGGATCCTGATGCTGAGGACGCCGAGGCAGCTGGCTAGGCCTCTTGTCCGTCTGATCCGTGGCGGCTGTCCGGTGTGTGCACACCGGACAGCCGCTCGGTTCGCGTCATCAGACGTTGCTTGTTACCTTGCACACATCGGCGCGGGGTGGAGCAGTTCGGTCAGCTCGCCGGGCTCATAACCCGGAGGTCGCAGGTTCAAATCCTGCCCCCGCTACTACGAAAAGGCCCTTCGGGGCCTTTTCGCATTTCATGGGTGC
>SLHP01000215.1 GCA_007136095.1 Nitriliruptoraceae bacterium
CTCACCGGTCGGGATCAGGGTGTCATCGACCGGCGTGTAGTGGGACGCGGACACCTGCAGGTCGTGGTCGAGGATCGTGCCGTTGCCGGCCCCACCCAGGTTCCAGTAGGTGTGGTTGGTGAGGTTGACGGGGGTGACGGCGTCCGTCGTCGCCTCGTGGTCGAGCTCCAGACGCCCGCCCTCCAGGCGGTACCGGGCGCGAACCTCCAACCGACCGGGGTAGCCCTCCTCGCCATCCGGTGAGACGTAGCGCAGGTCGATCTGCCGCGCGTCGGCCGCGACGACCTCCCAGAGCACCCGGGACAGCCCCCGGGTCGGACCACCGTGCAGGTGGTTCGGTGCCTGGTTCGCCGCCAGGTCGTAGCGCCGGCCCCCGATGGTGAACGACGCGCCCGCGATCCGGTTGGCGACCCGCCCCACCGTCGCACCGAAGTACATGTTGTCCGGTGACTGGTAGCCATCGACCCCATCGAAGCCCAACACCACATCCTCGAGGTTGCCGTCCCGGTCGGGCAGGTGCAGCTCGACCAGGGTCGCCCCGAAGTCGGTGACCCGCGCGATCGGCCCGTCCGGTCCACCGATTGTGAACAGCCGGGCAGCACAACCATCGGCGAGTTGCCCGAAGCCGCGACCTTCCGGCACGCCAGGATCGATCACCATCGTGCGCTCCTCGAGGTCGGCGTCCGTCTCGGACGCAGGGAGCGGCGACCGTAGTTCGCCCAGGGCCTGCCAGGAAGGATGCCACCTCGACACGAGCCTGCCGTCGGTGGTGGCGAGAACGTGGATCCGTCAGCAGGCCAGGAACGCCGCGAGGTCCGCAGCGACCGTCGCCGGCGCATCGATCGGTGTGAGGTGCCCGGCGTCCGGGATCACCGTCAAGCTGCTCCCGGATATCAGCGCGTGCAGTTCGTGGGCCTGTTCGACCGGCAACCACGCGTCATCGGCACCCCAGATGATGTGGACCGGCAGGTCGAGCTCGCCGTAGCGTGGCTGGATGTCATCGGTCCACCGTTGGCCGTTCTGGGCGATCTGGCGGTACAGCGCCGCCCGGCCCTCCTCCCCCGCCCACGGAGCCGCCAGCCGGTCGAGCAGTGCCGCGAAGATCCGTGCCTGCGCTGCCAGCGACACGTCCTGGCCCTCGGCCTGTTCGCTGACGCCGTACCCGGCGAGGTCCCACAGGTACACCTCGAACCGGGTGGCCAGCGCCACCGCGACCTCGTGCCAGATGAACGACGAGAACGGCGTGCCATGCAGCAGCACGACCGGCGGTCCTGCACCGATGACGTCCCACCGGATCGTGCCCTGCTCGCTGTCGAAACTGCGGGACAGCTCGTCCATGTCCGCCTCCGCGCGGCGATGCGACCCGCCCGAAGCCGTACCCTCGCGGCGTGCTGCTTCGGACCCTCCTTCTGCGTCTCTACCGCCTGCCGGTGCGGTCGGTCCACCTGACGCCGGCAGACCTGGACCTCACGGCCCACGAGATCGAGTTCCAAGCGGTCGACGGGGCAGGGCTGCGTGGCTGGTTCCTGCCAGCGGCGGAGGTGGACGATGGCGGGGAGCACCCGGTCGTGGTGGTCATGCACGGTTGGGCGAGTGCCAGTGAGGACCTGCTGCCAGCGGCACCGGCGGTCGTCGGGGCCGGCCTGTCGATGCTGTTCGTCGACGCACGGGGCCACGGCCGCAGCGACGCGACGGACTTCATGTCGATGCCTCGGTTCGCGGAGGACCTCAGTACCGCGGTCACGTGGCTGCGCGAGCGACCCGATGTCGATGCAGACCGCGTTGCCCTGGTGGGGCACTCGGTCGGGGCCGGAGCCGCGCTGCTGGTCGCGTCCAGCGACCCCCGCATCACGGCGGTGGTCAGCATCGCCTCGATGGCCCACCCCCGTGAGATGATCGGCCGCTCCTTCCGCCGCTATCACGCCCCCCAGATGCTCATCCGCGCGGCGGTGCGGACGATCGAGCGAACCATCGGGCACCGCTTCGATGACTTCGCGCCGTTACACACCATCACACGGATCAACACGCCGGTGCTCGTCCTGCACGGTCTCGACGACCACACGGTCCCGGCCGACGACGCGAAGCGGCTGGCCGAGAACGGCCGTTCTGCGACACTGCGGCTCGTCCCGTGCGCCGACCACCGCAGCCTCGACGGCTTCCTGCCCATCCTCCCCGAGGTCGTCGCGCACCTGCACGACGCCCTTGCTCAGGCGGCGGTCGACCGGGATGGGTGAGCGGCCGGCTGTCGCTGGCGCCCCCCCCCGTTGCTTCCCGCGGAGGACCTCAGGACCGAGCTCGCGGACGGTGCCCAGGGTTACGTCCTGACCGTCTGCGCCATCCCGGTACGGGTGGTGCGCGCCGAGGAGGACGAGGTACAGGTCTCGATGCAGAACGGTGCGGTGCGCCGACGAGGCGGTCGGGCCCTCACCACCGAGGAGACCGGCGCCGTCCTCGATCGGGACGGATCGATCACGAGCATCGCGTTCCGCCTCGCCGTCGGGTGACGGTCAACGTCCGACCCGCCGGCCTCCGCGCATCACGACCTCGGCTGGCGCTGGATCGCCTCCAGCACGAAGATCGCCGCCGTGAAGGCGGGTACCAACCACTGGGCGACGCGCAGCCGCCGTTGAGCGGCCGCCACGTCGGGGGGCGTGGCCGCGATCGGGACGGTCGCCGTCGCGACGGGGACGTCGCCGCCGCGCACGACACGTTGTCCGGAGATGCCGGATTCGGCGGTCGCGAGCATCGCTGCGACGGTCACCACCGTGCGGCACCAGCGCACACCGCTGGCTCCCTGACTCCGACCAGCCGGGCTGAGTACGAGCCGACCGAGCACGAAGGCCATCCCGACGTGGGTCAGCAGCGCTCCGCCGGCGATGGGCGCCCACCGGAACCAGCCGGCGTTGGCGACCCGCGTGCGTTGGGTGTGGTCGTCGACCTCGATCGTGGCGCCGTTGAGTCCGATAGCTCCCATCCACGCGCCACCGAACCAGGCAGCCAGTGCGATGTCGTGGAGCACGGTCAGGGTGGTTGTACGGTTCATCATCATCCCATCCTCCCACCCGATCGAGGCAGCGCATGGCGGTAGCCGGCCGCTCGATCCAGCCAGTCGGCACGGTACGCCGTGTCACCCGCTGGTGTGTGGACGTGGTGGTCACCGTCCTGCGCTACGCCGTGCAACGGATCCCGACCTACCGCCGTGACCGGCAGCAGGATCCGGGGGAACCACCCGACTTCGAACGCGACCTGCCCGGTGATCAGGCGACGCTGCAGCGTCCCATCGACGGCATCGGCCCGCTGTACCACCGCAGCTACTGGATCTTCGTCACCGACGAGACCCTGAACGGCGAGGAGCTGATCAGCTACATCCTGCAGGAACCCAACCAGGTCACACCCACCGAGATGGCGAGTTTCGAGACGATGGACGGCGAGCCGGCCCGCGACCTGCAGGTCGGTGACGAACTCATCGTTCGGTTGCCCGGCCCCTGGGACGGCCCGGTCCGCGTGATCGAGCGGACCCCGACCTCGTTCCGGTTCGCGACCTTGCGGGGACACATGGAGGCGGGCGAGATCGAGTTCCGGACCAGCACGGATGCTCGCGGCTTCCTCGAGTTCCGTATCGAGTCGTGGGCACGCAGCGGCGACCCGCTCTTCCACCTGCTGTACGGGCGCTTCGTGATCGGACGTGAGATGCAGCAGCACATGTGGGCGCAGTTCTGCCGGCGCGTCGCCGCGGTCAGCGGTGGCGTGCGGATGAGCAACCCCTCCTCGACCACGCGTCGCTTCGGATCGAACCCGTGAGCTCCGTGCAGCGGATCGTCCAGACCGCGCCCGTCCCGGCGTGGGCCCTGCGTGCGTACCACGACCTCCACGAGCGGGATGTGAACTTCGAGCCCATCGGGTGGGATGCTGCCGTCGACGACCCGGCGTGGCAGGTCGACCGGGACCGCACCGACCTGCCGGCGGAGGCCCCCGGCCCACCACAGCCCGGCGGCCCGTTCGAGGTGGCTCGCGGGCTGCTGCAGAGCTACGAGGTGGCCGATCCTGCGCTGGTGCGGGCGGTCTACGACGCGGCGGCGCCGTTCGACGGGCGCGACATGCTGCTCGTCGGTCGCTTCTACGGGCTGCGCTTCCCGATGGGGGTACGCGTCGGCGGCGTGCACGACGGTCCGGACGAGCTCGACGGAGCACCCGTGCACCGGTTCGCGTGGCACTACCGCACGCTGGAGGGCCACCTCGAGCGGGGACAGATGGACTACGAGGTGGTGAAGTTCCTCGAGGACGGACGCGTGGAGTTCCGGATCGCGGCGTACTCGCAGCGCGGGCAGATCGGGAACCCGATCGTGCGCGCCGGCTTCACGCTCTTCGGACGATCTACCCAGTCGCGCTTCTACGCCCGCGCGTTGCAGCGGATGCGGACCCTGACCGCCGACCTGGCCACCGACGACCGCTGATCGGCGGGTGGGGATCTTGCTCGAGCTCGCGCATCCGGCTCGACCGAGATGGTCAGGCGGGTGGGGTCAGCCGATCACCGACCGCCACCGTGCCGGGCTCGAGCACCAGGGCTCCGATCGCCAACTCTCCGCCCCGTTCGCGATGGACGCTGCGCAGGACGTCGCGGTCCACCTCCAGACCGGGTTGGGCTCGGGTGACCATCACGCACCGACCCACCCGTCCGGTCACATCGAGCGTGACCGACCCCAGGCGCACCTGTCGGCCCACGAACCCGTCCTCACCGTCTCCCTCGATGAGCACGTTGGAGCGGAAGCGTTCCGGCGCCCACGCGCCGAGCGTCCCGGTCGACACCAGCGACACGCGGGTTGTCCCGCTGTCGTGCCAGGCGCCTCCCGGACCCTGCCAGGCAACCCAGTCGGTCTCGCGTTCGCTGTCCTTCGGGTTCTCGTAGACGCCCCCGTCGGCTCCCGCCCGAGCCAGTCGCACCGGTCGTTCCAGCCACCGGGACAGCGCGTCGTCCGTATCGAGCGGTGCATCATCCGGCCCGGTGATCTCCACCTCGCCGTCGTGCCACCTGGCCGTCGCGAACAGCAACCGCGGCTCTCGGCGCGCGGTGAGCACGTTGCCGGTCTCCTCGTCGACGATCCCGAAGGCACGATCCCCGAGGAGTCCCTCCTGGCCGATCTCGGATGCCTCGACCCGCTCCCCTCGAAGCGACTTCACGGGGTAGCGCCAGAGGCCGGCAACTCGGGACATCGAGGTCGCTCCTCATCGGTGTGCTGGCGCGGACCGGACGTTGACGGTTCGCTCGTCACCGACGCGCACGTGCGGGCGGAGGGTACAGACGTGCGTTGTCGAGGGGCTCAGCGGTGCTCGGCCTCGAGCTCGTCGATCGCCGCGACCCACTCCTCGGCGCAGCGTGTCGCGAAGGCCACCTCCACCGGTGTGCCATGATCACCTGCCTACCGGCCAGGAAGGAGGCGACATGGGTCAGCAGGGCTGGGACGCCGAGGGCTATGACCGCTCGTTCGGTTTCGTCAGCGGGTACGGCCGTGAGCTGCTGGGCCTGCTGGGTCCAGAGCCTGGCGAACGGGTGCTGGACCTGGGGTGCGGCACCGGAGAGCTCGCTGCAGCACTGACCGAGCTCGGCGTCGAGGTGCGCGGGATCGACGCGGATGCGGCGATGATCGCCCAGGCACGAGCCAACCACCCCGGGATCCACTTCGAACAGGCCGACGCTCACGACGTCGTCGTTGCGGAGCCGGTCGATGCGGTCCTGTCGAACGCGGCCCTGCACTGGATGCTCGACCCTGCAGTGGTGATCGCCCGGGTCCGAGCGGCCCTGCGCCCCGGAGGACGGTTCGTCGCCGAGTTCGGCGGACAGGGAAACGTCGCGATCATCCGGTCAGCAGTTCGCGACGCTGCGGTCGCCGCCGGCACAGACCCGACCCGTCTGAACTCCCCCTGGTTCTTCCCAAGCCCCGCCGAGTACGCGACGTTGCTGGAGGCCGGCGGGTTCCGGGTACGCCGCATGGAGCACTTCGACCGGTTCACCGCACTCGATGACGGTTCCGACGGGATCGTGGACTGGCTGCGGATGTTCGGAACCGGGCTGCTCACCGGTGTCTCAACCGACCTACGCGACCAGGTCATCCAGGATGCGGCCGAACGTTGCCGCCCCGTTCTGTTCCGCGATGGCCGTTGGCATGCGGACTACGTCCGGCTCCGCGTCTGGGCAGAACGGCCCGACCGGGCCACCGACGATCGCTGCTCGGCGGGTGTGGGGTAGCCGGCTCAGCTGTTGCCGGGGAACCCCAGGTCCACGCCCCCCGCCGGTGCCTGCCACCTCGAGGTCACGACCTTTCCGCGGGTGTAGAAGTGCACGCCGTGCGGTCCGTAGGCATGCGTATCGCCGAACAGCGAGTTCTTCCACCCACCGAACGAGTACGCCCCGATCGGCACCGGGATCGGCACGTTGATCCCGACCATGCCGGCCTGGACGTCGTACTGGAACGCGCGGGCCGCCCGGCCGTCGTTGGTGAAGATCGCGGTGCCGTTGCCGTACGGGTTGTCGTTGATGAGCTGCAGGCCCTGCTCGTAGGAGTCGACGCGGACGACGCTGAGGACCGGTCCGAAGATCTCGTCGGTGTAGATACTCATGGACGCATCGACGCGATCGAACAGCGACGGCTTGAGCCAGAACCCGTCGGGTTCCCCGTCGACGTCGGCGACATCGCGGCCGTCGACGACCAGCTGCGCGCCGGACGCCACACCCGCATCGAGGTAGGACGCCACCCGCTCGCGGTGCTCGGCCGTGACCAGCGGGCCCATGTCGCATCCGCGGCGGCCGTCACCCGTCCGCAGGGACCCCATCCGGTCGCGGATCCGGCTGATCAGTTCGTCCGCGATCGGCTCGACCGCAACCACCACCGAGATCGACATGCAGCGCTCACCCGCCGAACCGAACCCGGCGTTGACCGCGGCGTCGGCCGCCCCGTCGAGGTCGGCGTCCGGCAGGACCATCATGTGGTTCTTGGCCCCGGCCAGCGCCTGCACCCGCTTGCCGGCCTGCGTCCCACGCTCGTAGACGTAGCGGGCGATCGGCGTCGATCCGACGAACGAGATGGCATCGACGTCGCGGTGATCGAGCAGCGCATCGACCGCCGACTTCCCACCGTGGACCACGTTCAGCACGCCAGGCGGCAGACCGGCCTCTTCGAAGCGCTGTGCGAGCCAGACGCTGGCCGAGGGGTCCTTCTCACTCGGCTTGAGCACGACGGCGTTGCCGGCCGCGATCGCGATCGGGAAGAACCACATCGGCACCATCGCCGGGAAGTTGAACGGACTGATGACCCCGACGACACCGACGGGTTGGCGGATCGAGTGCACGTCGACGTCCGTCGATGCGCCCTCGGTGAACTCACCCTTGAGCAGCTGCGGGACGCCGCACGCCAACTCGACGACCTCCAGCCCTCGTGCCACCTCGCCGGCGGCATCGTCGAGCACCTTGCCGTGCTGTGCGGTGATGATGACGGCGAGCTCGTCCCGCCGGGCCGCGACGATCTCACGGAAGGCGAACAGGATCTGCGCGCGCTTCGCCAGCGATGTGCGACGCCACCCGTCGGCGGCTGTCCGAGCCGCGTCGACCGCCCGGTCGACGGCCCCGGTGCCGCCCAGGGGCACGCGGCCCGTGACCTCGCCGGTGGCCGGGTCGAATACGTCACCGAACCGGCCATCCTCCGCGTCGGTCGCTCCCTTGCCGTCGATCCAGTGTTCGATCGTGATGGTCATGCGTGTTCTCCTCGACGACGAAGGTTGGCCGGCGTTCCGCGATGGTCGGCTCGGACCGGTCCCGCCAACCAAGGCGGGCGCCTCGAACCACCAGGGGTTCATCGTACGGCGGTTCACCGGGATGACGAGATCAGGACCTTCTTGAGCGTCTCGAACTCCTCGAGGCACTTCCCGGAGCCGACCACGACACAGGTCAGGGGGTCCGAGGGGATGTGGATGGGCATCCCGGTCTCGTGCTTGAGACGCTCGTCGAGCCCGTGAAGCAGTGCACCGCCCCCGGTCAACACGATCCCGTTGTCCATGACGTCGGCCGCCAACTCCGGCGGCGCCTTGTCGAGCGTGTTCTTCACGGCACTGACCGTGGCGTTGACCGGTTCCTCGATCGCCTGACGGATCTCCTCAGCGGACACGACGATCGTCTTCGGGAGTCCGGAGACCAGATCCCGGCCCCGCACCTCGGCCTCGGGCTCGTCCGGCAGGGGGTAGGCGGACCCGATGGCGATCTTGATCTCCTCGGCGGTTCGCTCACCGAGCATCAGGGAGTACTCGCGCTTGATGTGCGTGATGATCGCCGCATCGATGCCGTCGCCACCGACCCGTATCGACTGCGAGGTCACGATCCCGCCGAGGGAGATGATCGCGACCTCGGTGGTCCCACCCCCGATGTCCACGACCATGTTCCCGGCGGGCTCGTGCACGGGAAGTCCAGCGCCGATGGCCGCCGCGACGGGTTCCTCGATGATGTAGGCGGCTCGAGCACCCGCCTGGACCGTGGCTTCCTCGACGGCACGTTGCTCCACACCGGTGATGCCCGACGGGACGCAGACGATGACACGAGGCTTGGTCAGGAACCGACGTTTGTGCACCGCCCGGATGAAGTGGCGCAGCATCTGCTCCGTGACATCGAAGTCCGCGATGACCCCGTCCTTCAGCGGACGGATCGCGATGATGTGGCCAGGGGTACGCCCGATCATGCGTTTGGCCTCGGACCCGACGGCCAGGACCGCACCATTGCGGGTGTTGATGGCCACCACCGACGGTTCGTCGAGGACGATGCCCCGACCCCGCACGTAGACGAGCGTGTTCGCGGTGCCGAGGTCCACGGCCATGTCACGACCGAAGAGCTGGAACCTGCCTTGCTTGCTGTTCGCCACGGTTGGCCTCAGGGGGTGCGTGGACGGGCCTGCCCGACGTTGTGGGGCGGGACCGACCGGTGGACCGCGGGTCTGGCGGCTCCGCGACGAGTCTCGCGGGACGCAGCCACCCCGTGCACCACCAACGTGACCGTTCGGCCGTGGACCGGTCCCCCGGATCCGTGGCGCGCCTCGTCGGTACGCCTCGTCGGTACCGTGGCACGTGCCGAGGTGCGCCGACGTGACGTTCGCCCACGACGTAGAGTCCTGCGAGCCGCGGAGCGGTTCGTCGTGATCGGAGGCGCGTCGTGCAGGTGCCGGAGCGGGCGCAGGTCGTTGTGGTCGGTGGCGGGATCATCGGCTGCAGCGTCGCCTACCACCTCGCGAAGCGCGGCGTGACGGACGTCCTGGTCCTCGAACAGGGGCAGCTGACCGGCGGCACCACCTGGCACGCCGCCGGTCTGGTCTCCCAGCTGAAGTCCAACCACAGCCTGACGCGACTGGCCACCTACTCCGCCCGCCTGTTCGAGTCGCTCGAGGAGGAGACCGGTCAGGGGACGGGCTACCACGCCTGCGGATCGATCTCCGTTGCGACGGACGCCGAGCGGTGGGAGGAACTCCTGCGAGGCGTCTCGATGGCCTCGACGGTCGGCGTGGAGGCACGCGTCATCGACCTCGACGAGGTCCGTGCGTTCAACCCGTTGGTGCGGACCGACGATCTCGTCGGCGCCGTGCGCATCCCCCGCGACGGCCAGACGAGCCCCGTGGACACCACGATGGCGCTGGCCAAGGGAGCGCGACAGCAGGGGGTACGCATCCTCGAAGGCGTCGAGGTGACCGGGCTGCTCCGGGCTGGCGGTCGGGCGGTCGGTGTCGAGACCGCCCAGGGTCCGGTCGAGGCCGAGACGGTCGTGCTCTGCGGCGGCATGTGGACCCGGCAGCTGGCCGCGACCGCGGGGGTGAACGTCCCCCTGCAGGCGTGCGAGCACTTCTACCTCGTCACCGAACCCCTCGATGGGGTCGTACCGGGCATGCCGACGGTGCGTGACCCCGGCGGGTACACCTACATCAAGGAGGAGACCGGCAAGCTCATGGTCGGCTTCTTCGAGCCGCGCGGCAAGGTCTGGAACCTCGAGGCGATCCCGTCGGACTTCTCGTTCACGTCGCTGCCAGAGGACTGGGAGCACGTCGGGCCCGTCTTCGAGAAGGCCATCCACCGGGTCCCGGCGC
>SLHP01000156.1 GCA_007136095.1 Nitriliruptoraceae bacterium
CACCCGGACCGATGGACCCGTCGCGGGCCCTGCCGGCCAGGTCGGCCAGCTCGGCCGAGATCTCCACCAGGGACCGCGTGTGCGCGTCCTTGATGTTGGGGACCATCAGGCCGTGGTCGGTGTCGGCAGCGAAGCCGAGGTGGATGTGCTCGAGCAGGTGGATCTCGCCGGGTTCGTCACCCTGACGGCCCACGATGCGGGCGTTCAGCGTCGGGAAGCGGCGCAGCCCGAGCACGGCCGCACGCATCACGATCGAGAAGGGCGTGACCTTCACGTCGAGGCCCTGATCCCGGGCGTCGGCGGTCAGGTCCTTCGCCAGGTCCCACATGCGGCTGACGTCGATCTCGCGGCTGCAGGACGCGGCCGGGATCTCACGCCGTGAGGTCTCCATCTTCTCGACGATGCGCTTGCGGATCCCACGGATCGGCTCGACCTCGCCGGGGACGCGTCCCCGGAAGCCCAGCGTCAGCTCGCCGGGCCGCACGGGCGCGGAGGCCGGGGCAGGTTCCGGAGCCGCCGGAGCCGCAACCTCCGACGCGGCCGGTGCCGCAGCCTCGGGCGCGGACGTGTCGTCGGCCGCAGCCTGGACGTCGTCGCGGGTGATGATCCCATCGGGCCCCGAACCGGGCGCGATAGCCGCCAGATCCACCCCCAGATCCTTGGCGAGCTTGCGCACCGGAGGTTTCGCCAGGATGGGAGCATCCTCGGCGGGGGCCGCGTCCTGCTCGGCAGCCGCGCCCCGATGGCGACGGCGGCGCGTGCCACCAGCCTTGCCCTGCCCGTAGCCAACCAGCGGTTGGGGTTCCTCGTCGGCATCCAGACCGCTGGACGGGCGTGGCGCCGCGGCAGCCGCGTCTCCGTCGTCAGCGTCGGTGGCGACCCCGCCAGCATCGACGTCGGTGTCGATCCGGACGAACACGCTGCCGACCTCCAGGGTGTCCCCGACCTCGCCGACCAGTTCGACCACCCGGCCCGCGAACGGGGAGGGCACCGCCACCACCGCCTTGGCCGTCTCGATGTCCGCCACCGTCTGGTTCAACTCGATCACGTCACCCTCAGCGACGCGCCAGGCGACGATGTCGCCCTCCTCGAGTCCTTCACCGAGATCGGGCAGCTTGAAATCCTTGACCGTCATCTCGAGCCCCCTCAGAACGTCAACGAACGCTCGACGGCATCGAGGATCCGGTCGACATCCGGCAACCAGTACTCCTCGAGCTTGGCCGGCGGGTACGGCGTGTCGAAACCGGTCGCCCGTAGCACCGGCGCCTCGAGGTGGTAGAACGCGCCCTCCTGGATCCGCGCCGCCACCTCGGCACCGATCCCGAGCGTCATCGCCGCCTCGTGGACCACGATCGCGCGCCCGGTCCGCTGCACCGACGCGACCATCGCCGCGGTGTCCAACGGTGACAGCGACCGCAGATCGACGACCTCCAACGACCAGCCCTCGTCGGCCGCCTGATCCGCCGCCTCCAGGCAGGTCCGCACCATCGGCCCGTAACAGAACAGCGTGACATCCGTGCCCTCACGCCGCACCACCGCCTCGTGGGTCGGCTCGGTGGTCACGGGAAGCTCGGTGTCCGACTTCATCCAGTAACGGCGCTTGGGCTCGAGGAAGATCACCGGATCATCGGACCGGATCGCCGCACGCATCATCGAGTACCCGTCATCCGGGGTCCCCGGGGTCATCACCTTCAGACCCGCGGTGTGTGCCCAGTAGGCCTCCGGCGACTCGGAGTGGTGCTCGACCGCACCGATCCCCCCGCCGTACGGGATGCGGACCGTGACCGGCAGCTTCACCGTGCCCCGCGAGCGGTTGGGCATCTTCGCCAGGTGGCTCACGATCTGTTCGAACGCCGGATAGGTGAACCCGTCGAACTGCATCTCCGCCACCGGCCGCCAGCCATACATCGCCAGGCCGATCGCGGTCCCGATGATCCCCGACTCGGCCAACGGCGTGTCATAACACCGCTTGTCACCGAACCGCTCCTGCAGACCATCGGTCACCCGGAACACCCCACCGAGCTGCCCGACATCCTCCCCGAACATCAACACCTTCGGATCGGCCTCCATCTCATCGGCCAACGCCGCATTGATCGCCTGCGCCAACGTCACCGCCATCAGAGGTCCTCCCCGTCGACCGCGCCGGCGAGTTCCGCCTGCAGTTGTTCCCGCTGGTGGTCGAAGTGGCCCGTCGGATCGTCGTAGACGTGCTCGAACAGCTCGAGCGGATCGCCGTGTTCGGCGTCGTAGATGCCCGCGCGGACCGCCGTCGCGGTTGCCTTGGCCTGCTCCTCGATCCCGTCCTCGAGGTCCTGGTCGTAGAGGTCGCGGGCGGTCAGGTAGTTGCGCATCCGCGCGATCGGATCGGTCTTGGCGGCCTCGTCGAGTTCCTCCTGCGTTCGGTACCGCGTCGGGTCATCGGAGGTCGTGTGGGCCTCCATGCGGTAGGTCATCGCCTCGATGAACGCTGGACCGTGACCCTGCCTGGCACGCTCGACGGCGCGGCGGGTGACGGCGTAGGTGGCCAGCACGTCGTTGCCATCGACGCGGAAGCCCGGGATGCCGTAGCCGATGGCCTTGTGCGCCAGGCTCGGTGCGGCGGTCTGGCGCTCGAGGGGGACCGAGATCGCGTACTGGTTGTTCTGGACGAAGAAGATCACCGGCGCCTTGAAGACCCCCGCGAAGGTCATGGCTTCGTGCGGGTCCCCCTCGGAGGTGCCGCCGTCACCGAAGTAGGTCATCGTCACGATCGGGTTGTCGTCGAAGGCCGCGCCCATCGCGAAGCCGGCGGCGTGCAGCGCCTGGGTGCCGATCGGGATCGACATCAGGCCGAAGTTGTGGGCGTACGGATCGTGGTCGGACAGCCAGGTCCCCCGGTACAGGTGCAGGAAGCCGGCCGCGTCCACCTCGCGGACCAGGGCCGCGCCGAGCTCCCGGTAGGACGGGAAGATCCAGTCGTCGGCAGCCAGGGCGTAGGCCGAGCCGATCTGTGCCGCCTCCTGGCCCATGCACGAGGCGTAGACCCCCAACTGGCCCTGACGCTGCAGGTTGATCGCTTCGCGATCCACCTTCCGTGTCACAACCATCATGCGGTAGAGCTCACGCAACTGGCCATCGTCGAGGTCCAGCGGATGGTCGGGGTCGGCGTGGTAGGTGCCATCCGGGTCCAGCAGGTGGACCGGTTCGTCGGGCGGCAGAAGGTCGTTGGGATCGCTCGCTGCGGTCGACACGTCGTCGGGCTCCCTGTTCCGGGGTCCGTGCGGGGTGGCCGCTCGGACCCTACGTGGTCACGCCCCGTCGCCCGGGATCACCGCGGCGCTGGAAGCGTCGTCGCACCCTCCACGGTGCGCTTCCCCCGACCTTAGCGGCCCGGCTTGGCGGCAGGGTCGGCAACCGACCGTTCCGCGTCGACGCGGTCCGCCGGCTAGCATCGGGCATCCCTCTGGCGGACAGGAGAACAACATGCGCATCGTGGCCGGGTTCCTCACATCACCAGAGGGCCGAGCGGCCCTCGATCGTGCAGTTGAAGAGGCCAAGCTCCGGGACGCCGAACTCCTGGTCGTGCACTCGATGCGTGGCGGCGAGCGCGACGAGCTCGAGAACGTCCTGACCTACCGCGAGGCCTTCGAGGCACTCGAGAAGCAGCTGGCCGACGAGAACGTCACCTACCGGCTCGTCGAGTACGCGCGCGGCAACGCTCCGTCCGAGGACCTCCTGCAGGCAGCCACGGACGAGAACGCCGATCTGCTGGTGATCGGGATCCGGCGGCGGTCCGCCGTCGGCAAGCTGATCCTCGGTTCGAACGCCCAGGACATCCTGCTGCACGCCGACTGTGCCGTCCTCGCGGTCAAGGCTCCCAAGGAGTGACCGACGGCGTGACCGCCACGTCAGTCGCTGTCCGCCGCTTCAGCCGGCATCCCGGCCCCGATCGCGTGGACGCCACCGTCGACGTGGATGATCTCGCCGGTGATGCCCGGCGTCCAGTCGGACAGCAGTGAGCACACCGTCTTCGCGACCGGCGTCGGATCGCTCAGGTCCCAACCCAGCGGTGCGCGGTCGTCCCACACCCCCTCGAAGCCACTGAAGCCGTCGATCGACCGGGCCGCCATCGTGTTGAGCGGCCCGGCGGCCACCAGGTTGACCCGGACGCCGTGGGGTCCGAGGTCACGTGCCAGGTACCGGTTGGCGGACTCCAGTCCGGCCTTGGCGACCCCCATCCAGTCGTAGCCGGGCCAGGCCACCTGGGCGTCGAAGTCCAACCCCACGATGGCGGGGTTGTCCGCGGCCGCGAGCAGGTCCGCGAACCCCCGTCCGAGGGCGACGTAGGAGTAGGTCGAGACGTGCAGGGCCGTGCTGACATCCTCCCACGGCGCATCGAGGAACCCGCCGCCGAGGCACGAGGCAGGTGCGAAACCGATGGCGTGCAGGATGCCGTCGATCGCACCCCACCGGTCGGCCAGGTCGGCCGCGACGGCCGCGATGTCCTCGTCCTTGGTGGCATCGAGTTCCCGGACGTCCGGTGTCGGGGTCAGGCGCCCGGCTGACCGCTTGGTGAGCTTCATGCCGCGTCCGAAACCGGTGAGGACGACCTCAGCTCCCTGCTCCTGCGCGACCTTCGCCACGGAGAAGGCGATCGAACGGGGGTCCAGGACCCCGGTGATCAGCAGTCGTTTGCCATCGAGCAGCATGGTTCCTCCAGGTGGTGGTGGATCTAGGTTGCCGGCGTCTGATCGTCGAGGACCGTTCCTACCACGACGGCGAGCGCGACGCCGCCATCATGCGACAGCGAGCAGACCAGCGTGCTGCGCGTCCCGCTGACCCACAGGACCGGAGCGCCGCTGGGTTCCGAGCGGACCTCGACGTCGTGGAACGGTAGGCGCAGGTTGCCGATCGCCTTGCGGGTCGCCTCCTTGGCGGCGAACCGTGCGGCGAGGCGTGCACGCTCCGTCGGGGATCCGGGCTCGACGCCTCCCCGGCGGGCGTCGGCCACCTCCCGCTCGGTGAACACGCGGGTCAGCAGGCCCGTCCGCCGATCGAGTGCGGCCGACAACCTCGCGACCTCGACCACATCGCAGCCCGCGGCGAAGCGCCCGCCGATCACCGGACCGTCGCTGCTCACGTGTCATCGCCACCGTGGAAGGGGGAGAAATCATCTGCTGTCGTCGTCCCCGCGAGGTCGGCCAACGTCACCTGCAGGGTGTCGTTGAACGCTCGTCGGGACCGGGGTGTCGGCTCCGGAGGGTCCATGGCGGGCCCGAAACGCACGGTCACCCTGCCACCGCGCAGACGTGGTTTCGAACCGATCGGCCAGACATCGTGGATGCCGTCGACCGAGGCTGGGACCACCGGAACCTGGTGGGTCGCGGCCAGCCGTGCGACGCCGCTTCGCAGCCGGTGCACGCGCCCGTCACGGCTGCGTGATCCCTCCGGATAGACCGCGACACAGGCCTCGTCGTCCAACAGGATGCCGAGGACGTCCATGGCCGAACCGTCCGCTTCGCCCCGTTTCAACGGCACCATCCCGAGCTTCGGGAGCTGGGACCCGACCACCGGGAACGTGGTCAGGTGCAGATCTCCAAGGAAGTGCACGGGGCGGTGGATCGCCACACCGATCGCCAACGAGTCCGCGTGTGACTGATGGGTGGACGCCACGAGGACGGCACCGGTCTGCGGGACGTGATCGGCGCCTTCGACCGTCAAACGGAGCCAGGCCTTCAGTGCCGGCCGCAACGTCCGGCGGACCATCGACTTTGCCCCAGGGACCATCGGGGTGAACGGGATCGGTTCGACGTCCTCGTCGTCATCCGGGACCAGGGGTTCCGGACTCATCGTGAAGCTCGATCGCTGATCACGCGGGGGTGAAGATCAGTGCGGCGTTCTGCCCACCGAACCCCATCGAGGTCGACAGGACGGCGTCGAGGTCGACCTCACGGGGCTGCTGCTGCACGACGTCGAGGTCGATGTCCGGATCCTGGTTGACGAGGTTGGCGGTCGGCGGCACGACCCCTTCGCGCAGCGCCTGCACGGCGAACGCCGCTTCGACCGCACCGGCGGCGCCGAGCAGGTGCCCGGTGACCCCCTTGGTGGAGGTGACCACGATCCGGTCCGTGTGGTCGCCGAACACGCTGCGCAACGCCTTGGACTCCGCCGCGTCGTTGAGGGGTGTCGAGGTCCCGTGCGCGTTGAGGTGACCGATCTGCTCGGGGTCGATCCCGGCATCCTCGATCGCCCGCCGTATCGCCAGGACCGCTCCCCCGCCGTCCTCTGGAGGTGCGGTCGCATGGAACGCATCGGCGGAGGCACCGACGCCGGCGAGCACGGCCAGCGGGGTCGCGCCGCGGGCTTCGGCGTGCTCCCGGGTCTCGAGGACCGCGATGGCCCCGCCTTCGCCGATGACGAAGCCGTCGCGGTCGACGTCGAACGGTCGCGAGGCGGTCTCCGGATCCGGGTTGCGCGACAGCGCGCCCATCTGCGCGAACGTCGCCACCGACAGCCCGGTGATCCCGGCCTCGACCCCGCCGGCGAGCACCATGTCCGCAGATCCGGCAAGGAGCCAGTCCCGAGCCATGTGCATCGCGGATGCGCCGGCGGCGCAGGCGGTGTTGACCGTCATGTTCGGCCCACGGGCGCCGGTGCGGATCGCCACGGTGCCGGCGCCGGTGTTCGACAGCATCTTCGGGATGAACATCGGACTGACCCGGCCCGGTCCCTTGCCGATGTAGCGCGGGTACTCCTCGGCCCAGGTCTCGGCGCCGCCGATCCCGGAACCGAGGGCGATGCCCACCCGGTCCGGGTCGGTCCCGACGATCGTGAACTCATCGTCATCACCGGTGAGTCCCGCGTGCGCGACGGCCTCACGGGCGGCCAGCAGCGCGAGGTGGGTGAAGCGGTCGAGCCGTCGGGCTGAGCCACGACCGAGTTCCTCGTCAGGGTCGAAGGCCGGGACCCGACACGAGATCGTGACCGACGTGCCTTCGTCGACCAGCAACGGGTCGGTCGCCGCACCGCTGCGCGCAGCCAACACGTTCTGCCACGAAGCCTCGTAGCCCCGCCCGGCCGGGGAGATGACCCCGAACCCGGTCACCACGATCTCCGGCCGCGCCGATGCAGCTCCCGCGGTTGCCATGCCTACTCCTTTGGGCCCGGCCCCGTCAGGATCCCGCGCCTGGGGCCGGGAGCGATCGGGAGGGTCGTCAGCCCTGCTTCTCGGCGATCTTGTTCACCGCGTCCTGCAGGGTACGAACGTCCTCCAGCTCCTCGTCCTCGAGCTTCACGCCGGTCTTCTCCTCGAGCACGAGGGTCAGTTCGACGACGTCGAGCGAGTCGAGGCCGAGCTTCTCGAAGGTCGCGTCCGCCGAGATGTCATCGGCGGGAACGCCGAACTCCTCGGTCAGGATCTCGGTGATGGTGTTCAGAACATCTTGGCTCACAGGATTCTCCTGGGTGGCTCGCCGACCGCTGTGGCGGTCGATCGCTTACGGGTGATGGACAACCTAGGTCAGATGCCGGCTCCGCCGTCGACCGGCAGGACCGCGCCGGTGATCGAACCGGAAAGATCAGCGGCGAGGAAGCGGATGGCCGCGGCCACCTCATCGGCCTCGACGGCACGGCCGGTGGGTGCCATGTCGACGAGGGACTCGCGCGCCGCGTCGCCGAGCTCGTCGGTCATCGCCGTGGCCACGAACCCGGGAGCCACGACGTTGGCCGTGATCCCCTTGCGGGCGAGCTCACGGGCGAGGGACTTCGTGAACCCGATGAGTCCCGCCTTGGAGGCCGCGTAGGCGGTCTGTCCGACGTTGCCGCGCAGCGCGACCACGGAGGCGACGCTGATGATGCGTCCATGGCGGGCGCGCAGCATCGGCCGGATCGCTGCCCGCGAGACCAGGTAGGCGCCGCGCAGGTTCACCTCGATCGTCCGGTCGAAACGGGCCGGGTCCAGGCGCATCAGCAGGTCGTCGTCGGCGATGCCGGCGTTGTTGACGACCACGGCCAACGTGCCGGTCTCCGTGGCCACCTCGAACGCGGCCGTCACGCTGGACTCGTCGGTGACGTCGATGTGCACGGCCTGGGCCGCACCGTCGCAGGCGTCGGCCACGGCCTGTGCCCTGTCCTGGCTGCCTCCGAAGCCGACGAGGACGTGGAAACCGTCTGCGGCCAGGGCCTGGCAGGTGGCCGCACCGATCCCGCCGCTGCCTCCGGTCACGAGTGCCACGCGGGTCATCGGTTCGCTCCTCGATCGCCAGCGGTGGGGTTCCAGGTGAGCAGACACGCACCCCAGGTCAGGCCGGCGCCGAACGCGGCCAGCAGCACGGTTGCTCCCGGCTCCAGACGGCCCGCAGCCCGTGCGTCCGCGAGCGCGAGCGGGATCGACGCCGCGGAGGTGTTCGCGTGCCGGTCGACCGTGATGTGACACCGCTCCGCAGGCATGTGCAGGCGCTGTCCGACCGCATCGATGATGCGGACGTTGGCCTGGTGGCCGACGAACAGATCGACGTCGTCGACGGTCTGGCCGGACCGGTCCAGGACAGCCTGGGCGGACGCCGTCATGCGCACGACCGCGTTGCGGTAGACGTCACCTCCGCGCATCGTCAGGAAGTTGCTGCGCTCCTCGAGTTGGACGTCGGTCACGGGCGTCCGCGTACCACCGGCCGCGGTCCACAGCATCGACGGGTTGGTGCCGTCGGCGCCCAGGTCGAACGGGCCGAGGGACGCCGTGTCGTCCGGGACCAGGACCACCGCACCCGCACCGTCACCGAACAGCACCCGCACCGAGCGGTCCTGCGGATCGACGACCCGGGTCAGGGTCTCCGCACCGACCACGAGCACCGCGCCGTCGCCGGTCGCGGCCATGGCCCCACCAACACGCAGGCCGTAGATGAACCCGCTGCAGGCCGCGTTGACGTCGAATGCGGCCACCTCGGTTCCGAGGGCGGCGGCGGTCAGCGGCGCGGCGCCGGGGACGGGGTGGTCCGGCGTCGTCGTGGCCACGACGATCGCGCTGATGTCCTCGATGCCCAGCCCCGCATCGGCCAGGGCCGCCTTGCTGGCGGAGGCCGCCAGGTCGGAGGTGGCCTCGTCCTGGGCCACCACGTGCCGCTGGCGGATCCCGGTCCGGGTGCGGATCCACTCGTCGGAGGTCTCGATCTCCTTGGCGAGGTCGTCGTTGGTCACCACGTTGGCAGGCAGGTAGGAGCCGAGCCCCGCGATCGCGACGGGCAGGGTCATCGCACACCTCCGTCGGTCTGCAGCGCAGTCACCAACTCCCGGAGATCATCCGGGGTCTCGACCCGGTGTGCGGTGACGTCGGGGATGGTGCGCTTGGCCAGACCGGCGAGGACGCCGCCCGGTCCCACCTCGACCAGGTGCGTCACACCGAGGACCACCAGCTGTTCCTGCACCTCGCGCCACCGGACCGGGGAGAGGATCCCGTCGACGAACGCGCGGGCGACCGCGTCACCCGAGGTGAGCGGCGCTGCGGTCGACCCGCTCACGAGGGTGGTGGTGGGATCACCGACGTGCAGCCCGGCAACGGTCTGCGCGACCGCGTCCACCGCTGGAGCCATCGCCGGCGAGTGGAACGCACCCTCGACGTCCAGGGGCAGCGCGCGCCCTCCCGCCTCCTTGGCCCGTCCACGGACGGAAGCGACCGCGTCCGGTGTCCCCGCGACCACGACCTGGCCCGGTGCGTTGTCGTTGGCGACGACCAGGTCCGGGATGCTGTCCACGAGCACCTCGACGGCGTCCGGCGCGAGCTTCACGACCGCCGCCATCGTGCCGGGGTTCTGGGCACAGGCACGGCCCATCGCATCGCCCCGGGAGGCCACCAGAGCGGCGCCGTCGATGACGCTCAGACAACCCGCCGCGATCCCGGCGGAGAACTCTCCGAGGCTGTGCCCGGCAACGACGTCGGGGGTGATGCCCGCCTCCGACAGCGCCCGGTGCACGACGAGTGACACGGCGAGGATGGCGGGCTGGGCATCCGCGGTCCGCCCCCCGGTGCCCGGGTCCTCCGTCAGCGGCACCACGTCTCGACCGAGCCCCTTGCTGACCTCATCGAGCACGGCCAGTGCGGGGTGCCCCTCCCAGGCAGCGAGCGCACCCGCACGATGGGACCCCTGTCCGGGGAAGACGAACGCGATGGACACGGGGTACTCCGGGCGGGGTCGGGGATCGGTTGTGGGCGGGCGCCGGATGGCTGGCCGGCGAGTCTAGGCGAGCGTCCGATCACTCGGTTGGATGGCCAACCGACCAGTACTTTGGCCCCGAACGGTCTCCGTCCCGCCGCCCCCGAACGATCGTGAGCACCATGCCCGTCGTCCTCGCGCATGCCGTTGCGACGCTGGTGCTGGTCGGGATGATCTGGGTCATCCAGGTCGTGCACTACCCGTTGTTCGCCGCGGTGGGTGAGGGGTCGTTCGTGGCCTACGAGGCGGCCCACTCCATGCGCATCACCTGGGTGATCGTGGTCCCGTGGGCGGTGCAGGGCCTGACGACCGCCGCACTCCTGCTGGCACCGCCCAGCTGGATCCCGAGGTGGCTCGTGGCGGTCGCCGCCGTGCTCGCGCTGATCCCGGTGATCGTGACGATCGCGCTGAGCGTCCCGGCGCACAGCGTGCTGAGCCAGGGGTTCGACGCCGCCGCGCACGCGCGACTCGTCAGCACCAACTGGCTCCGGACAGCCGCCTGGACCCTGCACGGCGGCGTCGCGGTCTGGATGCTCGTCCTGACGCTTCGGCGGTGATTCCCGCCGGCGCGTTCAGGTGAGGCTGACGCCGCGGCCCTCGGTCGCACCGATCTTCTCGACGATGTCGTCGATGACGTCGCGGCCGACGACCTCGTCGAGGGACAGGGCCATGATCGCTTCGTTGCTGCCACCGGGCCGCCCGACCTGCGCGGAGGCGATGTTGACGCCCGCTTCACCGAAGCCCGTCCCGATCGTGCCGATGACACCCGGCCGGTCATCGTACCGGAAGAACGCCATCTGATCGGTCGGCTCGACATCGACCGGGGTGTTCCACACCTCGATCAACCGCTCCCGCTCACCGGGGTGCAGCAGCGTGCCGGCCACCCGGATCATCCGGCCGTCGCGGCCGACGCCGGACACCCGCAGCACCGACACGTAGTCCTCGCTCTGGGGGTCGGAGATCTCGCGGACGTGCAGTCCGCGGCCCTCGGCGAGCAGCGGGGCGTTGACGAAGGTCACGGGTTCACTGCTGATGGAACCGAGCATCCCGGTCAGGACCGACAGTGCGATCAACCGTCCGTCCGCATCGGCCAGATCACCGAGGTACTCGACCGTGACCTCGCCGGTGATGCCGTCCGCGGCCAGCCCCGTGAGGATGCGACCGAGCTTCTCGCCCAGCGGCAGGTAGGGCCGGACGACATCATCGATCTCGCCGCCCTGGACGTTGACGGCGGAGGGGACGAACTCTCCGGCCAGCGCCAGCCTCACGTACTCGGCCACCTGGGTGCCGGCCTTGTCCTGCGCTTCCTCGGTGGACGCGCCGAGGTGGGGCGTGACGATGACGTTCGGGAGCCCGAACAGCGGGCTCTCGGTGGTGGGTTCGGCCGCGAAGACGTCGACCGCGGCTCCGGCGATGACACCCTTCCGCGCGGCATCCGCCAGGTCGCCCTCGTTGACGATGCCACCCCGGGCGACGTTGAGCAGGCGTGCGGTCGGCTTCATCATGCGGAGGCGTTCTGCATTGAGCAGGTCGACCGTGTCCGCGGTCTTGGGGAGGTGCACGGTGACGAAGTCCGCACGTTCGAGGACCTCCTCGACGGTCGGCAGGAGTTCGACGCCCAACCGGGCTGCACGGTCGGGAGCGACGAAGGGGTCGTAGGCGATCAGGCGCATCCCGAAAGCGTGACAGCGTTGCGCGACCAGGGTCCCGATCCGTCCGAGGCCGAGCACCCCCAACGTCTTGTCCTGCAGTTCGGTGCCGGTCCAGTCGGAGCGCTCCCAGCGTCCGTCGCTCAGCGCCGCGTGCGCCTGCGGGATGTTGCGTGCGAGCGACAGCAGCAGCGCCAGGGTGTGCTCAGCCGCCGACACGATGTTGGACTGTGGCGCGTTGCAGACCATCACGCCGTGTCGGGTCGCCGCCTCGACATCGACGTTGTCCAGCCCCACTCCGGCCCGCGCGACGACCTTCAGTCCGGAGGCGGCCGCGAAGACGTCGGCGTCGATGGTCGTCTGCGAGCGGACGACGATCGCGTCGTACTCCGCGACGATGGCGAGCAGATCGCCCTTGGACAGGCCGGTCTTGACATCGACCTCGTGGTCGGTGGCGAGGGCGGCGACGCCCGATTCGGCGAGCGGGTCGGCAACGAGGATCTTCACGGTGGAGCTTTCCGGGTCAGGGCCGTCCGGCCCGCGGGAGGTGGCTGGCAGGATACGGGGCGAAACGGCGGCCACCCGACGACCCACCGCTGCGCACCGGTGGTGCAGCGTTCAGGACCCGGGGTCCATGGGGAGCCGACGCACCGCGTCCGGCTCGGGATACTGGTTGATCATGGTCGGGGTCGCCTGGGTGACGTAGGCCATGAGCAACGCCCGCACGTCGTCGGGGAAGTCCTGCTCCTCGATCGCCGCGGCCATCAGTTCCGCCCAGCGGATGGCCGCCTCCGGCGTGACGGGGAACGGTGCGTGACGCATCCGGAGACGCGGGTGACCGCGATGGCGGCTGTAGAGATCGCCACCGCCCCAGTACTGGGCGAAGAACAGGGCCAGGCGCTGCTTGCCCGGTTCGAGATCCTCCGGGTACATCGGTCGCAGGAGGTCGTCGTGTTCGACCCGTGCGTAGAAGGACTCGACCAGCGCTTCGAAGGCCGGCAGGCCACCGACGCGGTCGAAGACCTCATGGGGCTGGGTCATCGGCTCGTCCGACGGTCGTTCCGGAGTGTCAGGGTGATCGGTCACAGGGCCCGCTCGTAGTAGGCGACATCGAGGTACCGGCCGAACTTGTGGCCGGCTTCCGACAGGGTGCCACGGTGGACGAACCCCCATCGTTCATGGAAGACCACCGAGGTGTCGTTCGGCAACGCGATGATCGCGTACGCACGGTGGAACCGATCGTCGGCCTCCAGCGTCGTCAGCATGGCTCCGTACAGCGCCGACCCGAGTCCCCCACCGGTCGCGTCGGGAGCGACGTACACCGACAGTTCGACCGAACGGTCGTACGCGGGCTTCGGACGGAAGCGCAGCGACTCGACGTACCCCGCGACGGCCCCGTCGCGTTCAGCCACCTTGAGGTGGTAGGGACCACCGACGACATCGTCCTCGAAGCGCTGGACCCACTCGCGGGGCGTACGGACCTGGGTGTTGAAGGTCATGGTCGTGCGTAGGACGTAGTGCGTGTAGATCGCGGCGACGGCGGGGAGGTCCTCAGCTGTGGCATCACGGACCACCACCGTGGCTCGCGCCGCCTCTACCATCGGTTCCCGCCTCGATCGATCATCGCGCGGAGCGTAGCGACGAGCTGGATCAGTAGAGGCCGGCGGGACGGAACCGCTCGTCGTGCAGTCGCATGGCGAACTTGTCGCTCATCCCCGCCACGTAATCGACCGCGGCCTGCAGCGCGGTGCTGTCCGGGAGCCGGTAGGCGTCGGGGACCTCATCGGGGCGGTCGGCGAACCACTGCACCAGGTCCTGGATGACACGGACCCCGCGTTCGCCCTGGGCCCTGGCTTCCGGCCGGAGGTAGACGTTCTCGAACATCCAGGTCCGCAACTCGTGCATCGTCGCCAGGGCATCCGGCTCCATCGTCACCTCACCGGCGTCGACCGACGACGACACCACGATCGTGACCATGGAGTCGATCCAGTCGCGACCCGGCTCCCCGAACAACCGGCGGTACCGGTCGGGAACCGCGTCGGGCTGCAGGACACCGGCACGGATGGCGTCCTGCACGTCGTGGGCGAGGTAGGCGATCCGATCCGCGTAGCGACAGATCGTGCCCTCGGGCGTGAACGGCGGCGGATCGTTCTTCCAGGACGACTGGCTGATGCCGTCGCGGACCTCGACGGTGAGGTTGAGCGGCTCGAGCTTCTCCACCACGCGCACCCCGTGGATCGCATGCTGCCACTCTCCGTCGACGAACGGCGTCAGCGCATCCTCGCCGGTGTGGCCGAACGGCGCGTGCCCGATGTCATGGCCGAGACAGATCGCCTCGGTCAACGGCTCGTTGAGCCCCAGGGAGGCCGCGATCGACCGGCCGACCTGCGCGACCTGCAGGGTGTGGGTCAGCCGTGTGACGAAGTGATCGCCCTCCGGGTTCAGGAACACCTGGGTCTTGTGCTTCAGCCGACGGAACGCCTTGCTGTGCAGGATCCGGTCGCGGTCGCGTTCGAACGCCGTGCGATACGGATCTTCGGGTTCGGCCACGTCACGGGGTCTGGCCGCGGCGGACCGGGTCGCCGCTGGCGCAAGTCGCTGCTCCTCGTCAGCTTCCCGGACCTCGCGGGTGCGGTGGTGCAACGCGGGCGCGCGGCCGGTGGTGGACATCGTGTCCTCGATCGGGGTCGGAGGGATCGGCGGAGCCTGGAGAGCCGGCGGGATCAACGGACGAGCAGGGTGTCCAGCCGCCGGGCCGCGAACCGTACGCCGACCAACCCGAGGCCGACGAGCACCGCGACGTGGACCAGCAGGCCGGGACCGATCACGCCGAGCATCAGCCCACGGACCAACTCGACACCGTGGTAGAGGGGCGAGAGGACCACGATCGCCTGCAGGGCCGACGGGTAGACGTCCAGCGGGTAGAAGGTCGCGGAGAACAGGAACAGCGGCATCAACACCAACTGGACCAGGTCGAAGTCCTGCCAGCTCGTCATGAAGGTCGTCGCCGTCATCGCGACACCCGCGAACGCGAACCCGATCAGCGTGGCGGCGGGGACGGCCAGGATCGCCCACCAGGACGTCACGAGTCCCGCCGCCGCGGCGATCGCCAGGAACGCGGCGGAGTACAGCGACCCACGGAGAAGCGCCCAGGTGGTCTCGCCGACCGCGATGTCACGGGACGTCACCGGGGTGGCGAGCATCGCGTCGTAGAGGTGCTCGAACTTCAACTTGCTGTAGAGGTTGAAGGTCGACTCGTAGACGGCACCGTTCATCGCCGAGGCCGCAAGCAGGGCGGGGGCGACGAACGCGCTGTAGCTGACGGGTTGTCCACCGGGGCCGGTGACGGCACCGACCAGTGCACCGAGGCCGACGCCGAGCGCGAAGAGGTACAGGATCGGCTCCACGAGCGCGCTCAGGAACACCAGGGGCCTGGCGCGGTAGACTATGACGTTGCGCTCGACGATCCGGGCGGCCCGACCGAGCAGCCACGGCGGGGTGATCCGCACCGCAAGCTCCGCGCGCTCGACCTGCTGGATGGGAGTGTCGGCGCTCATGACCGCAGGCTCCGGGTGAAGGACCGGATGCCCCACGCGATCCCGGCGGCCAGGACCAGGACGAGGGCACCGACGTGGACCGGCCAGCCCATCCGGGTCGGGATGTCGAGAGCGACGGCCCGGGACAGCTCGACCCCGTGCCAGACCGGGTTGATCCGCGCGAGCGGCTGCACGGCCGTCGGCAGTTCATCGAGCGGGAAGAAGGCACCGGAGAACAGGAACAGCGGCACGATCACGAAGCGGAACAGTCCAGCCAGGGCCTCGTCGCTCTTCCGGCTGGCCATGAAGGCACTGACCACCGCGCAGGTCGCGACGCCCACCAGCAGACCGGGTCCGACCGCCAGCAGACCCCGCCCCAGCGGCAGCGCGCCGAACGCCGCGGCCACCACGACGAACACGGTCAACAGGGCGGCCAGGCGGATCGTCGCCCAGGCGAGGTTGCCCAGCATCAGGTCCGCGGGGCGCACGGGCGTGGCGATCGCGGCGTGGTAGTCCCTGACCCAGCGCATCCCGGCGAGCACGGGGAAGGCACCGTCCCCGGCACCGTTCTGCATCGCGGAGACGGCCAGCAGACCCGGGGCGAGCCAGGCGAGGTAGCTGATCCCGTCGATCCCGCCGCCGGTCCCCTCGTCCACCAGGGTGCCGAGCCCGAGCCCCATGGCCGCCAGGAACAGGACGGGCGTGGCGATCGCCGACACGGTCGTCCCGCGCCAGGTGTGGCGGTAGGACCGCGCGTGCCCTTCGAGCACACGAACGGCCAACGGTGTGGTCATCCGCTGCCTCCTCATCCCCCGTCCGGAGGCGTCAGTCCACCAGGGTGCGGCCGGTCAGCCGCAGGAAGACGTCCTCGAGTGTGCTGCGCCGGGTCATCACCGTCGCGGGTTCCACGCCCCGATCGTGGACCGCACGAACCGCCGCATCGGCATCGTCCGCGGAGATCAGCAGCCGGTCCGGCAGTTCCTCGAGGTGCTCGCCGATGCCGGCGAGTTGCTCGACCGCGCCATCCTGCCCGCCCGGGTGGAACCGCAGCTCGACGACCTCGCGGGAGGCGTGGTCCGCGATGAGCTGACGGGGCGCTCCCTCGACGATGATGCGTCCGTGGTCCATCACGACCAGCCGGTCGCAGAGCTGTTCGGCTTCGTCCATGTAGTGGGTCGTGAGGATCAGGGTGACGCCGCGCTGCTTGAGTCGGTAGAGACGGTCCCACAGGGCGTGGCGCGCCTGCGGATCGAGGCCCGTGGTCGGCTCATCGAGCAGCACCAGCGACGGTTCGTTGATCAACGCGCGCGCGATGACCAGACGTCGCTTCATGCCCCCGGACAGCGGATCCACCTTGCTGTCGGCGCGGTCGCCGAGTTGGACGAACTCCAGCAGCTCGTCGATGCGTGCACGGATGACGCTGCGGGGCAGATCGAAGAAACGTCCGTAGATCGCGAGGTTCTCCGCGACGGTCAACTGCTGGTCGAGGGAGTCCTCCTGGGGCACGACGCCCAGCCGTGCCCGCAGGGCCGGCCCATCGGTCTGCGGGTCCATGCCGAGGACGCGCAGGTGGCCGGCGGTCGGCGGCGACACGGCGCCGATCATCCGCATGATCGAGGACTTCCCGGCGCCGTTCGGACCCAGGAACCCGAACGCCTCCCCCGGCGCCACCTCGACGTCGACACCGTCGACCGCGGTGAGCTCACCGAACCGCTTGACCAGTCCGCGCGCCTCGATCAACGGCGCGGTCGACCTCCCCGGGTCGGCCGACGGACGGCCGTCCAGCGTCTGGTCATTCCGGGTCAGAGGGTCCATGGCGCGGCACCGTACCCGGCGGGTCCGACATCACCCCGCGCGAACCCAACGAGGCGGTGGATGGGCGCTCAGTGCACCGTCCAGCGGGGCCGGCGCGTGGCGGGCATCGGCGCGCTGGTGGCCAGCGCCAGCGCCCAGGCGGCCAGCAACGGCAGTTCCTGGGGGACGTCACCGGATCGCCGCCACAGGTCGTGCACCGTTCGCGCGAACGGCCGCTGCAGGGCCTCCAGGAGCTCGCGATCCCGATCGTCGACGATGCTCCAGCGCCGCCGCCAGGCACCGCCACGGGGTCGGACGCGGTAGGCGGTTCCGTGGAGGTGGATCGTGAGTCGTTCACCGAACGGCGACGGACGTTCCAACGTCGCGACCGGTACACCGGCGCTGTCCGCGACCCACCATTCGGGTGCGCCGGGCGGCTGTTCGAGTGTCCACCGGGTGCGGTCGGCCTGTCGGATCGATCCCGCGCGGCGGCCCGGACAGACCTCCAACTCCGCGACCCGGGTACCCGCGGCCACGATGACGTTCATGCGCGGGGGGCCGGGGGCCTGGTGGATCTCCATGCCGAGTTCCCTCGTGCTGGTGGTCCGCATGCCGTCAGTCGTCGGTGCGCGGCTCTGGACGGCCCGGGTGCCCGTCGAACCCGTGGCCACGTCGGGGAACGAGCACCTTCCGGGTGAACTCGCAGACGATGACACCATCCTGGTTGTAGCCGATGGTCCGGACCGTGACGATGCCACGATCCTCCTTCGACCGCGACGGCCGGACCTCGAGCACCTCGGTCTCCGCGTAGATCGTGTCACCGTGGAAGGTCGGGTTGGCGTGCTTGAGCGACTCCACCTCGAGGTTGGCGATGGCTCGTCCCGACACGTCCGGGACCGACTGGCCCAACACGATCGAGTAGACGAGGTTGCCGACGACCATGGCGCGTCCGGTCGGGCTGGCCGCCGCGGCGTAGTTGTCGTCCGAATGCAGCGGGTGCTGGTTCATCGTGATCGAGCAGAACAGGATGTCCTCGGCCTGGGTGATGGTCTTACCCGGCCAGTGCTTGTAGACGTCCCCGACCTCGAAGTCGTCGAGGTAGCGACCGAAGTCCTCCGTCGGCATCCCTGCGCTCCCGTCATCACGGCCGGTGTTCGACCGTCCGACCGGCTTCCGGGCCGCACCATATCTGGTCCGATGGCAGGGTCCAGAACCGACGCCTGCCGGTCACCGATTGGCGATGGTGGTGACGCGCCACCTAGCGTCACGTCGGCGGTGGCATCGCCGCCACCGATCCACCCTTCGTCGCGACCAGGAGGCCACCGTGCGCAGCCCCAAGGACTTCTTCAGCCCGTTGGCGATCGGTGCCCCCGAACCGGTGCGCGAGATCCCCGTGCGACCGGCGCGGATGATCCACTTCCTGGATCCGTCGAACCCGAAGATGGTGGCCAAGGTCCCCGACATCGTCCCGACGGTGGACGTGCTGTGCGGCAACCTCGAGGACGCCATCCAGGTCGCCAACAAGGAGGCGGCGCGGAACGGCCTGATCGAGATCGGCCGCACCGTCGACATGGGCGCGACCCAACTCTGGTCGCGCGTCAACGCACTGGACTCGCCGTGGGTGCTGGACGATCTGACCGAACTGGTCACGCAGATCGGTGACGTCCTGGACGTCGTGATGATCCCGAAGGTCGAGGGTCCCGAGGACATCCACTACGTCGACCGCCTCCTCGCGCAACTCGAGGCACGCGCCGGACTCACCGAACCGATCCTGGTCCACGCCCTGCTCGAGACCGCACGCGGTGTCGCCAACGTCGAGGAGATCTGCCTCGCCTCCCCGAGGATGCAGGGGCTGTCGCTCGGACCGGCGGACCTCGCCGCGGACCGACGCATGAAGACCACCCGGGTCGGGGGCGGGCACCCCGGGTACCTGGTCCGCCAGGATCCTCCGGAGAGCGGCGAGATCGACGCCTCAGGCCGTGCGACCGCCCAACAGGACCTGTGGCACTACACGGTGTCCCGGATGGTCGACGCCTGCGTGATGGCGGGGATCCTGCCGTTCTACGGGCCGTTCGGCGACATCAAGGATACGGTCGCGTGTGAGGACCAGTTCCGCAACGCCTACCTGCTGGGCTGCGTCGGGGCGTGGAGCCTGCACCCGGTCCAGATCGATATCGCCAAGCGGGTGTTCTCCCCCGAACCGTCGGAGGTCGCCTGGGCGAGGCGCGTCGTCGACGAGATGGGTGACGGTGCCGGCGCCGTGATGATCGACGGCAAGATGCAGGATGATGCGACCTACAAGCAGTGCCTGGTGGTCCTCGAACTCGCGACGAGCCTGGCCGAGCGCGATCCGGCACTCGCCGAGGCCTACGGTCTCTGACCGCACGACCGTCCGCCGCCCACTGAGCAACGGAGCCGCGATGACCGATGACCGGGCCGACGACCGACGCCCCCGCCGCAGCGTGCTGTACCTGCCGGGTGCCAACGAGCGGGCGCTCGCCAAGGCCCCGGGCCTGCCGGCCGATGCCCTCATCCTCGACCTCGAGGATGCCGTGGCACCCGACGCCAAGGCGGCGGCACGTGACCGGGTCTGCCAGGCGGTCGGCGACGCGCCCTTCGGACAGCGCGAGGTCGCGATCCGTGCCAACGCCATCGCCACGGACTGGTTCGCCGACGACGTCGCTGCCATCGCCGCAGCCGGCCCGGATGCGATCCTGGTGCCCAAGGTCGACTCGGCCGCCGATGTCCACACCATCGAGGCAGCCTTCGCCGGCGCCCCCGCGCACACCGCGATCTGGGCGATGCTCGAGACCCCGACCGCGGTGTTCAACGCCCGGGAGATCTGCGCCGCCTCCGATCGCCTGACGGCATTCGTGATCGGCACCAACGATCTGGCCAAGGAGCTCCGCGCCGAACACGTCCCCGGCCGCGGCCCGCTGCTGACCGCGCTGTCCTGGTTCCTCCTCGCTGCACGCGACGCCGGCAAGGTCATCCTCGACGGCGTGTTCAACGACCTCGACGATGCTGAGGGCTTCGAGGCCGAATGCCGGCAGGGCCGCGCCTACGGCTTCGACGGCAAGACCCTGATCCATCCCCGGCAGATCGAACCCTGCAACCGCGTGTTCGCACCCAGCGACGACGAACTCGACCGTGCCCGTGAGATCATCGACGCGTTCGAGGCCGCGCAGGCCGAGGGCCGTGGCGTGGTCACGGTCGGGGGTCGGATGATCGAGAACCTCCACGTCGAGGAGGCACGTCGGATCGTCGCGCAGGCCCAGGCGATCGCCGCGATGGACGGCTGACCCTGCTGTCGTCAGCTGGCCCGTTTGCGCCTGCGGGCCGACGACCCCGGACGTGGTGCGCTCCAGCGTTCCGCCAGGTTGCTCAGGTAGGCGTCCGCGATCTCGGGCGTGGGGGCGCCGCCGCCCAGCCGGGCAGGGACCCACCACTGGCCGGCCGGGACCCCGTCGGGGTAGTCCCGCTGGACCTCGTCGAGGAGGACCGCCACGCGGCGTTGGAGCTCGGAGGTGACCTCGACGAGGTCGTCGTCGAGCGAGGGATGGAGGGGTTCGCCGTACCGGATCGTCACCGGCAGCCTCCAGCACCAGCGCGGCCTGCGCCCGACGGTGTGGAACCGGTGCGACCCCCAGGACACCGCCGGGATCAAGGGCACTGACGCTGCCGCAGCCATCCGCACGGCCCCGCGTTTGAACGGCAGCAACTCGAAGGCCGGGGTGATGGTCTGCTCCGGTAGGACCAGGATCAGCTCATCGGCCTGCAGGGCATCGACCGCGTTGGACAACGCACGTGTCCCGGAGCCCCGCCGCACCGGGATGTGTCCCGCGAGGTGCATGACCCGGCCGGCGATCGGGAGATCGAACAGCGAGGCCTTGGCCAGGATGCGCACGGGTCGTCCCCACCCGAGGTACGGACCTCGACCGGTGGTGAAGAAGTCCCAGAAGGACGTGTGGTTGGACGCGATGACCGCGCCACCCGTCCGCGGGACGTGGTCGAGCCCGGCGACGTCGAACCGCCAGCGCTGTAACCGCATCACCAGGAAGAAGGTCCAGGCCACGAGCCGGTACAGCCAGCTCGCGGCAGGGTTCCGGGGATCAGCGGGACGGGGCACGGCACCACTCCGGTCGATCGGGGCGGCCGTCAGGAGAGCCGCTGGAGGGCAGGGACATCGCCGATGGTTCGGACACCGGTGCGCTGCGGTCGGGTGGCCGGTTCACGCGCTGCGCCGACCGGCGGGCCCATCGTCGGGATCCTCGAGGTCGCGCACGTTGTCAGACCCCCCGGGTGGCGGCGAGGACGCTACTGCCGGTGGCGCCGATCCACCCAGTCTGGCGGGCACCCAGGGCGCCCCGGCCGGTGCGCCGTCCGGGTAGGACTCCTGCACGTCGTGGAGCATCTCGGTCATCCGGGCGCGGAGCCGTTCGGTCGCCTCGACCGGATCCTCATCCGCGGCGAACCAAATCGGCTCTCCGAACCGGACGGTCACCGGCAGCTTGAACACCAGGCGCATGGGCCGCCCCTTGGTTGCGAACCGGTGCGAGCCCCAGCCGACGACGGGCACGATCGGAACGTCGGCCAACTGGGCCATGCGCACCGCGCCGGTTCGGAACGGCAGCAGCTCGAACGACTCCGAGATGGTCTGCTCGGGCGCGACCGCGACCAGGTCGCCCGCACGCAACGCATCAGCAGCCGCGTTGAAGGCACCGGAACGTGCCGAGGTCGATCCCCGGTCGACCGGGACCGCGTCAGCCCAGCGCCCCACCCACCGGGTACGGCGCTTCTCCCAGATCTCCCGTTTCGCCAGGAAGCGGATCGGTCGCTTGAGGATGCGGACCGGGGCCCAGGCCAGCATCACGAAATCGTTGTAGCTGTGGTGGTTGAAGGCGAGCACCGCCCCGCCGTCCGACGGCACGTGCTCGAGACCCTGGACGTCGATGCGCCACCGCGCCACGCGCACCAGCACGATGCAGATGGCCGCGATAAGCCGCCATCGCACGCTGAGTCCCCGTCGTTCCATAGGCACCAGTCTAGGCAAGCCGTGGATCATCCGAACGCGACGGAGCCGGAGCGTGGGTGGCCGCTCCGGCTCCTGGTAACCGTGGTGCAGGCGGCGGTCAGCGCAGGGTCTGGCCGTTCTCGAGGTCGAAGAAGTGCAGATGCTCGGTCTTGACCCCGACATCCTTGGGCTGGCCGGCCTTGGCCCGCTCCCCCGGATCGAACCGCGCCACGAACTCCTGACCCCCCTCACGCGCCTGACGCTCCAACTCCTCGAACGCGTCATCATCATCGATGGCCGCCTTCATATCGTCGGTCACGATCGGCGACGCCGACGTCTTGAAATGGATCAACATCTCCGAACCCAACATCTCCACCAGACTCACCTCAGCGCCCGACCACACCTGCCCGGGCCCCACCTCCTCCGGCGGCGCGAAGTTCTCCGGACGGATCCCGAACGCAACCTTGCCCCCATCACGCTCCGCCGCCTTCGGATACCTCTCCAACGCCGCATCCGGCACCACCAACTTCACCCCATGATCACCCAACGACAACCACGTCTTGCCATCCTCACGCGTCAACGTGCCCTCCGCGATATTCATCGCCGGCGACCCGATGAACCCCGCCACGAACAGATTGTCCGGCGTGTCATACAACCGCTGCGGCGAATCCACCTGCATCAACACCCCCATCTTCAACACCGCAACCCGATCCCCCATCGTCATCGCCTCGATCTGATCATGGGTCACATACATCGTGGTCACACCCAAACGCGCCTGCAACGACGCGATCTCAGACCGCATCGCCACCCGCAACTTCGCATCCAGGTTCGACAACGGCTCATCCATCAGGAACGCCTGCGGCGAGCGCACGATCGCACGACCCATCGCCACCCGCTGCCGCTGCCCACCCGATAGCGCCTTGGGCTTGCGATGCAGATAGTCGGTCAACCCCAGGATCTCACCCGCCTCCTTCACCCGCCGATCGATCTCCGACTTCTCCACCTTCGCCAACTTCAACGCGAACCCCATGTTGTCCGCCACCGTCATATGCGGATACAGCGCATACGACTGGAACACCATCGCGATATCCCGCTCCTTGGGCGAGAGATCATTCACCCGCTTCTCACCGATATACAGATCCCCCGCCGTGATCTCCTCCAACCCCGCCACCATCCGCAGCGCCGTGGACTTCCCACACCCCGACGGCCCCACCAGGATCACGAACTCCCCATCCTCGATCTCCAGATCCAACCCGAAGATCGCCTGGGTCCCATCCGGAAACACCTTGTCCAACCCGTCAAGAACCACCTTCGCCATCAGACACTCCCTCGCACGTCGATCCCGACCTCGGCGCGAGCAGCGGCCCGCACTCCCGGACCGCGAAGATAGCCGCTGGGAGGCACGAAAGAAGGGCCGATCGGCACGGATCGCCTGCACCGGCCACCCGCACCTGCGGGATCAGCCGTCGAGCAGTTCGTCCAGCGCGTGCAGGAAGCGGTCGACGTTGGCGTGCGTCGCGCCGTCGCCCATGAGGCCGACCCGCCACGCACGTCCGGCGAAGGTCCCGAGTCCTCCGCCGACCTCGATGCCGTGCTCGAGCAGCAGTCGCTTGCGCAGAGGTGCTTCCTCGACGTCGCCCGGCAGCGCGAAGGTCGTCAGCTGCGGCAGCCGGTGCCCCTCCTGGGCCAGCAGTTCTGCATCGCGGTCCTGCACGTGCTCCTGGAAGAGCTGGCCGACCTCGGCATGGCGTGCCCACCGGGCCTCCAAACCCTCTTCGAGGACCATGCGCAGTCCCTCGTGCAGGCCCAACAGTGAACTGATGGGGGCGGTGTGGTGGTACGCGCGGTCGCCGCCCCAGTACCTGCGCACGGCCGTGACGTCGAGGTACCACGACCGCACGGTGGTGCTCCGCCGGTCGATGACCGCTTCGGCCTTCTCGGAGAAGGTGATCGGCGCGAGTCCCGGCGGGACCGACAGGCACTTCTGGGTCCCGCTGTACACGACATCGAGGTGCCAGTCGTCGACCTCCAGTGGGACGCCCGCCAGCCCCGTGACCGTGTCGACCAGGAACAGCGTGTCGGTGTCAGCCAGCAGCGCGCCGGTCTCCTCGAGCGGCTGGTGTGCCCCCGTGGAGGTCTCCGCATGGACCAGCGCGACCATCTTGGCGCCGGGGTGGGCCTTCATCGCGGAGGCGACCCGCTCGGGCGACACGATGCGTCCCCACGGCTCCTCCAGAGCGACGACGTCCGCTCCCGCGCGCTGGGCGGTGTCGGCGATCCGTCCACCGAACACCCCGTTCACGCCGACGATCACGGTGTCGCCGGGTTCGACGATGTTGACGACCGCGGTCTCCATCCCGGCCGAGCCGGTTCCCGACACCGCGTAGGTGAGCCGGTTCGTCGTGCGGAAGACCGTCCGCAGCATCTCGACGACCTGGTCGGCGACCTCGAGGAACCACGGATCGAGGTGGCCGATCATCGACCGCGCCTGCGCGTCCAGCACCCGCTGGTTCACCGGCGACGGCCCGGGGCCGAGCAGCAGACGTTCCGGCGGTGCGGCGACAGCGACGGCGGTGTTCGGCACGGTTGGCGCTCCTGGGGACCGGGAACAGGTGGGGCTGACCAACGCTAGCGGCCGTCGCCCGGACCTCCGTCGTCGGCACGTCTCCGCGCATCGGTGTCCACCTGCTGCACAAGGCTGCTCCGGGTCGGGCGTCCGAGCACGGTCCAGGCCATCAGCGTCGCCAGGATCATCGCGAAGCCGAACCCGAAGTCCTCGATCGGCGAGTCCAGGAAGACGCGGACACCGCTGAACTGCTCATCGGCGTACAGGACGATCGGGGCATCCAGCCGGGTGAGCCACCCGTCGACGGCGACCTGGAAGCTCCACATGATCGCCAACGAGATCCAGAACCCGACGGTGCGCACCAGCCGGGTGCGCAGCACCACGAGGTCCAGGCCGATCACGATCGCGATCGCCACGAGGGTCAGCAGGGTGTACTCGCCCATGGTCATTCCCCACCGGCGTCGGGTCGCAGTGCCGCCAGCTCGCGGGCGAGCCGTCCGTCCGGCCAGCGGCGGGCTCCGAGCCGCAGGACCGCCTGGTGGGTCAGCAACGCGCAGATCGGGATCACCACGAAGAACAGCAGTTCCTCGAGGGGCATGATCCCGGCCAGGTTCACACCGATCGTGCGCTCGGCGGCGAAGCTCCAGTGGTCACGGAGGATCGCGACCACGTCCCAGACCACGAACGGCGTCATGGCGAGCACCAGCGTGAGACCGAGCCGCCGCGGTTGGCGGTAGACCCGGACGCCGATCCCCCACTCCAACGGTGCGGTGACCGCCAGACAGGCGATCAGGACGGCGAGGTACGACAGGGAACCCATGGCGATCAGGCCACGGGGCGCGAGGGAGGCACAGGGCGCAGCATCTCACGGGCGACGACGCCGAGCTTGATCGGAGTCGCGACGCGGGCGCGGGCCGCGAAGACGTCGTGGTCCGCCACCTCGATCCGGTCCAGGATGCCCGCGTAGAGCCGCCGTGCCGCACGCATGACACGGGCGGAACGTGGCGGGAGCCGAGCGATGCCGGCATCGGCCTGCGCGTAGATGGACCGGATGCGGGCGACCTGGAAGCGGCTGAAGGCCACCCAGGCCTCGTCGGCCACCCGACGGCGCGGATCGGCACCGAAGCGCTCCAGGTCCTCGAGGGGGAGGTAGATGCGTCCGCGATCGAGATCCTCATCGACATCGCGCAGGAAGTTGGTCAACTGGAAGGCGGTACCCAGTGCCCGCGCACCGTCTCGGGCGGCCTCGGGATCGGGCGGACGGAGCACCGGGAGCATCAGCTCCCCGATGACCGCAGCCGATCCGTCCATGTAGCGCTCGAGGTCGGCGTGGGTCCGGTACCGCGTCACCGACAGGTCCATCCGCATCGACCGGAAGAACCGCAGGAACAGGTCGGGATCGATGTCCAGGGTCGTCACGGTGTCCACCACCGCGGCCAGGATGGGATGATCGCTGGCTCCCGCGTCGACACCCACGACGAATCCGTCCCGCAGCGCGTCGAGCCTGGCCGAGCGCTCATGGACGTCGCCGAGGCCCGGCGCGTCGACCAGTTCATCCGCGTACCGACACAGCCCGTACAACGCGTGGACGGCGGGCTGGTCGGCCCGCGGCAGGGCCCGGGTCGCCCAGTAGTAGGTCGTGCCGTGCCGGCGGTGCAGACGCTGACAGCGGGCGTAGCTGTCCCGCAGGTCCCGTGCCGTACCCGTGCGGCTCGTACGGACGCCCGCCGGCCGGGCCAGGGGCTCAGCGGCCATGGGGCACCTCGTCGGGTCGGGTGGGGACCGGCGCCGTGTTCGACCCTCGGCGCCGCCCGCCACCGAGCTGCCGCAGGGCGTGATCCGCTGCCAGTCGGCCGGAGATCAGCACCATCGGCACCCCGACGCCCGGACGCGTCCCGCTGCCGACGAAGACGATGCCGGGCAGGCGGCGGTCGGTGAGCGCCGGGCGGAAGGGGCCGGTCTGCGAGAAGCGGTGGTCCAGCGAGAACGGGGTCCCGGCACGCAGACCCGCGTCCTGCCAGTCGACCGGGGTCGTGGTGTGCAGGACCTCAGGTTCGCCATCCAGGTGCCCGACCTGCTGCGCCCAGGCCAGCATGCGCTCGGTCAGCATCGGACCGAGGTCGTCCCAGTCCAGGTCCGCCCGCAGGTTCGGGACCGGCTCGAGGATGTGCAGGGCGTCCCGACCGGCGGGAGCGAGCCGAGGGTCGGTCACGCTCGGCGCCGTGACGAACCGTGACGGGTCCGACTGCGGTCGCCCCTCGTCGATGATCTGCTCGAAGGTCCGTTCCCAGGCGTCACCGAAGTGGATTGTGTGGTGGACCGGGTCGGGGGCGCCTGGGTCGGTGGCGGCCGGGCGCACACCGCCGACCAACCAGAGCACGCAGGACGGGGAGTACCGGCCCCGCTGGAGGCGACGTGGGGCGTCGACCGGGAGCAGGTGCTCGTACACCGCCGGAAGATCGGGGTTCGCGACCACCACGTCGGCGTCGATCGTGCCGCCATCGGTGTGGACCCGGGCCGGTGACACGCCCCTGGCCGGCTCGATCGCCTCCACCTCGACGTTGCAGCGAAGCTCGGCGCCTGCGGCCTGCGCTGCTCGGGCCAGGCCGGTGCTGAGTTCGTGGACGCCGCCGCGCGGGAAGAACACGCCCTGGACCGTGTCGAGGTAGGTGATGACCGAGTACATCGCCAGTGCGCGGAGCGGCGACATCCCGGCGTACATCGCCTGGAAGGAGAACAGCCGCTGGAGCCGCGGGTCGTCGAAGTAGCGGTCGACCGCCGGTTGGAGCCGTCCGAAACCGCCCGCCGACGCCAGTCGCGCCAGGGCGGCCGGCTGGCGCAGCAGGCTCGCGACCGACCGGAAATCGCGGTCGATGAAGTCGGCGAACTCCAGGGCGAACAGCTGCTCGAGCCAGGCGGCGAACCCATCGAACCCCTCGACGGCGGGTTGGCCACCGAAGGCGCGCAGTTCGTCGCGCATCGCCTCACGGTGCGCTCGGATGTGGATGGTCGAGCCGTCCGCGAACCGGGCGCGGTACGCCGGGTCGAGCTGCACCAGGTCGAGGTGGTCGCGCAGGTCGGTGCCGGCGGCGGCGAAGGTGTCCTCCATCGTCCCCAGCAGCGTCAGCACCGCCGGGCCGGTGTCGAAGCGGTAGCCCGCGTCATCCAGCAACCCCGCACGTCCACCGGGCTGGTCGCCCCGCTCCAGGATCGTGACCGGGATGCCACGGCCGGCGAGGTGGCACGCGGCGGACAGGCCGCCGAGGCCGGCACCCACGATGACCACACCCCGGCTCATGCGGGGACCTGTCGTGCGTCGGAGCGGTGGGCACCCCGGCGACGGTCCAGCCAGGACACGACGGCCACGTGGGGCATGGTCAGGGCGAGGAGCAGCCCGAGGTGGGCGGCGACCAGCCCCTCGACGCCGCCAGCTCCCCACCAGAGGCCGGCGAGGACCGCGACGCTGATCGCGGTCGGTCCAGCGGCAGATCCGGCGAAGCGCAGGAGTGGGCGCGCGAGCCGGCCACGGGCCAGGTCCTCGCGGTTCGCCGGGTCCAGGGTCAGGAGCCGCCCGATGTGACGTGCGGCATGCCAGCAGCCGAAGTACGCCGCGAAGGCGATCAGCGGTGGCGCGACCGCGAACACCGCGACGAGCACGAGCAGGTCGAGCGCGACCCGCCCTCGACCGTCCGCGAGAGCGATGACAGCGGTTGTGCCCACCGCGATGACCGTGAACGCGAGGAGCGCCACGCGCACCCCGGGGGCGGTCAGTGCCGTGAGCGACGGTGCCAGCCCGGCCAGGACGGGTGTGACCGCGTCGGGGTGGATGGCGATCGGCAGCGCGATCGCGGGCAGACCGAACGCCAGGACAGCGGAGGGTCGACCGCGGAGGCGTCGCCCCGTCTGCGCCTCGTGGATCTCGACGTCCCCGGCTCCGAAGTGGCCGACCGACACGACCAGGAACAGCGCCGCGGCGAGGACCGGCTGGAACGCGAACAGGGCGAACGCCGCAGCGGCGACCGCGATGTAGCCGGCCACGACCATGGTGAACGTCTGCCGGGGTAGCGGGCGACCGAGGACCCATCCCGGGACGAGGTGATCCACGGCACCGTGGGGCAGGCCGATCAGGAGTCCGGCGGCGAGCACGATCCAGCCGGCGGGTCCGTCCAGGCCGCTCGTGAACAGCGCCGCCACCAGGACCAGCAGCATGACCGTCAGCGACAACCCGCGGGCGCGGTCATCGGCGACGGAGACCACCCCCCGTTGTGCAGTGTCGACGGTCGCCACGTTCCATCCTCGTCTGTTCCGGGCACCGGTCCATGCCAGCCGCTGCCGTGCCAGGAGTTCGAGGACCGGCGGACCACCGGACGGGTCCGTCTCCGCGCCGCCAGACCCCCGGTTTGCGTGCATCAACGTTCGGACGGTGAACGCCGTTGCACGCGAACGCCGCGCATCAGCCGCGACCGACCGAGTTTGCGTGCATCCGCGCTCAGACGGTGAACGCCGATGCACGGAAACCCGCGTCGGGGCGGTCCGGGTGGGGCGGTCGGAGTCGTCAGCTATCCACAGGTGCGAGATCGCCGGCTCGAACCCCGGCCCGGTCGGCGAGGCTGCAGCATGGACCGAACACCACTCGATGACCTCGCCCGGCCGACGGCCGGGATCGTCAACCGGTCGTGCCTGCTCGACGCCGGCTGGTCCTCCAGCGCGGTCAGCCGTGCGCTCTCCCGGG
>SLHP01000262.1 GCA_007136095.1 Nitriliruptoraceae bacterium
ACCGCCGGACGCGGATCGATGCCGAGCACCAGCGCCACACCGGTGCCCAGAGCCATCGGGATGAGGGCCGTGAGCAAGCCGAACCCACCGCAGATGACGCGGTAACTAACGAACGAAGGTCTCCAGGTCGAGCTGCAGACCGGCGAGGAAGATCAGATACAGCACCCCGATACTGCCCACCGCCTGGAGGCCACTGAACCGCGGCAGCAGATCGAGCATGTTCGGCCCGATCACCGCGCCGAACAGCAGGAGCCCCAATAGCCCCGGTAGCCGGAGCCGCTCGGCGATGAGCGGTCCGAAGATGATGACGAGTCCGACGACGGTGAACCCGAACGCCGGGCCCACCTGCACCGCTGCCCAGTTCATGGCAACCCCTGTGTGGCTGTCGGTGGAGCCGGTCGTGTGTGTCGGTCGTCGGGTGCGCCGTCAGCGACGGTGCGGGTCTGTGTCAGAGGAGTTCGGCGTAATCGGCTTCGATCCGGTCGAGGTCCATGTTGTTCAGGAAGCGTGAGTACGCGAGCCAGGACCCAAGGCCAGCGAGGTCCGCGAAGTGGGGCGGCAAGTACCGGGGTGGAGCGAGCAGTCCCTCCGCGTAGGCCCGGGACAGCAGACCGATCCGCTCCAAGGCGGTCTTGCCGGTGAAAAGCAGTCCGACCCGGTAGACCTTGCCCTGGGCGATCGCGACGCTCAGGAAGTTGTAGACCTGGATGAAGCCCTTGTTGTACGCCAGATCCTTCGGGTACGGACCGGCCTCGGGGAGCGAGCCGCGGAACACCCGCATCGCATCCGCGTAGGCCGCCTGCGGATCGTGCCCACGCTCATCGACGAACCAGCGGAAGACGTCGAGGAAGGTCGCGCCGTCCTCGATCTCGTGGATCGCCTCCACCCGGTCGTTGATCCGACGCAGCCGGGTCGGGTGGGAGGTGAACGCCGTCACCTCGGCCAGCACGGCGAGCCCTTCCTGGGTCAGCGTTGTCGACGGTGGCCCCTTGTCGAGGAAGGTCAGCACCGGCTGGCGGCGGCCGTTGAGGGTGGCGACGTGCACGTAGACCTCGTGCACCTCGGGCAGTCGGAGCTGGCGTTCGCTGAAGCGGGCGTCGGCACGGAACCGGACCCGCTTCGCCCCGGCGAGTGCCTGCGCGACGATCTCATCGGACACCTCGACGGTGACGTGGTCCTCGTCGAAGACGCGGTCGATCCGTTCCTGCAACCACGCAGCCGCCTCGTGGGCGTCCATCGTGAGCTCGTCGGGTGGTAGCTGCCCGCCCGCCTCGATCGCCGCCAGCCGCGCCGACAGGTCGAGGCCGAGATCGGCCATGGTCGGTCCGCCAGCGTGGAACGCGTCGCCATGGACACCGGTCTGTGTCCGGCGGACAGCGACGCGAGCAATACACCATCTTCGAACGTCGTGTCCGCCTTCGCCTCGCCTGTCCGGGGTGAGTCGTCGACACTGCTCAGCTCACCCCGATGGGGTGAGGCCTGCGTCGGGCGAGGGCCCCATGCTGACGCCATACCCCGACCCGCAGAGGATGAACCGTGACCGAACCACTCCAGTTCGAACGTCGACGTACCGGTTGGGACGTCGTCTTCGGTGTCCTGTCGGTCGTCGCGGGGATCATCGCCCTGGGGCACGTCGCCATCGCCGGCGCCATCTCCGTGCTCTTCCTCGGCTGGACGATCCTTCTCGGTGGGCTCGCCCTGGCGATCAGCGGCATCGTCGGCTGGAAGGACTCCCGACGTCGTTGGGACCTTCCGTTCGGTGCCCTGCTGTTCCTGCTCGGGCTCGGGTTCGTCCGCAACCCAGGGGTGGGGATGCTGACCCTGACACTCCTGGCCGGGTCGTTGCTGCTGGTCGGTGGCATCCTGCGTCTGGTCGCGGCCTTCCAGCCCGACGCACCTCGAGCCCTGCTGCTCCTGAGCGGAACGGTGACGCTCGTCCTCGGCTTCATGGTGTTGAACCAGTGGCCGGTGTCAGCGCTGTGGTTCCTTGGCACGGTGCTCGGGATCCAGCTGATCCTGGACGGCATGACGACCGCGATCAGCGGGCGGATACGTCCGGCCAAGGCCGGTTCCACCGTCCCAACAGCGAAGCCGCCCGTCGCCGCGTGACGCAGCACCTCTTCCCCGCGTCTCGCCCGACGACACCTGCGCCCAGCCCCCGCGAAGCGTGCCCGTGTGCTCACCCCGTCCGGGTGACGCGCATGCGGCCCGAACCGTCCACCATCCAGACGGCGACAACCGACCGGGAGGTCCCAGATGGCTCAGGTTCCGGACCAACGCGGTAGGGCGCTCGGGGACTTTCTGACGCCCCAGCGGGTCGTTGCCGGCATCCTCCTGGTGCTGGCACTCACCTTCGTGTTGCAGAACCGCGACGACGTGACACTGCAGTTCATCGGCTTCCAGGTCACCGCGACGCTGTGGTTCGCGTCGCTCTCCTTGCTGTTGAGCGGGGTCCTCATCGGCGTGCTGTGGACATCACGCCGGAAGCCGCGTTGACGCCTGCGGTGGGATCGGCCTGATGGGATCGTGGTCGTGGCGCTCAGGGAGCCGCGTGCCGCCCACGGGTTCCCGGACGATGCTTGTGGAACCCTGCGGCGGTCCCGCTGGGTGATCCCTGGTGAAGTCGCCGTGCTGCCGAGCAGATGGCGAGGTGGATGCCGGCTCGCAGGCCTTGCGGTGTCGGCCCTGGCGCTGTTGCTCGCCCCGCTGCTGATGCCCGCGTCGTACTCGTGGGTCCTACACACCACGAGTGAGTCGACAGCGCAGGGAGTTCGGGGTGCCTGGCTCGCGCGCGTCGGCTTGCTGCTGTTCGACACCACGGTCGTGGTGATCGCCGTCGGGGCGCGTGGCCGTTGGGGCCGGTGGACCGTCTGGCTTCACACGGCGTTCGCGTTCGCTGTCGGTGTGTCCCGGTCGTCGCGGTGGAGCGGTGGAGGTCTGGAGGTGGGTAGCGGCTCACCGATCTCGCGGCCGTGACCGCCTCGGTGGTCCTCCCGCTCGTTATGGCCAGCGGGACGGGCCTCACCGGCGTCTACCAGCGGATCATGTTCCTGGTTGCCTACGTCTGGTACGGCCTCGAAGCGATCGCGCCAAGCCGTGGAGGAGCACCCGTTGGTGCGGACAGGCACCGGCAGCTCCCGTCATCCTCGCAGTGATGATGCGCAGGGTGTCGAGAGCGCCCTCTCGTGCGTAACGTCTCGTGTGGTCACGATGACGGCCAGCCGGCGGACACCCTCTTGACAGAACCCACCAGAGGCCAGACCCGCAAGCGGCTCGAAGGCGTCATCGGGACCCGGGTTGGTCGCTCCTGGGCCTCTACGGTCTGCGGTGCGGGGAGCTGTGAAGCGCACCGAGGCTCCGTGACAACGCCGTGACAACAAGGGCGGTCGCTCCGCGACGGAGCCGGGCTGTCGTAGCCCCGTCGCCGTACGGACCCACTTCCTCGGAGATGCGGACAAGCCCGTCGCCGCTGGCGCCGCGATCTGGCCTGCGCCGACGCGCCTTCGAGTGGCGTGGCTGCGTCTTGCGGCATGCCCCGTGGGTCGAGCACCTCAAGGATCGCTGGCCATCGTGCCGACGCTTGCGGACGACCGTGTCTTGCCCCCACCGGCACGCCACAGCGTCATGACCTCAGACATCCGGGTCAGCCGTGTGGCACGGCTTCGGGCGAGGAGGCGGAGGCCTATGACGAAACCGAACCATCTTCCGATGTTCGTTCGGTTTCAGAGATAAACTGAACGAAGCGAGTCGGGTGGTTCGGGATGCGTGGTCGGTACGAGCGGCGGACATGGCAGCACGACCCGACCCTGTATGCCCCGGCTCGGTTCCGGCGTGCCTGTCACTATGACGTGTTCCTGCCTGAGCCGCTCGCTGGCTTCGAACCGATGCTGGCTGCGATGACGGTCGGAGTGGTGTCCGACGCGGAACGGCGCCTGCAGCGGCTCGGTGCCGGATCGGCCGAGGCGTTGGGGGCGCTTGCTCGGCTGCTGCTGCGCACCGAGTCGATCGCGTCGTCGAAGGTCGAGGGCCTGCAGGTCGATGCTCGTGATCTCGCGCACGGTGAGGCACGAGCCGACACTGGCGGCAAATTCAACCCCACGACCGCCGAGGTGCTGGCCAACATCGATGCGATGGAGCTCGCCATCGAAGAGGCGAGCAGCACCGACGCATTCGGTCGCGACCAGATCGTGGCGATCCACAGGCAGCTGATGACCCCGGCGCCCAACGCACGCATCGCCGGACGGATCCGCACCTTGCAGAACTGGATCGGCGGCAACGACCACAACCCGTGCGGTGCAGACTTCGTCCCACCGCCACCCGAGCACGTCGAGCCGCTACTGGCGGACCTGTGTGAAGCCATGACGGATCAGTCGCTGCCGCCGCTCGTCCAGGCGGCGCTCGTGCATGCGCAGTTCGAGACCATCCACCCGTTCGATGACGGCAACGGGCGGACCGGACGGACCCTGATCCACGTCGTGCTCCGTCGGCGTGGACTCGCCGAGGTGTTCGTGCCACCCATCAGCGTGGTGTTCGCGCGGGATCGTGACCGCTACATCGGCGGACTCACCGCCTACCGCGATGGCGAGGTCGACCGGTGGATCGAGACCTTCGCCACCGCTGCCATCCAGGCGACCGATCTCGCGACCTCCTACCTCGACGAGGTGGCACAGCTGACCGAAAGGTGGCGAGCCATGCTGCGAGCCGCATCCAACCCTCGAGCGGATGCGGCAGCCTGGACGATCATCGACCTGCTCCCCGCCCACCCAGTCATCACCGCCGCCATCGCCGGTGCCGTGACCGGCAGAGCCAAGGCCTCCATCCACAATGCGCTCGAGCAGCTCGCCAACGCTGGCGTGTTGGCGCCCGTTGCCGGCGGGCGACGGAACCGCTCCTGGGAGGCAACCGGACTGCTGGACCTGATCGCTGACCTCGAGTCCGGAGAACGACCGTGATGATCGGTGGCCGCACAGACCGCCACTCTGCTCGCCGGACACACGTGGTGCTCGGTGTCCAACTGTGCGACGGAGTGACGGGTGGCGGGACCCGCCAGCCCACCGGCTTCCTGGGCTTCAGTCTCAGGATCCCGACCAGCGCTCCAGGGAGATACCGAACCGCCGTTGGAGCACGTCGAGCGGGTCGGCGACCTCGACCTCGGTTCTGGTGTCTCCGGTTGTGGTGATGAGTTGGCGGCCGCTCAGGGTTACCTGGCCATCGTCGGTCACCAGCGTGCACAGGGCCTTCTGGGGGAAGGGGGAGACCGGTGAGCTCTGGTGGTAGTGGCACCGTTCGGCGAAGTCGTCCAGTCTGCGAGCCGTGGTGTCGAAGGACCATCCCGGGGTCCACGTGTCGCCGTCACGGTGTTCGGTCAGGTAGCGGCCGTCCACCTCACGGGTGAGGTAGGTGGCGGGGCCGATGGTCTGGGGCCGATCGGCGAGCCCGATCGGGCCCCGCGGTGATGCTCCGGTCCCGACGTCGACGTCGACGGGCTCGTCGACATCGACCAGGATCCGGGCGTGGTCGAAGCGGGGTCCGAGCTCCCCGTGCTCGAAGGAGCGGACGTGCGCGTCCTGCAGGCTGGCGAGAGCCTCGCTGTTCGGAGCCTCGACCGGGGGATACCCGATCCGTTCGAGGTAGGCCGTCACCACGGTGGGTGGCAGCGCAGCGAGAACTCCACAGTGGCGCCGCCTCCCGAACAGCACCAGCTCGACCGTTGCACGGCACGCCGTGAACGTAACGGGAGTGCCCGGCCGGCCGCCTCAGATGACAGCGACAGCATCCTCGGGATCCATAGCAGCGGCACCGTCGCGGACCTGCCGGCACGACACGTGTGGATCATCAGGCAACCGAGCGTGTTGGCCCAACCGTCGGACTATCCCGACGCGCTCCAGGCAACCACACCCTGCGTGACGGAAAGGCAAGCTCTCGACCAGAACGTCGTGCTCCTCGGCCAGCAGCGAGCCGCTGAAGGGTCTATCCGGTCGAGACCAGTGGGTTCCTCGGGGTAGCGGACTGCGGTGACCCACGCGGTCATATGGCCCGTCGCTCCGGGCGGAGCCACAGCCCGTTGCGGGGGCGTAGCGTGATCAACGGCTCGAGTTCCAACGGACGCTCCGGCACGGGGCGCAGGCGCCAGCGGCTGGTGATGGTGGCGAGCGCAAGTACGCCTTCGGTCCGGGCGAAGCCCTCGCCGATGCACTGGCGCGCGCCGCCGCCGAAGGGGAAGAACGCCGACCGGGGATGCGTCGTCGTGGCGTTGGGCAGCCACCGGTCAGGGTCGCACCGGTCCGCGTCCTCCCACCAGCGCGGGTCGCGGTGGATCACCCACTGTGGGGCGACCACGACCTCGCCGGCTCGGACCACCTTGCCCTCGTGTCCGTCGATCGGGTGATCGGTGAGCGCCTCACGGCCCATCGCCCATGACGGTGGGAACAGCCGCAGTGCTTCGGCGAACACGCCTCGGCACACCGGCAGTCGGTCGCGATCGTCCGCGGTTGGCCGTCGACCGTCGAGCACGGTGTCGACCTCCGCGTGCACGCGCGCCTCGATCTCTGGTTCCTGGGCAAGCAGGTGCAGGCAGAACGCCAGAGCGTTGGCGGTGGTCTCGTGACCGGCGAGCAGCAGCGTGAGCGCCTCGTCGCGGATCTCGTCGTCGCTCAGCCGCCCGGGCGGCTCGGCGAGCACCAGGCTGGACAACAGGTCGCCAGTGTCGTGGCCACTGGTGCGCCGCTCGGTGATCGCCCGGTCGACCAGACCGTGGAGAGCGGTACGCCCGCGCCGCAGGCGGCGCGCGGGACCCACCGGCACGTGCTGCAGGCGCCAGCCGAAAGGCACGAACGCCAGCTGGTAGGCGCTGAGCAGGTCCTCGATCGCGGACTCGATGAGATCGACGTCCGCTTCCACCTCGGTACCCAGCAGTGTCACGCCAGCGCTCCCCAGGGTCATCCGGACCGTCTGCGCATGCACGTCGATGGGTGTCCCCTCGACCCAAGTGTTCGACGTTGCGGCAGCCCGATCGACCATGACGGCCGCGTACTCGGTGATCCGATCAGGATGGAACGCGTGGTTGAGCAGACGCCGATGCCGTCGATGGTGGTCGCCTTCAGCGGTGAGCAGCCCGTCGCCGAGGACGAGCCTGGCCCGTTGCAGGACAGGCCCCTTGCGGAACCGCGCGGCGTGGGTGACCAGCACGTCGTGCACGAGGTCGGGATGTGCGAGCTGCCAGACCCGGTAGGGCCCGATGCGAAACCTCGCCACGTCGCCCTGCTCACGAGCCAGTCGCGTCAGGAACACCAGCCGATCGCGACGGAACGCCAGAAGATCGCCGACCAGTGGCACGGAACGGGCAGCCAAAGGAGCCATCAGTCAACCGTAGCAACCACCACCTCGAGGTGGTGTTCGAGCTGGCGGGAGCAGGTACGCCCTCCACTGCTCCGTCGAAGACAACGAGGGCGGTGGGGGCGAGGTTCGAGCTCTTGGTGAAGGACGCATCCAGCACCAGGCATGAAGCGGACGGAACTCCCGTCCGTCAGACGTGGATCTCAGGGGCTTGACATCCCCTCTCCTCACGGTCCGACACCGTGACGTTGTGCGGCTGAGCACCGGGCAGGGCACCCAGCCGTGGCACCGCGGTGGCAACGAAGGCTCAGGATCGAGCCGGATGCTCCCGCTGACGAGCGGTCATGTTCCCGCAGCAACCTGCCGATGGGTTGAGCAACAGCCCCCACCGTGGCCACGACACCGGGAAGGCAGACGTATGGCACCGTCCGCCTCCAGCGGCCCAACCCAGTCTCCGGTCCCTTCGACGGGACCTGTGAGTGTCTCGCGCTGGTGCGCGCGCCTCGCCCTCGGCAGTGTCGTCCTGGTGCTGACCATCCAGACGCTGTCGACCGGGTCGCTCGCGCCCATGGTCGGCAGGATGCCGGTGGGATCGGCCGTCATGCTCGTCCTCCTCGCCACGTCGGTCCTCGCGATGTTGCGTCGCCGCACCCGGTTCGCGCTGTCGGCGACCCTGGTGAGCGTTCTGATCGGCACCCCGTTGATCCTGATGGGTGGCCTCACGTTGGCCGGTATCACGGGTGGTTCCCCCGGGACCGCTGTCGCGGTGGGGTGGCAGCCAACCGGACACGCTGCAACGGTCCACGTCCTGCTCGGCGTCGCTCTCCTGGCGACGCTGGCGCCCTCCCACCGATTGGCGGGCGTGCGGCATCTCGGCCTGGTCATGGGCGTCTTCGCGCCGTTGGTCGCCCTGTCCGTCCACGCCGTCCGTGGCGAGGGGTACGCGCTGTTCCCCGGTCTGGTTCCGATGACCGTGACCGTCGCGATCGCGACCCTGCTCACCACGTTCTCCATCGCTGGACTCGACCCGGACCGGTGGCCGGTCCGGGGCCTGCTCAGGCATCCATCTGATCTGGCCCTGGCGGGCCGTCTGCTGCCGTTCGTCCTGCTCGTTCCGTTCATCGCTCCGGTGGTGGGGACCCTGGCGCGGTTCATGGGACTGGATGAGCCACCGACGATCGTCCTGGCGACCCTGCTGCCGATGCTGGCACTGTGTGGACTCCTGTCGGTCACGGTTCGGGGCCACCGTCGCCTGCTCGGACAGATCGAGATCCGGGAGCAGCAACTGGTGAGCATCCTGGACGGGCTGCCGATCGCCGTGATGCTGCGCGCGCAGGACGGCACCCTGCTGCACCTCAACCCGGGTGCGGAGGCGTTCGTCACACGCCTGGGCGTCGATGCCGAGGCGGTCCGCGGGAGCGCGAGCGATCTCATGGCCCACGTCGAGGTCGTCGACGAGAACGAGCGGCCCTACGACCGCAAGCGGCTCCCGGTCGTCTCCGCGATCCGGGATGGCCGGAGCCATGATGCGACGGTCGGACACGGTCTTCCTGAAGGGGGTTACGCCTGGTACAGCGTGCGAGCAGCGCCCCTGCCGCTCACCGACGGCTCGACGGGCACGATCGTGACCCTGGATGACGTCACCGACCAGCAGGAGGCCCGTCTGCGCATCACGGTCGCCGAGCGGTCGGCGCGTCTGACGTTCGAACATGCCCCGATCGGGGTCGCGATCCTCGCACCGAGCGGCGAGTTGTTGAGCGCGAACACCGCCTTCTGCGACCTCCTCGGGTACCCGGACCACGAGCATCTCATCAACGCGGGGATCGGCGCCGAGCTCCTCGATGAGGGTCAGGAGGATCCGGCAGGGGACCTGCTCGTCGACCTGCCCGATGGTCGTGCACGCATCCGCGTCGAGCGACAGCTGCCTCACCACGACGGACACCGGCTCCCGACCGAGCTGTCCATCGCCCTCGTCCGCGATGATCAGGACCGACCCCTCCACCTGATCGTCCAGGTCGTCGACCTCAGCGAGCGACGCGCCCTCGAGGCTGAGCTGCGCGCCGCCGCGTCCCACGACGCCCTCACCGGGCTGGTCAACCGCCGCGCGCTCGCTGACCGGTTGCGGGCTGCCCAGTCACGTCGCGAACGGGATGGCACCGACATCGGGCTGTTGTTCCTCGACCTGGATCGGTTCAAGACGATCAACGACAGCTACGGACACGAGACCGGTGATCGCCTGCTGGTCGAGGTGGGTCGCGAACTGCGTACGGCGACCCGACGGGGCGACACCGTCTGCCGCATGGGCGGTGACGAGTTCGTCATCCTGTGCACCCCGATCGACGGCCCGGCGGGACTGCACGACGTCCTCGAACGCATCGCGGTGGTCCGGCCGGTGGTCGAGGTCGCCGGCAGGTCCGTGACGGTCGGGCACAGCATCGGTGCGGTTCTTGTCGACCGTGACGAGGATCTGGACGCCGCACTGCGCCGGGCCGATGCCGAGATGTACGTCCGGAAGCGTGCCGCCGTCGATCCCGTTCCGGTGAGCGCACCCTAGGACCATGGACCACCGTCGGTGTGCTCAACGGGTCAGTGCTGTGTCGTGGTCCGGATCGGCAGGATGACCTCGAAGCTGCTGCCGCGACCCGGTTCGCTGGCCACCTCGATCGTCGCG
>SLHP01000142.1 GCA_007136095.1 Nitriliruptoraceae bacterium
CGCCGACACCGCGGGCGAGACCGCGGATCGCCCCACTCGTGTCCTCATCGCTGAGGACGAGGCGCTCATCCGACTCGATCTCAAGGAGATGCTGGAGGAGGAGGGCTTCGAGGTCGTCGCCGAGGTCGCCGATGGTGCGTCGGCGGTCCGCTTGACCCGCGAACTCGGGCCGGATCTGGTCATCCTCGACGTCAAGATGCCGGTGATGGACGGGATCCAGGCAGCCGAGGAGATCGCCAAGGATCGCCTGGCCGCCATCCTGATCCTGACCGCGTTCAGCCAACGCGACCTCGTGGAGAAGGCACGTCGCGCCGGGGCGATGGCCTACCTCGTCAAACCGTTCCAGAAGCACGATCTGCTCCCCGCCGTGGAGATCGCGGCCGGTCGGTTCCGCGAGATGTCGGGCCTCGAGGCCACCGTCGACGATCTCGAGGGACGCCTGGAGGCGCGCAAGGTGGTCGATCGTGCCAAGGGCCTGCTGCAGGAACGCGAGTCGATGTCCGAAGGCGAGGCGTTCCGGTTCGTGCAACGGCAGGCCATGGAACGGCGCCAGACGATGAAGCAGGTCGCCGAACGGATCATCGCGCAGTTCGAGGAGTGACGGGGAGAGAACGACGAGGTGCCGACGCGGCGGGAGAGGGAGAGAGCGTCGGCACCTCGTCGTTCGTCAGCGGGGGTCCGAGGACCTGAACCGCTGTGTCACTGGCGGATGACGAGAGGGAAGCTACGCGGCGGGTGTTCCAGGGACGTTTCAGCGATGTTGGAACTGTGTGACCTTGCCGGGTCCGCCGGGATCGATCCGTCGATCGCGGCCGCGGGGCGAGTCAGTCGAGTCAGTACAGAGCGCGAGCCAGGCGGGGGCGTGCCGCTGCGACGCGCGGATCCGCATCGCCCAGTATCCCGAACAGCTCGACGAGCTGGGCCCGGGCCGCCTCCCGGGTGTCGCCGCCGAGTTCGACCGCATGGAGCAGGCGATCGATCGCCTCGTCGTGGTCGCCTCGCGCGGCCAGGGCGCGACCGAGGCTGATCAGTTGCGCGCCATCGTCAGGGTCGGCAGCCACGCCGGCCTGCAGCGCGTCGATGTCGACGGCTCCGTCGGCGGCCAGGGAGGCGCGACTGACGATGGCTTCGGCGCCCGGGTCGGGGCGGTGGGGCGCGACCAGCCGCAGTGCCGCGTCCGGGTCGTCAACGACCACCAGGTCCGCCAGCGCGACCGCTGCGTCGCGGTGGTCCGGGTCGAGTTCGAGTGCCCGACGCAGGGCCACTTCGGCCTCGCCGCTCGGCATCGCCGCCGCATCCGCGACCAGCTGGTCGGCCTCGGTCGGCACGAGGTCGTCGAGGAACCGCTGGAGCTGGGGTTCGGGGATCACGCCGGTGAACTGCGACACCGCACGGCCGTCCCGGAACGCGTAGACCTGAGGGATCCCTTTGACCTGGAAGGCCTGTGCCACCGCCTGGTTGGCATCCACATCGATCTTGGCCAACACGACCTGGCCGTCGCGTGCGGCGACCGCCGACTCCAGCATCGGTCCGAGCGTCCGGCACGGCCCGCACCAGGCCGCCCAGAAGTCGACGATGACCGGCACCTCGTGGGATCGGTCGAGGACCTCGGTCTGGAAGGAGGCATCGTCGACGTTGATCACGTGCGGCGATGCGGGGGAGGGCGCGGATGCGGACACGACGGACCTCGGAGGTAGGGGACGGGGACGGGTCGCGATCAGCGACCTGGCAGGGTCGCTGGACGGCGTGGAGAGGATAGGGCCGATGGCGCAGGACTACGCTCGCGGTCCTGCCCAGAGCAACGTCGCCGAGCGTCAGGAACCTTCCCGTGGCAGACCCCGTGGCAGACGAGCGTCGGTCGATCCTCCTGCTCGACGGTCACAGCCTGGCCTACCGGGCCTTCTACGCCTTGCCAGACACCCTGCGGACCCAGACGGGCCAGCTCACCAACGCGGTCTACGGGTTCACCTCGATGCTGATCAAGCTCCTGGGTGATCGCGAGCCGGATGCCATCGTGGTCGCCTTCGACAAGGGACGGGACGTGGCGCGGACCGAGGCCTTCCCGGCCTACAAGGCCCACCGTGCGGCGCCGCCCGACGAGTTCCGCCCCCAGGTCGACCTCATCAAGCAGGTCCTCGCCGCACTGAACATCCCGGTGATGGAGGTGGCCGGGGTCGAGGCCGACGACGTGCTGGCCACGGTGGCCGACCGGGCCATCGGCGAGGGCTTCCACGCCTACATCGTGACGGGTGATCGCGATGCGATGCAGTTGGTGTCGGATGAACTGACCGTGCTCTACACCCTGCGTGGCATCTCGGAGATGGCGGAGATGACCCCCGACGCCGTCGAGGACCGTTATGGCGTCCCGCCGCGATCCTACGTCCACCTCGCGGCACTGCGCGGGGACAACTCCGACAACCTGCCGGGTGTGCCGGGCGTCGGCGACAAGACCGCCGCCAAGCTCGTGACCACCTTCGGTGACATCGACGGCATCTACGCCAACATCGACGAGGTGGCCGGGAAGAAGGTGCCCGCGATGCTCGAGGAGCACGAGCAGCAGGTCCGCGCCAACGTGTCCATCATGACCCTGCGCAGGGACGTTGAGGTCGAGGTCGATCTGGGCGGGCTGCGGATGGGTGACATCGACACGGCGGCGGTCCGCGACCTGTTCGGGACGCTGGAGTTCCGGGCGCTGTACGACCGGCTCGCCGAGGAGGTCCTCGGTGAGCAGGAGGCGGCGACGTCCGCCGGGTTCGATCGGACGCCGGTGCGCCTGGAGGCCGGCGCTCTGCGGGGTTGGCTGGAGGATGCGTCGGGTCCGATCGCGGTGGTGGCCGTCTGTGCGGACCGCCCGCCGCACGTCACCTTCCTCGCCGTTGGACTGGCCGCCGAGGGATGCGACCCCGTGTCGGTGCCGCTGGGCGACCTCGACGACGACGATCTGCAGACGTTCGCGCAAGCCCTGGCGGACCCCACCCGTCCGAAGGTCACCCACGACCTCAAGGCGTTGGACCACGCCGTCCACGCGCAGGGATGGACCATCAGCGGCGTGACGCTCGACACCGAACTGGCGGCCTACCTGCTCAACCCCGAACAACGGACCTTCGACCTCGATCGGGTCGCGATGCAGCACCTGCAGCGCTCGATCAGCGTCGAGGCAGAGGACGACACCGACGATCAGCTGTCCCTCGACGTCGCCGATGACGAGCCGTGGGAGCAGCGCGCACTGTCCGCGGAGGCGGTCCTGGAGTTGGCGGGTCACCTCGGGGAGCAGCTCGAGGAGCGTGGGCAGACCGAGCTCGCCGACCGGATCGAGGTGCCGCTCGCGCCGGTGCTGGCCCGGATGGAGCGGGCCGGGGTGGCCATCGACCTGCACGTGCTGGACGAGTTGCGCGCACGGCTCGCGGCACGCGTCGAGGACCTGGAACGCGAGGTTCACGATCACGCGGGTCGTCGCTTCAACGTCGGGTCGGGCCCGCAACTGCAGCAGGTGCTGTTCGAGGAGTTGGAGCTCCCCAAGACCCGCAGGATCAAGACCGGGTACTCCACCGATGTCTCGGCGATGCAGGGCCTGCTGGGTCTGCATCCCATCATCGAAGCGGTCATAGAGTACCGGGAGGTCTCGAAGCTGCTGTCGACCTACGTGGATGCGCTACCGCCGCTGGTCGATCCGGACACGGGGCGCATCCACACGACCCTGTCCCAGACGATCGCGGCGACGGGGCGGCTGTCGTCCTCGCACCCCAACCTGCAGAACATCCCGGTCCGCCGGGAGGAGGGCCGGGAGATCCGCAAGGCGTTCGTGCCGGGGGAGGGCTTCACCGCGCTGCTCGTCGCCGACTACTCGCAGATCGAGCTGCGGATCATGGCGCACCTGTCCGGTGACGAGGGCCTGCTGGACGCGTTCGGATCCGGCGAGGACATCCACGCGACGACGGCCGCCAAGGTGTTCGAGCTGCCGTTGGAGGCGGTCGATGGTGCCCTGCGTGACCGCGCGAAGGCGGTCAACTACGGCCTCGCCTACGGCTTGACCTCGTACGGGCTCGGCCAGCAGCTGGGCATCCCACCCGACGAGGCCCAGGAGATCGTCGACGCCTACTTCGCACGCTTCCCGAAGGTGCGCTCGTTCCTCGATGCCGCGGTGGCGGCCGCGACCAGCGACGGGTTCACGACCACGATGTTCGGGCGGCGCCGCTACCTGCCGGACCTCCGGTCGGACAACCGCAACCGCCGCCAGATGGCCGAACGCATGGCGTTGAACGCCCCGATCCAGGGCACGGCCGCCGACGTGATCAAGCTGGCCATGATCGAGCTGCAACACGCGCTCGACCGCTCCAGTCTCAGGACCCAACAGCTCCTGCAGGTCCACGACGAGGTGATCCTGGAGGTCCCCGACGGCGAGATGGACGAGGCCGAACGCCTGGTGGTGGACACGCTGGCGAACGTCGTCGAACTGGCCGTGCCGCTGGACGTCGACACCGCGTTCGGTCCGACCTGGTGGGACACCCAGAAGCACTGACGGCACCCGCCGATCGCCGCTCAGCCTGCAGGGAGTTGGTTGTGCGGTGAGACGGCCGGGAGATCCCGCGTGACGATCACATCGATGCCGGTGCCGAGGATGTCGGCCACGACCACGTCACCACGGCGTACGGGAGCGGTGACCCGCAGTCCTCGGAGTGCCTCAGCGACTGCTCGGACCTGATCACGTGGGATCGGCTCTGCGGTCCGCACCGGCACCCTCCGGATCGTTGCGCCCTCGATCCAGATCGTCGTCGACAGCGGCCGGCGTGGATCGAGGTGCTCCTGCTCGCCGTAGCGCTCACCCTTGCGGCAGTTGAAGCCGCGAACCTCCACGACGTCTTCCTCGGTCGCGTCGACCTCCAGGCGGCAGCCGAGCGGGCAGCCGGTGCAGAGGTAGACGTGGGTCGAGACGTCGCTGTCGGACGCCGGTGACCGGCGGTCGGGATCATCAGCGCGGTCCGGGTGACGGGTCATCGGACCACCGCCTCCGCGGGGACGGCGTCGATCCGCAGGACCGCGCCGGTCCAGTCCTCGAACATGCGGGGAGCCAGCTTGAGCGTGACCATCTCCGCCGGCACGACGGCCCGCACCTTGCGCTGGTGCACCTCGCCGACCCGCAGCAGCGTCGGACCGTGGATCGGTCGCTGCACCCGGAACGACACGGTATGGGTCCCGTCGCGCGAGATCGTGTGCGGGACGACGTAGGCGACGTTGTCGCCGGGGATCAGACGGACGTCCTCGTCCGGTCTGCGGGCACCCGTGGCCAGGGCGCCGGCCCACTCGCCCGCGAGCCGCGCCTCACGGCTGACCCAGTCCGCGAGGTCGTTGACGTGGACCACGTTGCCAGCGGCGTACACCCCGGGCAGCGTGGTCTCCATCGTGCCGCTGACGACCGGCCCACCCGTGACGGGATCGAACAGCACGCCGAGGTCACGCGCGAGCTCGGCGTCGGGGATCAGTCCGATCGACAGCAGCAGCGTGTCGACATCCACGTCCCACCCACGATCGAGGAGCGGTTGGCGGTCGTCGTCGACGGGTGCAACGGTGATCCGCCCCAAGCGGTCGCGGCCGTGGATACCGACCACCGTGGTCGACAGGTGCAGGGGGATGTCGAGGTCGTCGAGGCACTGCACGATGTTGCGGGTCAGCCCACTGGGATGTGGGAGCAGTTCGAAGACCCCGACGACCTCGACACCTTCGAGTGCCAGCCGCCGCGCCATGATCAGGCCGATGTCGCCCGATCCCAGGATGGCCGCGCGGCGGCCGGGGAGGTAGCCATCGATGTTGACCATCCGCTGGGCCAACCCGGCGGTCATCACGCCGGAAGGACGATCGCCCGGGATGTTGATCGCCCCCCGAGTGCGTTCGCGTGCACCCATGGCCAGCACCACCGAACGGGCGTCCAGCCCGGTCACCCCGACCGTGGGAGACATCACCTTGATCCTGCGCTCGGAGCTGACGTCCATCACGTAGGCGTCGGTGAGCACATCGATGTCATGCTCCAGCACCTGCTCCAGGTAGCGCTGCGCGTATTCCGGGCCGGTGATCTCCTCGTCGAAGGCGTGCAGGCCGAACCCGGAATGGATGCACTGCAGCAGGATGCCGCCGGGCTCGACGTCGCGATCGATCAGCAGGATCCGCTCCGCTCCCCGGTCGCGGGCGCCCAGTGCTGCTGCCATCCCGGCCGGGCCGGCGCCAACGACGACGACGTCGTAGCCGGCCTCCAGGTGGCGGGGCTCTGCGGTGAACGGCATCGTCGGTCAGCTCCCCCCGGCTGGTGCGGCCTGCGCGTCCGTTCGATCGCGCACGATCCAGGAGGCCCCGCCACGCTTGGTCACCTCGGTGATCGGGATACCTCGACGTTCCGCCAGGAGTTCCAGGCAGCGCCACGTGCAGAAGCCGCCCTGGCACCGACCCATCCCGGCACGGGTGCGGAACTTCACACCATCCAGGGTGCGGGCACCCCGGTCGATGGCATCGACGACCTCGGCCTCGGTGACCAGTTCGCAGCGGCAGACGAGCTGGGCGAAGTCCGGCTGCGCCGCAGCGAGCTCGGCCTGCTCCTGGGTGGACAGGACCGAGAACCGCACCGGATGCTCCGCCCGCGGCCGCCAATCCGCCCGTTCCCGCAGCTCCAGCCCGTCGTCGCGCAGGACCTCGATGAGGTGCTCTGCGATCGCGGGAGCGGCGGTCAGTCCCGGTGACTGGATCCCCGCCGCGTTGATGAACCCACGCAGCTGCGTCGCCCCGAGGATGAAGTCGTCGGTGTCGGCGACCGCCCGGACCCCGGCGAACTCCGCGATGACATCCCGCTGGCTGATCGCCGGCACCAACCGCTTCGCCGCCGCGAAGACCGCCTGCGCTCCCTCCGGGGTGGTTGCCGTGTCGTCCTTGTCGTCGGTGGCCTCGGCGGTGGGACCCACCATGATCGTGCCGTCGAAGGTCGGGGTGACGAGCGTGCCCTTCGAGGTCGGGGTCGGACACGGGAAGATCACCGACGTCACCAACCCCGCCAGACGTTTGTCGAGCAGGTACTCCTCGCCCTTCCGCCCGGTGATGGTGAAGGTCCCCACGCCCGCCATCCGTGCGACCTCGTCCGCCTGCAGGCCAGCAGCATTGACGAGGTAGCGCGTCGCCAGCGTGCGGGTCCGGGTGTAGACCATCAGGGGCGTGTCCGGGTCGCCGGGGTCCGGCGGGTCGATCGCGACGACCGGCTGCTCGGTCGCGATCTGGACCCCGTTGGTCGCCGCGTTGTCCGCGATCAGCAGCACCGCCTCGTAGGGGTTGACGACGCCCGCTGTCGGTGCCCACAGCGCCGCGATGACATCGCGGGACAGGTTGGGCTGGTGCTTGCGGACACGCGCCGCATCCCAGCGCTCCAGGCCGGGGATGCCCTTGCGTTCCCCCTGGGCGTGCAGGCGCTCGATCGTCGAAAGTTCGTCGACGGACAGCGCCACCAGCAGTTCCCCGACCTGCGCGAACCCGAACCCGAGGTCGTCGCGCAGCCGCAGCCATCCCTCGTTGCCCGGCCACTCCAATCGGCCCTTGACGGTGTCCGGGTCCGCGTGGATCCCCGAGTGGATGATGCCGCTGTTGGCCTTGCTGACCCCGAAACCAACCTCCGCGTCACGCTCCAGTACGACGACATCGAGGTCGTAACGGGACAGCTCGCGGGCCAGCGTGATGCCAACGACACCACCACCGATCACGACGACGTCATGGCAGACGGAAGGGTCCACGGCAACTCCTGACGCGTCGGCGACGATCGCAGCTACCACGATGCCAACGCGGCATCCAGGGCGAAAGATGCGTTCGACCCCGATCTGGGACCGTTGGTCCCACGCATCCCCACGCATCGAGGAGCACTCCGGACGGGGCCTTGCCGCACCCGCCGGTGGGGCACCTTGCCTCTGCCCGTCTCTGTGGCTCCGGGTTACCTTCAGAGCTCATGACGCCAGGAAGAGACGTTGCCATGGGTTCGGTAGTGCAGGCGATCGCGGTCGACTACGACGGCACGCTCACCCAGGCGGATCGTCCGACCGAGGAGGTCCTCGAAGCGGTCCGTGCGGTTCGTCGCCGTGGTCGCGCGGTCGTCCTGGTGACGGGGCGGATCCTGTCTGAACTGCGGACGGTGTTCCCTGAGGTGGACGAGGAGTTCGACGCGATCGTCGCCGAGAACGGGGCGGTACTCGCCGACGCGGACGGCATCCGGGACCTTGCTGTACCGGTGGATCCGGCGTTGGCGCAGGCGCTGGCCCATCGCGACATCCCGGTGCGCCAGGGCCGCGTCCTGCTGGCCTGCGATGCGGTCCATGCCGCCGCGGTTGGTGAGGAGATCCGTCGGCTCGGGGTCGACGGCCAGCAGATCCGCAACCGGGCCGCGCTGATGGTCCTTCCCGCCGGTGTCACGAAGGGGACCGGCCTGACCCAGGCCCTGGGGAACCTGGGCATCTCCCGTCACAGCACGCTGGCCATCGGGGATGCCGAGAACGACCATCACCTCATGGCCGTCTGCGAGCTCGGCGTCGCGGTGGCCAACGCGGTGGACCGGCTCAAGCAGCGGGCCGATCTCGTGCTCGAGCAGGCGAACGGTGCTGGCGTCGCTGCGTTCCTGCGCGGCCCGATCGTGACGGGCGACCAAGCGCTGCCACCGAGTCACTGGCGGCTGACCCTTGGTGCGGAGGACGACGGGAACGCGCTGCAGATCCCCGCATCCCAGGTCAACCTGCTGGTCGTCGGAGCGAGCCGTTCGGGGAAGTCCTACCTCACCGGTCTGCTCGTCGAACAACTCGTGCGACTGGACTACAGCGTCCTGGTGCTGGATCGGGAGGGTGATCACCGCACGCTCGCGGAGCGACGGGGGATCCTGGCGGTCGGCGGCAAGGATCCGTTGCCCAACGCCGCCCAACTCTGCGTCCTCATCCGCCACCGCTTCGGCAGCGTCGTCATCGATCTGTCGCAACACAGCGAGAAGGAGCAGCGTGACTACGTCGCGTCGATCGCGCCTGCGGTGCTGGCGCAACGCGCCCTCACGGGCCTGCCGCACTGGGTGTTCTTCGATGAAGCGCACACGCTGCTCATCGACGAGGGGCCGTGGGCGGATGCGATCACAGCCGGTGACAAGGGTTTCTGCTTCAGCACCTACCTGCCGAACCAGCTGCCGGGAGTCGTGCACGACCGGACCGACCTCCTCGTCCTCTGCGCCGGGACCGGTGCCCAGGCGAACGAAGTGCGCGACTTCGTCGGTCAGACCTGCGATCACCGTGGGGAGGACCTCGCCGAACTGCTCGGCGAGGAGCGTGGACGGGCGCTCCTCGTTGAGACCGCGAACCCGACGGAACCCCGCTCGTTCACGGTGCATCGGCGCAGCAGTGGGCACGTCCGGCACTGGCACAAGTACATCGACGGCGAACTTCCGGCATCGTTGCGCTTCTACTTCACCGCCAGTCATCGGGTCGCCGGCAACCTCCGCGAGTTCCACCGCCAACTCGCCAGCTGTAGCGACACCACCCTCGCGACCCACGCACGCCGGAACGATTTCTCACGATGGGTCGGGCTGGTCATCCAGGACGAGGACCTCGCCGGGTCCATCGAAGCGACGGAACACCGGCTCCGGGACGGCAGGATCGCTCCTGACACCCTGCGTCACGCCGTCCAGCGCAGCATCGAGGTCCGCTATCTGGAATAGGGAACGCGCTTCGGCCGTCGGGGCGCGCGGAGACCGCAGAGTGATCATCAAGGCTGGGAGATGGACATGGCGCGCATCGTGGTCGGCATCGATGGTTCGGACCGGGCGAGGCGTGCCCTGCGGTGGGCCCTGGGGGAGGCGCGGCTACGTCACGCGGACCTCGACGTCGTGCACGCGGTCAGCGAACCGCGAACCTTCGCCGACCCGGTGATCTTCCCCCCGATCCCGATCGCGGATCTGAAGACCGAAGGGCTCAAGGTCGTCGACCAGGCACTGGCAGGCCTCGACGGCGGCCATGTCGGCATCGAACGCATCGCCGCGGTCGGCGGCGCCGCACGGATCCTGTGCGACGCCGCGATCGGCGCCGACCTCCTCGTCGTCGGTTCGCGCGGCCTGGGCGGCTTCCGCGGACTCCTGGTCGGCTCGGTCACCCAACAGGTCGTCGCCCATGCCCCCTGTCCGGTCGTCGTCGTGGTGCCGGAGGACCGACCGGTCGACACCCGAGACTGAGAGCACACCGGCGACCCACCGGCGACCCTGTGGCGAGCCCCGCCACGACCGGGCCGGTCATCGCCATGCTCACCATCGCCACCCGTGGGCTGCCGACCGCGATCGCGGGCCTGCCGTGGCGTTCAGGCCATGGTCAGGAAGAGTTTCTGTAACTGTTCGGCGACAGCCTCGGCGTCTTCCTCGCCCTCGGTCAGGCACTCCCGGAGGCCGGTGGCGATCAACAGGAACGCTGCACGGTCGATCGCCTTGCTCACGGCAGCGAGTTGGGTCACGACGTCCTGACAGGAACGGCCGTCGTCGAGCATGGCGAGCACCCCGCCGATCTGGCCCTGCGCGCGACCGAGCCGGGCGCGGATGGCCCGGATCGCCTCCCGGTCGGCGACCGTGTGCTCGGGGGTCTGGCCGGTGGGATCCGTGGTCATGGCTCGTCCTCGCTTCTTCTCGATACCCCGGAGGGTATACTCTCGGCTGCCGCGTCGGCTCGACGGCCGCCGTTTGACGTTACCGGCAACGAACGGAACCTGGATGTGCAGCAGAACCACCTGCCGTGTGTGCGACAAGACGACGTGGTCGGGCTGCGGCCAACACGTGGAACAGGTGATGGGCCGCGTCCCGCGCGACCAGCGATGCGTCTGTACCGATGCGGACCGGGCTGCGGCTCGTGGCGCAGCCCGGTCCGGCGCCTGGTACTCACGACTGTTCAGTCGCTGAACTCCTCGAAGGCCTGGTAGGCACGTGCGCCGTAGATCGTCGCGGGCCCTCCGGCCATCATGATCGCAACGCCGATGATCTCCGCCGCCTGTTCCTTGGTGGCCCCGGCCAGCACCGCACTTCGCGCATGCGAGGCGATGCACCCGTCACAACCGTGCACCACGCCGATCGCGACCGCGATGAGTTCCTTGATGCTCGCGTCGACCACGCCCGAGCCGAGCGCGGCCTTGCTCATCTGCGCGAATCCCGCGTAGACCTCGGGGATCGCCTTGCGTAGTTCGCGGTGCTGCGGTGCGAGGTCATCGAGCACGTCGTGGTGGTGGTCGGTCATGACGACACCTCCAGGATCGCATCGCCGGTATGGCGGGAGTCGTGGGTCATCTGCATGTGGGTCCTCTTGTTCGATGCGATGCACAGTACCTCTGGGGGTATCGAGCTGTAGGGCAGGAATCCCCCGATCGTCGATCCGTTCGGCCTGCGCGATCTCTCTCGATCCGACAGCAACCGCCTCTGCTCCCTCCCGCGTCAGTCGCCGCCCGGCTGGGTCGGGCGTCCCGTGCCGGCCTTCTGCACGGCTTCTGGCCGGTCGCCGCTCTTCAACCACACGCTGGACGACCTGTCCCGCCAGGTCGGTCACCGTGCCGATCGTGCCGACCACGTGGACCCCACCACGCTCGAGTCTGCGGACCTGCTCCAGCGGTTCCGACCGGAGGCCGAGGTCCATCGGATCGCTCCGCGCCCACTGCTGCTCGCGCATGGTGACCGCAACGATCTGCATCACCCGGTTCGCCGGCCTCTTCGGTGACACGTTGTCCTCCACGGGGCATAACCTCAACGCCCACGCCCTGGCCCCGGTGGGTCGCTGGGTGGTCGCCGACCTGCCATGCTTCGTTCCCGCCGCTCACGGATGGCTGCACCATGCGCGTCTCCCTCGCCCAACTCGACTCGTCGCTCGGTGACACCGACCGCAACCTCGATCGTGCTGGTGAAGCGGTCGATGATGCGACCGCGGACGGCTCCGATCTGGTCGTGTTCCCGGAGCTCGCGACGTCCGGCTACTCCCTGGGTCTCACCTCCGATGATGATGTCGCCCTGCGTCTGTCCGATCCGCGGTTGACCAAGCTGGCCTTCCGGGCCGGGGATGCGAGCGTGCTGGTCGGGCTGCCGGAAGAGGACAACCGTGGCGTCCACATCTACAACAGCGCCGCGCACCTGCTGGGCGACGAACTCCTGCACTGCCACCGCAAGCTCTACCTGCCGAACTACGACATCTTCGAGGAGCGCAAGCACTTCAGTCCCGGGCAACACATGCGCGCCTACGACACACCGCAGGGGCGGATGGCCACGCTCGTGTGCAACGACGCGTGGCAACCGCAACTGCCGTTCCTGGCCGTGCAGGACGGCGCGCAGGTCCTGCTCATCCCGACCAGCAGTGCGCAGAGCCGGTTCCCGGAGCGCTACGACTCGCCCACCTACTGGCGCGATATCACGTCCTTCTACGCGCGCATGCTCCAGTGCTACGTCGTGTTCGTGAACCGTGTCGGCCAGGAGGGGCCGCTAGAGTTCTGGGGTGGATCGCACGTCGTCGATCCGTGGGGCGAGGTTGTCGCCGAGGCGCCCATGGGTGACGAGGCCGTCGTCTCCGTCGACATCGACCTCGACCGTGTCCGCCGTCGGCGTCGTGAGGTCCCGCTCGTCAGGGAGGCCCGACTCGGTCTGGTCGAGCGGGAGTGCCACCGGCTGATCGAGGAGGGGGGTGACCAGTGACCGCGACGCCCTGCGACGCCGACCAGGGGCTGGTGGGCGCGCTCGAGCGGGTCGTGGGGGAGTCGTTCGTGCTCACCGATCCCGATCTTCGAGCTCCCTACGAGGTGGACTGGACCCGTCGGTTCCACGGATCGGCACGTCTGGTCGTCCGCCCGAAGGACACCGATCAGGTGGGTCAGGTCCTGCGTTGTTGCCACGAGGCGGGGGCCGCCGTGGTCACCCAGGGAGGCAACACCGGGTTGGTCGGGGGCGGCGTACCCGACCGCGGCGAGGTGGTGCTGAGCCTGACCCGGCTGGACGACCTGCAGGAGGTCGACACGCTCGCTGGCCAGGTCAGCGTCGGCGCCGGTGTCACGCTGGCTCGGGTGCAGGAGCACGCGGCGGCGTCGGACCTGCACTTCCCGGTCGACCTGGCCGCCCGCGACAGCGCCACGATCGGCGGCATGATCGCGACGAACGCCGGCGGCATCCGGGTGCTGCGGTACGGCTCGACCCGCGCCCAGGTGCTCGGGGTCGAAGCCGTCACCGTCGACGGCCGGGTCCTGACGCGGATGGATGGACTGGTCAAGGACAACGCGGGCTACGACCTCGCGGGGCTGCTCACCGGCAGTGAGGGGACCATCGCGGTGATCACCCGCGCCCGGCTCCGACTGGTCCCGCGACTGCAGCATCGTGTGGTCGCCCTGCTGGCCCTCGACAGCATCGAGGTGGCGCAGAAAACGCTTCGGCGGGTCCGCACGGCCATGCCGTCGCTGGAGGCCGCCGAGGTGTTCTTCGCCGACGGACTGGATCTGGTCCTGGAGCAGACCTCCGCCACGGCCCCGTTCGCGGCGCCACATCCTGTCTACCTGCTCCTGGAGTGTGCGGCCCGGGAGGATCCGACCGAGGAACTGGCCGCTGCGCTGGAGGAGGTCGAGGACCTGCTGGATGTCGCGGTCGGTACGGACGCGGAGTCACGGGCACGGCTCTGGGAACTGCGGGAAGCCCACACGGCAGCGATCAGCGCGGCCGGCGTCCCCATCAAGCTCGACGTTTCTCTCCCGCCGGCTCGCATCGGTGCCTTCCTGGCACGGTTGGACGATGTCGTCGCGGCGATCGAGCCGGCGGCACGTTCGATCGTCTTCGGGCACCTCGGTGACGGCAACCTGCACGTCAACCTGCTGGGTGCCGACCCGGCCGATTACAACCTCGAGGCAGGGGTGCTCGGCCTGACGACGCAGCTCGGCGGTAGCATCAGCGCCGAACATGGCATCGGGCGTGCCAAGGTCGCCTGGCTTCACCTCCAGCGAGATCCGACGGACATGGCCGTCATGTCGGCGATCAAGCGGGCGTTCGATCCGGACGGTCGGCTCAACCCCGGGGTTCTGTTCCCTCGGCGCTGAGGTCCGTCGATGCGGTGCGGGGCCCGGCGTCGGTCTCCCAGTCCAGGCCTCCCGGGGCGATCAGGTCGATGTGGATGGCGTACTCGCCCGGGGGGCCGACCATCCGGAAGCGGATACGCCCCATCATGTCGGTCGTCCCCTGGACGGTCGCGGTCCGTGCTGGACCGGAGAGGCTGGCTTCCACGGCCAGGTCGGGACACCGCCGGTCCTCGGCGTCCTTGACCTCGACGAGGAACGTCGCGCGGAGCTGATCGTCGTCCAGCCGTTCGGCGGGGAGCACGTCGAGTTTGGTGACGCGGATCGGTTCGGCGAACAACCCGCGCTTCGGCAGGTCGTCGGGATGGCGTTCGATGGTCACGGGAGGTCTGCGGGTGCGGAACAGTCGGCGGAACACCACGGTGGCAACCTTCGATCCGGTGGGCATTGACGCTACCTGGCCGCCGGCGAGGTGCTGCGGTCACCCGGACCGGGCGGCACAGCCCTCGAGGTGATCGTCGACCAGACCCATCGACTGCATGAACGCGTACGCGGTGGTCGGCCCGACGAACCGCCAGCCTCGGCGCTTGAGGTCCCGGGACAACGCGGTCGACCCCGGCGTGACGGCGGGAACATCAGCGATGATGCGCGGAGCTGGCGGCGGGGTCTGCGGTGCGAACCGCCAGACGAACGCATCCAGCGAGCCTTCGGCGGCGACCAGATCGTGGTAGGCGCGGGCGTTCGCGATCGTGGCTTCGATCTTCCCCCGGTGCCGGACGATGCCGGCATCCTGGAGGAGCCGTTCGACATCGGCTGCTCCGAACCCGGCGACGACGGCAGGATCGAAGTCGGCGAAGGCCGCCCGGAACGCCGGGCGCTTGCGCAGGATCGTGATCCAGGACAGTCCGGCCTGGAAGCCTTCGAGGCAGAGCTTCTCGAACAGGCGAACATCGTCGTGGACCGGGACACCCCACTCCTGGTCGTGGTAGCGCACGTACTCCGGGTCGTCGCCGCACCACCAGCAGCGCAGGACCCCGTCCTCACCCCGCTGCAGACCGCGAACGGCGTGGTCCTCCGGGTCGTTGACCACCACCGCCTCCTCGGGTTGGCCGCGAAGGACGTCAGGTTAGGGCTGTGAGGTAGCCTCCGGCAGCGTTGACAGGCTGATGGGTTCCTGCGACCCTCTCCTGTCTGGTGCAACCTGCGGGTAGCGCGCTCGCTCCGGCGCGCCCGTGTTTCGCACCACGTTCCTCCGGTGACCGCGACAGCGGTGACCTTTCCCCTGTCCCCTGACGACAAGAGACCCAACCCCGATGTCCGAGACCCCGACCCCCGACCAGCCCACCACCGACGCGACCACCGAGTCCGCAGAGGTTCCCGCCGAGGCGACGACACCGTCGAGCGCACCAGCGACCGAAGAGACGCCCGCGGCCGTTCCGGCGCCCGACCCGGCTCCCGCGGCCACTCCGGCGCCCGCGACCGCCGCGCCGGACGACACGCCGACTCCGGACGTCGTCGTCATGCACGAGCCCGGCGGCCAGATGACCTCGACCGGTGACGTCATCGTCGAGAACGACCTCTCCGACGACGATTTCGAAGCGGCCCTCGAAGGCACCGTGCTCGCGATGGAGGACGGCAAGATCATCGAAGGGGTCGTCGTCAAGGTCGACCCCGATGAGGTCCTGCTCGACATCGGTTGGAAGTCCGAGGGCGTGATCCCGTCCCGGGAACTGTCCATCAAGCTGGACGTCGACCCGAACACGATCGTTGCGGTCGGTGACGTGGTCGAAGCGCTCATCATGAAGAAGGAGGACGAGGAAGGCCGACTCGTCCTGTCCAAGAAGCGCGCGCAGTACGAGCGCGCCTGGGGCACGATCGAGCGCATCTACAACGAGGACCGCACCGTCAAGGGTTCGGTCATCGAGGTCGTCAAGGGTGGACTCATCCTCGACATCGGCCTGCGCGGGTTCCTCCCGGCATCGCTCGTCGAGATGCGCCGGGTCCGTGACCTGCAGCCATACGTCGGCGAAGAGATCGAATGCAAGATCATCGAACTCGACCGCAACCGCAACAACGTGGTCCTGTCGCGCCGGAAGTTCCTCGAGGAGACCCAGAGCGAGTTCCGCAACGAGTTCCTCGAGTCGCTCCAGAAGGGCGAGATCCGCGCCGGTGTCGTGTCCTCGATCGTCAACTTCGGTGCGTTCGTGGACCTCGGCGGCGTCGACGGTCTCGTGCACGTCTCCGAGCTTTCCTGGAAGCACATCGACCACCCGTCCGAGGTCGTTGAGGTCGGCGACGAGGTCGAGGTCGAGGTCCTGGACGTCGACATGGACCGCGAGCGTGTCTCGCTGTCGCTGAAGGCCACGCAGGAGGACCCCTGGCAGAAGTTCGCCCGGGAGCACGCCGTCGGTGAGATCGTCGACGGTGAGGTCACCAAGCTGGTGCCGTTCGGTTCCTTCGTCAAGGTCGCGGACGGCATCGAAGGGCTGGTGCACATCTCCGAACTCGCCGAGCGTCACGTCGAGGTCCCCGAGGCGGTCGTCAACGTCGGCGACAAGATCGAGGTCAAGGTCATCGACATCGACACTGTCCGTCGTCGCATCAGCCTGTCGTTGAAGCAGGCGCAGGCCGGTGACGGGCCCGACGTCGACGAGGATGTCTACGAGGACACCACGCCGGTGGTCGAGGCGGCCTACTCCTCGGGCGGCGACGAGGACGCACCATCCGGTGCGTTCGCGGCGGCGTTCGCGCAGGCCGGCATCGGCAACACCGAGCAGTCTCCCGAGGAGATCGCTCTCGCCGAGGCGGACCTGCCCGATGAGGTTCCGGAGCCCGAGGTTGCGGCTGAGCCGGAAGCTGCGGCTGAGCCCGAGGCTGCGGCTGAGCCCGAGGCTGCGGCTGAGCCCGAGGCTGCGACTGAGCCCGACGCCGATGAGGACAAGGGCAACGACGCCTGACCACGCAGCTTTCTCGAACGTGGTTGAGCCCGGCCCTCGTGCCGGGCTCAACCGTTCGCACGAGACGGAGGATGGCGCATGTATCTCGTTGGTCTGACGGGCGGTATCGGCAGTGGCAAGTCGACCGTCGCGGCCCGGTTCGCCGAACGTGGTGCCGAGGTCATCGATGCGGATGCGATCGCCCGCGAGGTCGTCGAGCCGGGTGGACCGGCCCTTCCGGCGTTGGTCGAGCGGTTCGGTGAGGGCATCCTGCAAGACGATGGTCGGCTCGACCGTCGTGCCCTGGCCGCGGTCGCTTTCGCAGACGATCGATCACGCGCTGACCTCGATCGTCTGACCCATCCGCACGTGGCGGGACGGATCGCCTCACGGATCGCCGAGATCGGCGGTCGAGAGGGCGCACGGGCCGACCAGATCGTCGTGGTCGACCATCCGCTGTTGATCGAGACGCAGCAGACGGCCCGGTTCGATGCGGTCGTCGCCGTCCTGGCGCCCCGCGACGTGCGCCTGGCACGCCTCTGCGAGAACCGGGGGTTGGATCGTGCGGACGTCGAGGCCCGTATGCGCGCGCAGGTGGACGATGCCGCCCGGCGTGCGGCGGCGACCCACCTCATCGACAACAGCGCTGATCTGGACGACCTGAACGACCAGGTGGACGCGATCTACGAGGACCTGTGCCAAGCCGCGCGAGCGGCTACGACGTGATCGCACGAACCACACCGGCACCGTGGTTCGGCGCGCCGTGGAATCGTCACCGGGCCGGCTGGCTCTGGCCGTGGGTGCGATCAGGCCCGTTCGAGGACCAGGTCGCCGTGCGGACCACCCACGACCCGCACTCCGCGGTCACGGCTGACCTCGTCCAGGGAGGATCGCAGCCACTCGCCGTCGTCGGGTCCGGCACGTTCGAGCCGCAGCCGTCGGGCACGCATCGGCAGCATCCGTAGCCCCACGAGCTCACCGGTCTCCACCTCGACGTCGACGAGGTAGAGCAGGCGGAGGTCGGCGCGGTATCCCTCGTGCCCGCCGATGCCCTCGTAGTCGTTGATGAGGTCGCCGCAGCCGTACAGGATCAGCCGGTCGCGGTGCACCTCGAGCGGGCGCGGATGGTGGGACGAGTGGCCGTGCACGACATCGACACCGCCCTCGATCAACGCATGGGCGACGCGGGTCTGATCCCGCGGGACCCGGTAGCCCCAGTTCGACCCCCAGTGGATCGAGACGACGACCCGGTCCGCCGGCCGCCTCCAACGTTCGATGCGGTCGAGGATCTCGCTCGTATGGTCGGCCAGGGGCTCGTCGACCACCTCGATGCCCGGGCGATCCGGGCTGGCCGCCCATCCCGCGGGGATGCCGCTGGAGGTGGCTCCGAGCGCAAAGACCAGCAGTCGTCGGTCATCGCCGAGCGGGATGACCGCCGGCTGGCGCGCCTCGTCATGGTCGCGACCCGCGCCGGCGGTCCGCACGCCCGCGGCGGACAGGACGTCGAGGGTCTCCTCGAGACCCCGGATACCGAAGTCCAGGACGTGGTTGTTCGCGAGGACGCAGACGTCGGGCCTGGCTGCCAGCAGACCGGCGAGGTTGTCGGGGTGCATGCGGTAGTGCACGCCCTTGCCTGGGACGAAGTCGTCACTGCGGGTGATGCTGGTCTCCAGGTTCAGTACCCGGACGTCCGGCGCCTCGTGATCGAGCGTCGCGAGCGCATCGCCCCAGGGCCACGCCGCCTCGACCGGTGTGGTGAGCCGCCCATGCGCCTCCTCCGCCAGCTGCACGTAGGTCCGTGCGTCGGTGACGTAGCTCTCCCGTAGCCGGGGATCGCCGGGATGCGGGAGAATCTGGTCGACGCCGCGCCCGAGCATGACATCGCCGGCCAGGAACAACCTCGCCGTCCGATCGGGCATGGTCTCGACCTCCGGCCGCTGCCCTTGCAGTGTGCCAAGGACGAGCCGGCAGCGTGTGCTCGCCGACTGCTCGATCGCGGGATCACGTCCGGTCACCGCGGCGGGGTACGGGACCTCAGCAGCGACACGGACAGCTTCGTCAGGGCCGACGTGTTCCCGGACGGAGCCTGTCACCGCCCACCGGTACCGTGCCGGCATGGCTGACCGTTCCCTGCTCCACCGAAACGTCCGCGACGACACGCCGCTGCGGGTCGTCAGCGACTACGAACCCGCCGGCGATCAACCGGCGGCGATCGAACAGATCGTGGAAGCCTTCGAGGCCGGTGAACGCGCGGTGACGCTCCTAGGGGCCACCGGGACGGGCAAGACGTTCACGGCCGCGAAGGTCTTGGAGCGCATCCAGCGACCCTGCCTGGTGATGGCGCCCAACAAGACCCTCGCCGCGCAGCTGGCCAACGAGTTCCGCGAGTTCCTCCCGGACAACGCCGTCGAGTACTTCGTCTCCTACTACGACTACTACCAGCCGGAGGCCTACATCGCCTCCAGCGACACCTACATCGAGAAGGACTCGTCGATCAACGACGAGATCGACCGACTCCGCCACCGCGCCACCATGGGCCTGCTGTCCCGCCGCGACATCGTCGTGGTCGCGTCCGTCTCCTGCATCTACGGCCTGGGCTCGCCGTTCGAGTACGAGGACCACGTCCTGGCACTGCGCGAAGGGGTCGAGGCGGGCCTCGACGAGTCGATGCGCAAGCTCGTCGACCTGCAGTACTCCCGCAACGATCTGACACTGGTCCGCGGGACCTTCCGGGTCCGCGGCGACACCCTCGAGGTGTTCCCCGCCGACGATGAGAAGGTCGTCCGCATCGAGTTCTTCGGCGACGAGGTGGAGCGCATCGTGCGGGTCGACACCGTCACCGGCGAGGTCTCCCGCCCGGTCTCCCAGATCGCGATCTTCCCTGCCTCCCACTACGTCTCATCCCGCGAGGCCCTGGAACGTGCGGTCGTCAGCATCGAGCAGGAGCTCGAGGAACGCCTCGCGCAGTTCGAACGCGAGGGCAAGCTGCTGGAGGCGCAACGCCTCAAGATGCGGACCAACTACGACCTCGAGATGATCCGCGAGGTCGGCTTCTGCAACGGCATCGAGAACTACTCCCGCCACTTCGACGGACGCGCTCCGGGCGAGTCGCCCTACACGCTGCTCGACTACTTCCCCGACGACTTCGTCGTGTTCATGGACGAGTCGCACGTCAGCGTCCCGCAGGTCGGCGGGATGTACGAGGGGGACCGGTCCCGCAAGGACAACCTCATCGAGCACGGCTTCCGCCTGCCGTCGGCGCGTGACAACCGGCCGCTGATGTTCGACGAGTTCCTGGAGCGGATCGGCCAACGGCTGTTCATCTCGGCCACCCCCGGCGCCTACGAGCGGCGGGAGTCCGACACGATCGCCGAACAGATCATCCGACCGACGGGGCTGGTCGACCCCGAACTGCTCGTCCAGGAGACCAGCGGGCAGATCGACGACCTGATGGAACGGATCCGCGCGGCGACCGAACGCAAGCAGCGCGTGCTCGTCACGACCCTGACCAAGAAGATGTCGGAGGACCTCACCGACTACCTGCTGGAGAACGGCGTGCGGGTCCGCTACCTGCACTCGGACATCGACACCGTCGAGCGGGTCGAGATCCTGCGATCGTTGCGGCTCGGGGAGTTCGACGTGCTGGTCGGCATCAACCTGTTGCGTGAGGGCCTCGACCTGCCCGAGGTGGCGCTGGTCGCCATCCTCGACGCGGACAAACAGGGGTTCCTGCGCTCCGGCACGTCGCTCATCCAGACCATCGGGCGTGCCGCCCGCAACGTGGACGGCAAGGTCGTGATGTACGCCGATCACGTCACCGACGCCATGCAGCAGGCGATCGACGAGACCAACCGGCGCCGCGAGAAGCAGGTCGCGCACAACCTCGAACACGGCATCGACCCACAGACGGTCCGCAAGCGCGTCGGCGACATCATCGCCGCGGTCCGCGCCGAGGAGTTCGGCGAGGACTACCAGCCGGACGACGGCGTCGTGCCCGTCGGCGACAGCCCGGTGGACGCCAGCGAACTGCCGCAGGAGGACCTCACCGCGCTGATCAAGCGGCTCGAGGAGGAGATGCACGAGGCCGCGGGCGAACTCCGCTTCGAGTACGCCGGGCGTCTGCGTGACGAGATCGCGGACCTCAAGCGCGAGCTGGTCGCCATGCGGGCCGCCAACGTGTAGTTGCCCCAGCGGAGATCCCGAAGGTCGTCCCTCCGGATGATGGCAACCCGCTGGAACGGGCATAGCTTCACGGAGTGATGCGCAAGCTGACGCAAGCTGACGACGGAGAAGCCGGGTGAGTGATCTGTTGACGTGTGTGGGGCTCGAGCGATCCTTCGGGGATCTGAAGGCCGTGCAGGGGGTGAGCTTCTCCGTTGCGGTGGGGGAGACCTACGGGCTGCTCGGGCCGAACGGCGCCGGGAAGACGACCTGCATCTCGATGATCGCGGGATTGCTCGATCCGGACGCCGGTGAGGTCACGGTGGCTGGTCAGGCCATGGGCCCGCGGGCCAGTGCCGCGAAGAACGACGTCGGGCTGGTTCCCCAGGAACTGGCGATCTACCCCGATCTGTCCGCCCGTGAGAACCTCGACTTCTTCGCGCGCCTCTATGGGCTCGACACTGCCCGCCGGAAGCGTCGCGTTGATGAGGTCCTGGAGGTCATCGGGCTCACCGACCGGGCCGGGGACCGTGCGGGCACCTACTCGGGGGGGATGAAGCGACGACTGAACATCGGTATCGGGATGCTCCACGAGCCGAAGCTGTTGATCCTCGACGAACCGACCGTGGGCGTCGATCCCCAGTCGCGCAACGCCATCCTCGAATCTGTCGAGACGTTGGCCACCGACGGCATGGGCGTGCTGTACACGACGCACTACATGGAGGAGGCCGAACGGCTGTGTGACCGGATCGGGATCATCGATCAGGGCACCCTGGTCGCGGAGGGAACCCGTCGGGAACTCGTGGGCATGATCGGTGAGCAGGACGTGGTCCGCCTCAAGACGGTCGGAGATGTCCAAGCTGCCGAGGCGGCCTGCGCGGTCGTTGAGGGGGTCTCGTCGACCGACGTGGAGGAGGACACGGTCGTGTGCCTCGTCGATGAGGCCGCGCCCCGCCTGCCGGCACTGTTGGCCGCGGTCGGTGCGACGGACGCTGACGTCAGCGGGGTCGAGGTGCGTGAGCCGGACATCGAGGATGTCTTCCTGCACCTCACCGGCAAAGCGCTGCGGGACTGATCGTCATGTTGCGTGCCGCCACCGTCATCCTGCGCAAGGACCTGCGTCTGCGCCTGCGCGACCGCAGTGTGCTGCTGTTCGCGTTCGTCATCCCGTTGGCACTGACCTTCGTCTTCTCGCAGCTGTTCCCGACCCAGGAGGACTTCGAACTCACCGCCGGTGTCGTCGACCTCGACGGGGACGATGTCGCGGCCGGGTTCACGCAGGGGGTCGTGGCCGCACTCGTCGATGACGGTCTGGTTGATGCGACCACGTTCGAGGACGAAGCGGGTGCCCGCGCCGCCGTGGAGGACGGCGACATCGCGGCGGCCTGGATCCTGCCGGCAGGGTTCAGCGCCGACGTCAGCGCCGGTGATGGGGGCGAGATCCGGGTCCTCGTGAACCCGGACCGGGCGCTGTCCGCCGAGGTGGCCCGGGGGATCGCGGACGGCTACCGGGCGGAACTCGATCGGATCAGCCTGGTCGTAGCGACCAGCGCGACGGCGGCGCAGGGAGCGCTGTCGGGATCGCAGCTGGAGGAGATCGCGGAACTGGCGGTGGCACAGGCCCCAGCGGTCAGCACGACCGAGCTGATCGCCCCCGACCAGCAGCTCGACCCGACGAGTTACCTCGCGGCCGGGATGGCCGTGTTCTTCCTGTTCTTCACGGTCACGTTCGGTATCACGGGCTTCCTCGAGGAACGGCAACAGGGGACGCTGCAACGCCTGCTGGCCGCGCCGATCGGGATCGGCACGGTGCACCTCGGCAAGGCGATGGGCGCGTTCGTGCTCGGGATCGTGTCGATGACGGTGCTGGCGATCGCGAGCGCGACCATGCTCGATGCCTCCTGGGGTGATCCGGTCGGGGTCGCGGTGCTGATCGTCGCTGGTGTCATCTCGGCGTTGGGTGTGATGGCGTTCGTCGGGTCCTTCGCCCGCACCGCAGAACAGGCGGGCAACCTGCAGTCGATCGTCGCGCTGGTCTTCGGGCTGGCCGGCGGGGTGTTCTTCCCCATCGGGGCGGGCACTCTCGGGCAGTTGGCACTGGTCTCGCCGCATGGATGGTTCCTGCGGGGGCTTGGGGACCTGGTGGGTTCCGACAGCTGGACCGCCGTGCTCCCGGCGACCGCTGCGCTCGTGGCGTTCGGTGTGGTCTTCGCCGTGCCCGGGGCGCTGCGGATGCGGCGGGAGACGGCATGATGGGAGCCCTGCGCACGGTCGTGCAGATCTCGCGGGTCGAGCTGCTGCGGTTCCTCCGCGAACGGTCGAACGTCTTCTTCGTCTTCGTCCTACCCCTCGCGCTGGTCGTCTTCATCGGCCTGCAGTTCGGTGGCGGGATGGGTACCCAGCTGGGAGCCGTCGCCGCCGACGACGATGCCGCGGCATCAGAGCTCGTCGATCGCCTGGACACCGCCGAGGGCATCGAGGTGGTGCCGATCGACGACGAGGACGAGCTGCGATCGCTGGTCTCGCGCGGCAACCTCAGCGGCGGAGTGCTGATCCCCGACGGCTACGAGGACGCGCTGCGCTCGGGCGCGACCTTCGAGATCGGCTTCCTGGGTCGGCCCGATGCCACGGCGCAATCTCTACGGACCGTGGTCGATGCGGTCGTCGCCGACCAGGCCGCCATCACCGGTGCGGCGAGCCTGGCTGCGGACGCGACCGATCAGTCGGTCGCCGATCTGATCGACCTGGCGGCGCAGGTCCGTGAGGGCATGCCCGGAGTCACGGTCAGCACCGAGGCCGTTGGGGGCGACGAACTGGCGCAGGAGTTCAGCGCGCTGGGCCAGTTCGATCTCGGTGCGTCCAGTCAACTGTTCCTGTTCGTCTTCCTGACATCACTGGCGAGCAGCGCCGCGCTGATCCAGACCCGCCAGTTCGGTGTCGCCACCCGGATGCTGTCGACCCCGACCCGCCTGCCCGTGATCCTCGCCGGACTCGCCGGGGGGCGGTTCGTCGTCGCGCTGTTCCAGGCGCTCTACATCATCGTGGTCACCGCGCTGGGGTTCGGCGTCGACTGGGGGGACCCACTGGCCACCTCGGTACTGGTGCTGCTGTTCTGTCTGGTGTCGACAGGGGCCGCGATGGTGCTCGGTTCGGTGTTCCGCAACGACAGCCAGGCGTCGGGGGCCGGCGTCGGGCTGGGGCTGGTGCTCGCCGTCCTGGGTGGTTCCATGATCCCGCTGGAGCTCTTCCCGGCCGGCATGCTGGTGGTGGCGCGGTTCACACCGCACGCGTGGGCGAACACCGCGATGGCGGAGATCGTCCGGCGTGATGGCGGGATCGCGGACGTGGTGATGGAGCTGACCGTGCTGGCCGGTTTCGCCGTGGTCCTCCTCGGCGTTGCGACGTTCCTGCTCCGTCGGGCACTGACGCGGTGAGTGCGGCGCGGTGCCCGGCGCTCGGGTTCGCTCGGCCCCGAGCCGCTGCGGTGGGCAGATCACGCCGACGGCTAGGATCGGTGCATCACCCACCCCGTCGAGGGATCTCCCGTGTCCAACCTGCTGCTGGTCCACCAATGGACGGGCTACCTCGTGTCCGTCATCGTCCTCATGGTCGCGGTCATCGCGTTCGGTCGCGCCAAGGACTCGCGAGAGTTCGAGCCCGGTCTGTACCGCGTGACGTACGCCCTGTTGATCCTGCAGGTGCTGGTCGGGCTGGCCCTCTACGGGCTCGCCGGTTACTGGAACGCGGCTCCGCTGGTCGCCTACGTCCATCCGCTGTTGGCGATCGCCGCGCTCGGGGTCGGCCAGGCGTTGCTGGGCCGGGCGCGTAAGACGCAGATGGCCGCGGATGCCCACCGGCTCGCCGGCCGCGGCCTGGTCCTGAGCTTCGTGCTGGTCCTGGCCGCTATCGGTGCCGCGAGCGTGCCCGTCTGAGTCAGCACCGTGCGCCGATCATGACCGGTGGACCGGCCCGCTCACCAACCGCGGTCGCGCCATTCCTGCAGGTTCGGCCGTTCGGCGCCAAGGGTGGTGTCGTTCCCGTGTCCCGGGTAGACCCACGTGTCGTCCGGTAGCGCACCGAAGATCTTCTCCTCCAGCCCGTCCATGATGCGGGCGTGGTTCTCGGGACTGCCGAAGGTGTTGCCCGGCCCACCAGGGAACAGGGTGTCACCACTGAAGAGGTGCGGCCGTTCGTCACCGTGGACCAGGTAGAGCAGGGACCCCTCCGTGTGTCCCGGGAGGTGGATGACCCGGACCTCGAGGTCACCGACCGTGAGGGTGGCCCCGTCGTGCAGTTCCCGGTCGACGGGGCGGGGGAACAGTGCAGCGTCGCCGGAGTGCCCCCACACCGGGATGCCCAGGTCGTCGCGGACGCCGTCCCACGCCCGGACGTGATCCCAGTGACCGTGGGTCTGGACGGCTGCGACCGGTTCCACGTCGGCCAAGGCCTCCGCGATCCTCGCCGGCCGAGCCGCGACGTCGACGAGCAACGCCTGCGCCGTGCGGGCACAGGCGATGACGTAGACGTTGTTGTTCATCTCCTCGACCGCCAGTTTGCGGATCTTCACGGGCCCATCCTGACGGTCCTGCCAGTCACCGTCCGGTTCGACCTCACCCGTGTAGCTCGGCATCGTCAGCCTCCTGTCGTCGGTCATGCGTCCTGGTCATCGGATCCGCCACGCGCATCACCCGAGACCAGCTCGTGGGTCAGCTCGTTGCCGGACCGCTCGCCTGCGGCGAACGCCGATGCGTTGACGAGGGTCGTCTCGGCGATGTTCTGGAGGGCCTCCTCCGTGAAGAAGGCCTGGTGTGCGGTGATGAACACGTTGGGGAAGGTCAACAGGCGCGAGAACACGTCGTCCTGGATCACCCGGTCGGACAGGTCCTCGAAGAACAGGTCACCCTCCTCCTCGTAGACGTCCAACGCGACGTTGCCGATCTGGCCCGACTTGAGCCCTTCGATCACCGCAGGCGTGTCGACCAGGGCACCACGCGAGGTGTTCACGATCATGACGCCGGGCTTCATCTTGGCGATGGCTTCGGCGTCGATGATGTGGTGGGTGTCGGGCGTCAACGGGCAGTGCAGGGTGATGACGTCGCAGTCCCTGAACATCGTGTCGAGGTCCACGTACCGGACGCCGTAGTCGCGGACGGTGTCGTTCGGGTACGGGTCGTAGGCGCGCAGCGAACACCCGAAGCCCCGCATGATGCGAGCCACGATCTGCCCGATCTGGCCGGTTCCGATGATGCCGATCCGCTTGTTGCGCAGGTCGAAGCCGAGCAGACCCTCCAGGGCGAAGTTGCCCTCCCGGACGCGGTTGTAGGCGCGGTGGAGACGCCGCTCGACCGCCAGCATCAGCGCGACGGTGTGTTCGGCGACCGCGTAGGGGGAGTAGGCCGGGACGCGAGCGACGGTGAGGCCGTGCTGCTCCGCGGCCTGCAGGTCGACGTGGTTGAACCCGGTGGACCGCAGGAGCAACAGGCGCGTCCCGCCGCTCGCCAGGGTGGCCAGGATCTCGGCGTCGGCGGTGTCGTTGACGAAGATGCAGACGCCCTCGTAGCCGTCCGCCAGCGTCACGGTGTGCCGATCCAGTCGGGGTTCGAGGAAGGTCAGGCCGTGGCCCTCGTGCTCCGCGACCTCCGACAGGAACCGCCGGTCGTAGGCGCGGGCACTGAACACGGCGATCTGCATGGACGCCTCCTGGCATCGAACGATCCGTCGGGACCTCGTCGGTCGAAGGCAGCGTAGAACGACCCGCAGCACACTGCCGCACACACCCGTTCCGGTGGGCGAGGTTCGCGCCGACAGACCGGGGCCGGGTCGAGCGAAGCCTGCAGGTTCGGTGGCCGGAGCCCTGTGACGCTCCCCCAGAGAGCGAACGGGTGTTCGGCGAAGGGGGCCCCGAAGGCGTAGGGTCCTGCTCGGTACCCTCGGCGGCCTGACGACATCGGGCCGTCACGCGCCCCGCCCATCGCACGTAGCCCCAGAGGTGACGACCCGTGGCACGACCGAGTTCCCATCGCGACCGCATCACCGTGCGTGGTGCGCGTGAACACAACCTCAAGGACATCGACCTCGACATCCCCCGGGACAGCCTGGTGGTGTTCACGGGGCTGTCCGGGTCGGGGAAGTCGAGTCTTGCGTTCGACACGATCTACGCAGAAGGTCAGCGCCGGTACGTGGAATCGCTGTCCGCCTACGCGCGGCAGTTCCTCGGGCAGATGGACAAGCCGGACGTCGACTTCATCGACGGGTTGTCGCCCGCGATCTCCATCGATCAGAAGTCGACGTCGCGCAACCCACGGTCCACGGTGGGGACCATCACCGAGATCTACGACTACCTCCGGCTGCTCTATGCCCGGATCGGGCAGCCGCACTGCCCCAACTGCGGTCGTCCGATCGCCCGCCAGACGGCCGAGCAGATCGTCGATCAGGTCCACGAACTGCCGACCGGCACGCGGTTCCAGGTCCTGGCACCGGTCGTGCGTGGCCGCAAGGGCGAGTACGGCGCGCTGTTCCAGCAGCTGTCGACCGACGGCTACTCCCGGGTGCGTGTCGACGGGGGGGTCCACCCGATCGACGAGGTCCCCAAGCTCGAGAAGAACCTCAAGCACGACATCGAGGTGGTGGTCGACCGCCTGGTGAAGAAGGAGGACATCCGCCGGCGGCTCGCGGATTCGATCGAGACGGCCCTGCAGCTCGCCGAGGGTGTGGCGATGATCGAGGTGCTGCCGACCCGGGAAGCGGTCGAGGAGGCTGAGGCCGCTGGTGAGCCCGTGCCCCAGGCGGAGGAACTCACGTTCTCCGAACACCTCGCCTGCACGCACTGCCAGGTCAGCTTCGATCAACTGGCGCCACGCAACTTCTCGTTCAACTCGCCCTACGGTGCCTGTGCGACGTGTTCGGGGCTCGGGACCCGGTTGACGGTGGACCCGGATCTGGTCATCGGTGACCCGGACCTCTCCGTCGACGAGGGGGTCGTGCTGCCGTGGGGGACCGGTGCGCAGTCCAACTACTACCGGCAACTGCTGCGCGCGACCGTGGCCCACGTGGGCGGTGACCCCACCACCCCGTGGCGGCAGCTGTCTGCGGACATCCAGGACGCGATCCTCCACGGGCTGGATGACCGCGTGCAGGTCTCCTACACCAACCGGTACGGGCGCAAACGGTCGTACCGGGCCCGGATCGAGGGCGTGCTCCCGTCGCTGCTGCGCCGGCATGCGGAGACCGAGTCCGACCACGTCCGCCAGCAGGTCGAGCAGTACATGCGAGAGGTGCCGTGCCCATCGTGTGACGGCAAGCGTCTGAAGCCGGTCGTGCTCGGCGTGACCGTGGGCGACCGCAGCATTGCGGAACTCACCGGACTCTCGGTCGCCGACGCTGAGGCGTTCGTCGAGGGTCTGGAGCTGACGGAGCGCGAGCAGCTCATCGGTGCGCGGGTACTCAAGGAGATCCGCGCGCGCCTGCGGTTCCTGCTTGACGTTGGGCTCGAGTACCTGACGTTGGATCGCGCTGCCGGGTCGTTGTCCGGTGGTGAGGCCCAGCGCATCCGCCTGGCGACCCAGATCGGGGCCGGGCTGGTCGGGGTGCTCTACGTGCTCGACGAACCGTCGATCGGGCTGCACCAGCGGGACAACGAGCGGCTGATCGAGACCCTGCTGCGGCTGCGCGACCTCGGGAACACCCTGATCGTGGTCGAACACGATGAGGCGACCATCGAAGCCGCCGACCACGTGGTCGACATCGGTCCGGGAGCGGGCGAGCACGGGGGTGAGATCGTTCACTCCGGTTCGGTCGACGGTTTGAAGCGTCTCACGCGCAAGTCCCTCACGGGCGCGTACCTCTCGGGGGAGCGGTCCATCCCGCTGCCCGCCGGTCGCCGGGACGGCAACGGCCGGGCGATGACGGTCGTCGGCGCGTCGGCGAACAACCTGCAGGACCTCGAGGTGCCCTTCCCTCTTGGCACGTTCACCTGTGTGACCGGGGTGTCGGGATCCGGCAAGTCGACGCTGGTCAACGACGTCCTGTCCAAGGTGTTGATGCGCCACGTCTACAACTC